>SIAQ01000008.1 GCA_009697105.1 Gemmataceae bacterium | reverse complement strand
CGTGCCCGAAGATGGCACTGGAATTAGCCTGCCCTGGAGCACCCGGATCGGCGTTGCCTCCGCCCGTGAAGGCGACCCATTTGATGGCCGTCGGGGCTGGGCCGTTGACGAGCTGGTACGAGATGCGTGCGATCAAAGGCACAGCACCCGGGTTGTTGAGTACAACAAATTCCAGGGCCTCGTCCGTAGTCAGGTTGTTGTTGTCTGGGAAAGCCTGCACCAGGATCACGTCCGCGGGAGTGGTGATAATGACGGCGAGGTCATTCGCCACCTGGAATGCGGGCAAGACCGAACCGCCTTCGAGAAAAGCGGCGTCCCATTGAAACGCGAGTACCATCGTTTGGCCAGCGGGAATTGAGATCGGATGGAACGGGCTGGCTCCGCCAAGGTCGTGGAACGTGCCGGCTATTCCGCCGACGGTGGCGGCCATCCCCGTCCAGTTGGCGCCCCAGGCAGTGTTGCCATCGTTTCCCGCCGCCGAACAGTAAAACGCCCCGCTGGCGGTGACGGTATCGATTGCCTGACCGACTACGCCGTCGTTAAAGAAAGGGGTGTTGGGGTAGCCCAGGTCATCGCAGATGACCTGGCAGCCGGCTCCGAAGAGGTTCGTGATACTGGTGGCAAATGTCTGAGGCGACCCCGAACCGGTCGAGAACGCCAAACCCGCTCCGGGTGCAATATCCCACACGATTTCGAGCATCGCCCGACCTTCATCCGTAGAAGCCGCCGGGCCGTCCAGCAGTACATTCAGGCCTGCTGGCAAGTCCTTCAATGCGACTGAATTTGGAAGACCCGGTGGCGATTGGCTGACGCTGTCGGAGATGACCCCGACCGTGAAACCAGCCCCCGTTTGGGTAGGGTTGGCGATGCGATAGGTCGACGATTTCAGTACCGCATCACCTTCGGAGTTTTTGGAACCGGTTCGCAAAATCGGCTTAAAGACGGCCGACGCTGTCGAAAAATGAGCTAGCTTCGGCATTTCCGCGACCCGATCGATCGGCAGGTACCCGATGACCAGGCCTTGCTTCTCGGCCACGACGGTCACTTCCATGCCCAGTTCACGCAATTCATTCTTGAATCCATCGAAATGTTCCAAAAGCGTGACGCGGGCGTTTACTAAAACGCGCTTCTTGGCGTCGAATTGAATGTATTTATACTTCTGCTGAAGCTGCGCCCACGTCGTCGGCGCCGCCGCCAGTCCGCGCCGATCCTGGGTGACGGGGACTTGGCCCGACTGGAGCATGTCGTACTCAGCCGACAGCTGGCGCAAGATGCCGCAGCCAATTTTACCCGCATTGGGGTCGCCGTCCCGAACGACGGCCGCGGCCCGCGTGGAAGTCATCGAAATGAGGCCTACCGACGTGCCGATGGCAAACATCAGCAGCAAGCCAGCCACTAAGACCCGTTTAGGCAGTTTTCTTTGCTTCATGGAGTTACCATTTCGTAACATGTTTCGGCGAAATGTGTTGCTGAATGCACGAAACTCTTTGTTAAAGATAATGCGCTGTGGAATACTACTTATCTTCTCTCATGATGGCCACTTCTGTCAAGCGGATTTTCTTGTTTTGCGGATAAAAAAGTCTTTTTCGGTAGCTTCTGTAACGCCGAATATACGCAAAATGCGGAATATGGGGGCTCCGAACAATCGCGACCCGATGCACTCGCCTGCCCGTTCGCCAAATGCGCAGGTGCTATTTCGGTCATGGGCGGTTCTACGCGTGCGGGGGCAACTTCAATCCGGTGCCTCAGACAATCAAACCCGAGGGCAAACGACTGGACCAGGCAATTTCTTTCACCGGCCTTTGCGACGCTTCGCGGAAGCGTTGAAGCGCGGAATCGCGATTGGCTCGGACACTTCCGCCAGGCGTCGGTGTACGCATTCGCGCTCGACATGGCAATCCGCTTCGCTAAGCGTATAAAATCAGCACGGCAGGGGTACACTGTTTTGCCAATCTTGGCGCAGGAGGGCTGTGCATGAGTATGTTTTTTCCGACATCCGACGAATGTGCTCGTCATGACATCTTCCCCGGTGTGCGCATCTCCACCTGTGCGTGCGAGAAGCTGATGCTGTCCTACGTCGAGCTTGAGCCAGGCGCGGTCGTCGCGGAGCATAGCCATCCGCACGAACAGGTCGGCATGATGATCGAAGGACAGGCCCAATTCTTCATCGGCAACGAAAACAAGATTCTCAGCAAGGGCGACATGTGGCGCATCCCCGGCGGCGTCAAGCATCGCGTCGTCGCTCTGGGCAAGCCGGGCGACATCGTCCGCGCCTTGGACATCTTCACGCCGATCCGCGAAGATTATTTGTAACACCGTTTAGCCGCGACGCGGAGCGTGAACTGTAAGCCCGCGCTCCGCGTCGCAGCTAAACACTTTGGGACCAATTCATGAACCTCGGTATTCAAGGACACACCGCCGTCATCGTTGGATCGGCGCGCGGCATCGGCAACGCCATCGCGCGGGAGTTTGCCCGCGAAGGTGCGAACGTCGCGCTCGTCGATCGCGAAGCTATCGTCACCGATGCAGCTAGCGCCATTACCCGCGAATTCAGCGTCAAGACCAGCGCGATTACGGCAGATGCTACCAACTTCGAGGCGATGAAATCCGCCGCTGATCGTATCGCCAGCGAATCGGGCCGCGTCGATCATCTCGTGTTCGCGGTCGGCATCGGGTCGGGCAAATTCGGGTTTCCGTTCTGGAACCTTAAGCCGAGCGATTGGCCTCGTGTCATGAATGTCAACGTGCAAGGCGCGGTCAATGTCGTGCATGCGTTCACGCCGAGCTTCCTCAAAGCGAAGGCCGGCTCGATCCTCCTGATCGCATCGGTTGCCGGGCAGATGGGCTCGCAGACCGATCCGCCGTATAGCGCGTCGAAGGCGGCGCTCATCAATTTCATGCAGTGTGCCGCCAAGGACCTCGCGCCGTATCATGTGCGCGTCAATGCGTTATGTCCGGGCATGGTGAAGACCGAGCTAAATCAATCGATCTGGGCCGCCTGGAACGCGATGCAGCCTGCCGACAGAAAGCAATCGTACGACGACTGGGCGGGCGACAAGATCCGCAAAGTCGTCCCGCTCGCCGAATGGCAGACGCCCGAGGAAATGGCGGCGATGACCGTGTACCTGGCATCAACGCATGGCCGCAATATCACCGGGCAGTGCGTCAACGTCGATGGCGGGTTTGTGATGCATTGGTGAGCATCACCCAAGCCCCAGGATGAGCGTAGCGATTCCTGGGGATAAACTGGCGACGTCACCCTCAGGAATCGCTGCGCTCATCCTGGGGCTTAGAGGGAATTATCATAATGATCCGTATTCTGTTGATCCTGACTGCGCTCATATTTCCCACGATCGCGCACGCCCAGGCCCCGAAGAAGCAGCCGAACATCATCTACATCATGAGCGACGATCACGCCAACGCCGCGATCAGCGCCTACGGCTCATGGCTCAAAGGCGTGGCGAAAACGCCGAACCTCGACAAGCTCGCCAAGCAAGGCATGCTGTTTCGCAATTCCGTCGTGACGAACTCGATCTGCACGCCCAGCCGGGCCGCGTTGCTGACTGGCCAGCATAGCCACAAGAACGGTGTCTACACGCTCGCTGACGTACTCAATCCGAAGACGACACATGTCGGCCATTTGCTGCGCATGCTTGGCTATCAAGTTGGCCTGTTCGGCAAGTGGCATTTGCAAACCGACCCCGCTGGTTTCGATACCTGGAACATCCTTCCCGGGCAGGGCCAATACATCAATCCGAAATTGCGCATGATGGGTTCAAAGGCCAAGGAGCTAAAGGAGTACAAGGGCGGCTATTCCGAGGACGTCATCACCGATCTGTCGCTCAACTGGATGAAGCAACGCGACAAGACCAAGCCGTTCATGCTCTTCTGCCATTACAAAGCCCCGCATCGGCCCTGGGACCCAGCCCCGCGCTTCAAGGACCTCTACAAGGACGTCAAGATTCCCGAACCGGAAACGCTGCTCGACGATTACAAAGGCCGCGCGAAACAGGTCGGCATGATCCGCATGCGCATCGGCCAGGATTTCAACGAACGCGATTTGCAAATGGAAATCCCGAAGATGGAGCGCGATGAGCTGCGCAAATGGGCATACCAGCATTACCTCAAACGCTATCTATCGTGCGTCGCCGCCGTCGATGAAAACGTGGGCCGCATCATGGCGTTCCTGGAAGCGAACGGCCTGGCGGAGGACACGATCATCATCTACACCTCGGACCAGGGCTTCTTCCTCGGCGAGCACGGCTTCTACGATAAGCGACTGATGTACGAACCGGCGATCACGACGCCGTTGATCGTGCGTTGGCCTGGCCATACAAAAGCGGGTACGGTGAACGACGACATCGTCATGAATATCGATCACGCACCAACGTTCCTCGACCTCGCGGGCGGCAAGGCGACGAAGGAAATGGACGGCCGAAGCTACAAGAAGGTGCTCGAAGGCGACACGCCAGGCGATTGGCGTAAGTCAAGCTATTACCGGTACTGGATGCATCTCGATGGCTCGCACAACGTGCCCGCCCACTACGGCGTGCGAACCAAGCAGTACACGCTCATCCATTACTACGGCAAGGCTCTCGGCATGAAAGGCGCGAAAGACGTAACGCTCACGCCGGAGTGGGAATTGTTCGATCGGCAGAAGGACCCGCAGCAGATGCGCAACGTCATCGCCGACCCGGGTTATATTGAGACTGTGCGCGAACTGCGTGCGGAGTTGGATCGGCTGCGCAGGGAAGCGGGGGATGAGAAGTGAGGGCTGCGCCGGCTAACGCTGCTATTGGCCTCGATCTGTAAACGCGTTAGAATGGAATCAATGGACTTTGCGATAACTGACGGAATGAGCTTTGGGCCAAATCCTTAGGATCAAAGATATGATGTCAGAAGTGCTCGAATCCTTGAATACGCTACCGAACATCGCTGTTGTCGGCCATGCCTGCCGGCTCAGGTAATTCGCCTAACCTGACACCGTGGTCCGTTTTCCATGATCGGCTTGAACATCTCCAATCCAATCGGCATGAAATGGATTTTGGCAAAGGTGGGCCGCCGAACGATAAATCGATCGCTATCGCTGGCCGTTTCCTTGAAACAATGCAGACTGCGCTATTTTTGCCTACCCAGGTTCTTCCGTCCGTCGTTGGCGGCGTAGGCGTCGTTATGCGCAGCACGAAGGGCAAGAAAAAAGTCTACGTCGAATTCACCAACAAAGGCTCGGTAAGCGCACTTTTTTCAGATGGTGTCGCCAAGCCTGTCGTCGAGAAAATTCAGCCCGAAGTATCTGCTTTTCTCAACCTCTTGGAAAAAGCCAAGGTCTATCTCAATGCCTAAGATTCCTGCCGCAATGAAGATGGACAGCCGACGTTCAGCACCCGATGCTGCATTTCCGAAGGCGGAGTTTTTATTTCGCCGCGTGCCTCTCGGACTATGGGACGATGCGTCGCAACCGGTTGAAGTGAATGCCGTCGAACTGCCCGACATCTCGTGTGGGCGCAGCAAGTACGGTCATCCGGAATGGCTTCGTCTGGACCGTGTGAACGGCAACGACCGTTACTTTGAAGGTTGGGGCGTCATTGGCTTTCAAGTTAGCGACATTCCGCCAGAACGCTGGGACTTGGGCGTGTTTCAGTTCACCTTTACGCCGTTTCATGCGCCCGAAGAATGGAATTATCCGCATAGCGAAATTCGAGTTTTTGCTGGTGAACGCCATATCGACCTACTTGATGTTCTCCCCGAGGACATCCATCTCGAATGGCGTGAGCTTTTGCTCCGCCATTCGAGATGTTCTTGAAGCCGTATCAGAGTGCCGAAATACGCACCGACAATCCGCGGTCGCATGTTCCTGAACTACCAATTCAACCGGAAAACTATGTCTATGTCTAACAATCCTCCCACCATCGTCGAAGGCCAACTCGCCGACATCGACGGCGTTCGTCGTGGCCAAATCGCCATCGCCGACGGCGTCATCGCTGCTGTCGGTGCCAACCTCGGCACGCCGACGCATGTCTTTGGCGACGATTGCCTGATCTTCGCGGGCATGGGCGATATACACATCCACGCCCGCGAAGACATAACGCAGCATGAGATGCACAAGGAGACGTTCGCCTGCGCCTGTGCCGCGGCACTCAACGGTGGCGTGCTACACGTTGCCGACATGCCGAACAACCCGGCAGCGCCGATCGACGACGCCAGCTACGCCGTCAAGGAAGCGCTGCTGCTTCGCCAAAAGCTGCCGGTGGTGTTCACGCTGTACGCTGGCATCGGGCCGGGGACGAAACCGCTGCTACGTAATGTCCCCTACAAAGCGTACATGGGACCGAGCGTCGGGCATCTGTTCTTCTCGTCGTTGGAGCAACTCGATGCGACGCTTGCGGACTACGCTGGTCAAGCGGTTAGCTTTCATTGCGAAGACCCGATCCTGCTGGAACAACACAAGGGCGCCGCCACCCATGAAGCTCGCCGACCAGCGGAGTGTGAACTCAGCGCGACGCGCTTCGCCCTGGCGATGATCGAGAAGTACAACCTTCGCGGCAAATTGTGCCATTACTCTGTCGGTGAAGGCTTGCATCTGATCCGCGCCGCCAAGGCGAAGGGACTAAACGTCACCGGCGAGGTCACGCCGCACCATGTCTTTTATGACACCGCCCAGATCACGCCGGCGAACCGCGGCTGGATGCAAATGAACCCGCCGTTACGCAGCCCTTCCGACCGCGAGGCGATGCTCGAAGCGTTGCGCGACGGTACCGCCGATTATCTCGCCACCGATCACGCACCGCACACGCTCGCCGAGAAAGAACGCGGCATGTCAGGCCAACCGCATCTCGATACCTATGGCCCGTTCGTGACCTGGCTGCTCGTCCAAAAAGGCTTCACGCCTGAACGCATTGCCGCGATTTGCTCAGCGAATCCTGGCACGTTCGTCAATCCGTACACACGTGAGAAATGGGGCCGACTACTGCCTGGCTACGTCGGCTCACTGACGGTTCTCGATTTGAAGAGGCCGAAAACGGTCCGTCGCGAGGAATTGAAAACGAAGTGTGGCTGGAGTCCGTTTGAAGGCGTGACGTTTCCCGGCAGCGTCGCCGCTGTGTTCGTGCGAGGCGAGCGCCAATCCCAGACGGCACGCTGAGTGAGCCGCGTTGTTTCAAACTTCGGCCAGAATCGCCGAATCGCCATGCATCCGGTTTGCCAGACCCTCATTTCGCGAAAAAAAAATAAGATTATCCCAAATCTCTTGCGATCCACGGCGAATAAGCGGGGGCGTGGCGCAATGAATGCGTGCGACTACAGTAGGCATCACTCTCCGCGTGATGGTTTTGTGGTAATCCAGCACGCGAAGCGTAATGCCTACGGTAATCGCGGACTAATGTCGATTGCATCGTTTCTGCTTCCGAAAGGCTGGCACCCATGTCGAACGATACGGATCCGGCAGCCGGGTCGGGTGGTGAGTTTTCTGCGAAGCCGTTGGCCTCGACGCCTTCGCCATTTGCAAGCCCATTGTCGCCGGAGGAGTTGATTACGCTCAACGACGAGATCGCCGGGATGGCCAAGGCGGGGGTGCCGCTTGACCAGGGTCTGGCGGCCTTGGCGAGCGAGATTGGCTGGGGCCGACTGCGGACCGTGACGCAAGCGCTCGCCGACGATCTGCGGGCGGGCTTCACGCTGCCGCAAGCAATCGAGAGGCAGAAAGGCCGCGTGCCGGCCTACTATGCCGCCCTGCTTTCCGCCGGCGCACGCAGCGGCCGCATCGGCGAGGTGCTAGCAACGCTGACGACCTATGCACGCTCGTTGACCGACTTTCGCGTCAATGTCGTCAACGCCATAATCTATCCCGCCATGATCGTCGTCATTGGCGTCGGCTTGCTGATCTTCGTCGGCATGGCGGTGCTGCCCGCGTATGTAAAGGTCTTCGCCGATTTTAAAATGCGAGTGCCATTCGCGACCGTGGTGGTGCTCTTCCTCGCTCGCAACGCCGTGTGGATTTTTCTGCCACCGATAGTGATCTTCGTTCTTGCCGTCGCGGTAGAACGCTGGTGGCTGCGGCGCACGGTCGAAGGCCGCATATTGTGGGCGCGAACGATCTATTCATTACCACTAGTGGGCACGCTGTTTCGCTCGGCCCGCCTGGCGGCGTTTGTGGATCTGTTGGCCATTCTCGTCGAACAGAAGGTTCCGCTCCACGAGGCGATTCTGTTGGCGGGCCAGGCGTCGAGCGATCCGCTGCTGGCGGAAGGAACCCTGCGCGTCGAACGACGTTTGAGCCAGGGCATGCCGCTCGGCGTAGCGCTGCGGGAGGAACGCCTGGTGCCCGACCTTGTCGTGTGGATGATTGGGTTTGGGGAAAAGCAGAACACGCTTGGCCCGTCGCTTCGGCATGTTGCCGGCATGTACCGCCGACACTCCGATATTCGCGCCAGCCTGATTCGCACGCTGCTGCCACCGCTCCTGATCTTCGTTGTCGGCAGCACCCTGGGCATGCTGTTCGCGCTCGGCGTATTCGCTCCGATGCTGGCCCTCCTCGACGGCCTAAGCGGAGGGGGCAAATGAATACCTGGTACAAACTCGTCTTGCTTCAGTTTTGGTTCTTCATCGCCCTACCGATCTGCGGCGGCGTCCTGGTCGGTGTGCTCGGGCCGGCCGGCGTGCCCATTTACGCGTTGTTGTTTTGGCTCTGGTGTTGGGAAATTATCGCTTACTTGAACTACCGCGCCGCCCGGCAGCTGGAATTCGTCAGCTTGTTGCAGGCCGCCGGCGCCAACAATCTGCCTCTCGAAGCGTTTCTACAAGCATATCTGGATGATCGTCCGCACAAGGATATGTACCGCTTCTGGACCGGTGTGCTGCTATTTTTCGTCTTCCCCGGCTATTACTGGATCCATCGCCAACGCAGCTTCGACAAACGCCTCGAACGCCTGGTGTGGATGCTGCAATCGGGCATTCCACTCGACCTTGCAATCGCTGCCGTCCCTGGCATCGTACCGCGCGAGACCGCCTTGGCCGTGGCCGTCGGGCAGTTCACCGACGACCTGCCGGAAAGCCTGCGCCGCCTGCCCGACCGCCAGCTTACCACGGTCTGGGTGGACTTGCTCGTGCGCCTGGGTTACCCGCTGTTTATCATGATTCAGTTGGTAGGCATCGTGAGTTTCTTGAGTGTTTTCATCATGCCAAAGTTTGAAAAGATATTCATGGATTTCAAACTAAGGCTTCCGTTTCTGACCGAGCTGTTCATGAGCATCAGCAGGTTCGGCACGCGGTATTGGTGGCTGGAAGCCTTCGCGATGTTTATGGTGCTGGTGGCGTTCAACCTGTTCCTGTTCATCTCGCATGTGCGTTGGCATTTCCCATTCCTCGGCGGATTCTATCGATCGTACCTGCGTGGCGAGTTTCTGATCCTGCTGGGCCAGATGCTGGAATCGCGCAAGCCGCTGCCTGAAATTCTGAACCGCGTTCTTCATTCGCAACTCTTGCCTGCCGTGATGCAGGTGCGAGTGCGCGGCTTGCGCAACGATATCGCGCAAGGCAAGTCGTTGCCGGAAAGCCTGTATCGCAACGGCTTGGCGACGCAATCGATGCAGGCACTGATTGTGTCGGCGGAGAAGGCGAACAACCTGACGTGGGCGCTGCGCGAAATCGGCGATTCGCAATCGCGCCACGCTGCCCGAACGCTGCATCGCCTCGCGCTAATCGCCCTGCCGATCGCGATCTTGCTGTGTGCCGTCGTCGTGGGGTTTGTCGCCGTCAGCATGTTCACGCCGCTTCTGTCGATTATCGAAAGCTTCAGCGCGATGAAGTAGCCAAGATTTACAAATGCAAATCACGAAAGGGCGAAAGTACGAAATTGCGAAAGAGAAACTCAAACGCATTTTTCTTGTTTTCGCCATTTCGCTTTTTCGTGATCCGTATTTGTTGTGGCTCTCCCGCTACAATGGCAATGGCCTGAAGGCGGCCCTTTCGTCTTCTTTAACGCCAACGACAAAAGTACAAGCCGGAAGCGTAAGCGACGGATTGGAGAAATCCGTCGCTTACGCTTCCGGCTCGTAAGTCGACTTTTGTCGGTGGCGTCTTCTTGGCGTCTTTGCGTGAGCTTTTTTTGACTATCCAGGAATCCAACATGAGAACCGCAATCTTCGCCTTGTTCACCACCACCCTCGCTGCATCGCTCGTTGCGGGGCAGGGCCAACCGACGAAGAAGGCGGAACCGAACCGGTATGAATTCCGTCAGTTGCACGATCCAAACGGGACGGGCAAGTTTTTCCTGGGCCGTGAGATCGCCCATGTCATGGGTTGGCAGGGCGCCGGTTGGCTGGAGCGACCCGAACGCGAACGCGAAGAAAATGTGTCCAAGCTCATGCCGTCGCTTGGGGTCAAACCCGGCGACGTCGTTGTCGACCTCGGCGCTGGCAGCGGGCATCACACGGTGCGATTGTCCAAACTCGTCGGCGACAAGGGCAAAGTCTATGCCGTCGATATCCAGAAAGAGATGATCGCCATCCTCGCCAATCGGCTCAAGCAAGAGAAGATCGCCAATGTTACGCTCATTCGTAACACGGAGAAAGACCCGACGCTGCCCGCCAACGCCATCGACCTCGTGCTGATGGTCGATGTCTATCATGAGCTGTCGTATCCATATGAAGTGATGCGCGAGTTGGTGAAGTCGCTCAAAGTCGGCGGCCGCGTGGCGTTCGTCGAGTTCCGCCTGGAGGATCCGAAAGTGCCGATCCTGGACGTGCATCGTATGTCGATCAAACAGGTGATGAAAGAAATGGAAACACATGCTGAGATGAAGCACCAAAAGACGGTCAATCATCTGCCCTGGCAGCACGTGATATTTTTCGAAAAGACGGTCACGAAAGCGAAAAAGGTTGGAGAGACAGCTAAGTGACGTGAGCAACCAGGAGCCACCCAGGAAGTAATCCCGTCGAGATTGCTCAAACCGACCGCTTACTTCGTGTGCGGCTCCGATGTCACCCGAAACGACGTTCGCACCGCCTCCACGCCGACGAGCGGTTGCTGGCACGTGAAGTTCTCGCACACATACGTCGTCACCGTGCCGAGCGCGGGGCGATCCTTTAGCAGCAACAGCATCGTTTCAACTTCCGAATTCTCATTGGCTTTCCAGGCGACGACCTGGTTAGGCCGAAACGGCTCGCGCAACATCCGCAGCACTTCTTGCACTTCGGCGGCGTTGGCGTTGCCGACGACGACGATCTCCTGCACTGGGCCAAGGTGGAAGTCGAACGCGCACAGCATTTGCCCGGCGGCCATTGGCGAGCTCGCCATCAGGTCGCTGAACAGGTGCATCGTTCGTACGGCTTTGTCGTGCAGGTCGGCGTTGCCTGTCAGCTTTGAGAGACGCACCAGCGCGGTGACTGCCATCGCATTGCCCGATGGTGTGGCGTTATCGTGCGGATCCTTGCCGCGTGCGATCAGCGCTTCGTGATCGCTGCCGGTGTAGTAGAAGCCGCCCTCCATGTCGTCCCAGAACTGCTCGATCATCACGCGCGTCACCGATAGCGCGGATGCGATCCAGCGTGGCTCCAGCGTCGCCTCGTAGAGCGTGACGAGGGCATCGGCGAGGTAGGCGTAGTCTTCGAGATAGGCGTTCAATTTCGGCCCCACCCCGGCGAAGGTAGTGCGAAAAAGCCGCCCATCGCTGCGGCGCATTTTCGTCAGCAGAAAATCCGCCGAGCGTGATGCCGCCACGGCATAGTCAGGGCGATCAAGCGCCTGTGCGGCTTTCGCGAATGCGGCAATCATCAGCGCATTCCAAGAGATCAGAATCTTCTCATCGCGTCCTGGCCAAATGCGCTTGCCTCGCTTGGCCAGCAGTTTCTGCTTGCACACCATTAGACGGGATCGCAGTTCCTCCGTTGGAATCCCCATCATCTTCGCGTCGATCTCGATGGGCCGCGATAGGTGCAGGATGTTGCTCTCCTCCCAGTTGCCATACGGCGTGACGTCATAGATCGAGGCGAACAGCGTCGCATCGTCTAGGCCAAGGATCGTCTCAATCTCGCGCAGGCTCCAGACGAAGAACTTGCCCTCGACGCCTTCGCTGTCGGCATCCTGCGTGCTGTAGAACGCACCGTCGGGGCTGGTCATCTCGCGCACGACATAGGCGAACGTCTCCTCGGCAATGGCGCGATAGAACGGCTTTCGCGTGAGCTGAAACGCTTCGGTGTAGGCGCTGCTGAGCAAGGCGTTGTCGTAAAGCATTTTCTCGAAGTGGGGCGCCAGCCAGCGTTCATCGGTGGAGTAGCGATGGAACCCGCCGCCGAGCTGGTCGTACATGCCGCCCATGGCCATGGCGTCGAGAGTTTTGGTCGCCATTTGCAAGGCGGATTCGTCGCCAAAGCGATGAGCAATGCGCAGCAGCAGTCGCAGCTCAGTCGGATGCGGGAACTTCGGCGCCTGGCCAAACCCGCCGTGGCGCGGATCGAAGCTGCGGCCAAGCAACTGGGCGGCATTGCGAAGCAGGTCGGCACCGAGCGTTTCGCCTTGCTGAACCGCCGGGGCGATGTGCATGGCCTGGACGATGCCGGCGGTGATCTGGTCGGCGTTCGCGATCACTTCCGCACGGCGATTCTTCCAAGCGTCGGCCAACGCGAGGATCAAGCGCCGAAACGATGGCATGCCGTGACGATCCGCCGGAGGAAAGTACGTGCCGCCGTAATACGGTCGCAAATCGGGCGTGAGAAATACCGACATCGGCCAACCGCCGCGCTGGGTTAGCAGCTGCACGGCAGTCATGTAAATTTGGTCGAGATCTGGTCGCTCTTCGCGATCGACTTTGATGCTGATGAAATTCTCGGCGAGGATTTGGCCGATCTCGGGATCCTCGAAGCTCTCGTGCTCCATGACATGACACCAATGGCATGCCGAGTAGCCGATGCTGAGGAAGATAGGCCGATCGAGCGACTTGGCCTTTTGCAATGCTTCGTCGCCCCAGGGAAACCAATCAACCGGGTTGTATGCGTGTTGACGGAGGTACGGGCTGGTTTCGCAGGCCAAACGGTTCGGCGTGCGCGGTTCGGCGTTCATGGAATTGTACCTCTCGTTTAGCCGCTCGCCTTTGGCGAGCGCGATCGACGTGGATCGCGCTCGCCAAAGGCGAGCGGCTAAACAAATCAGAATCAAATGCCCAGAAGTTTCTCGAGCGCCATGGTGAAGAACCGGGCGTTGCCGATGTCGGCGTACATGATTTGGTGGATGCCGGAGTTGACGAACCAGCCTTCCTTGGCGCCGATTTCCCAGATGGCGAAGACGCCGTTGGCCATGGTCATTTTTTCGATTTTGGTGCCGGGCAGGCGAAGCGTTTGGCCACCCTTCACGAGTACCAAGAGATTCTCGCCAAGCTGAATGTAGTCGCCGCCTTTGAGACCGAAGAAGAGCATGCCATCGTTGGCGGTGACCTGGTCGAGGTCACTGAGCAGGTATAAGGTCCAGGCCCACTCGGCCATGATGGCGTAGTGAAACGGGTCCTTGGCGACGGGGATGCCTTGCTCGCTGCGATAACGGCCGGAGAGCGTGTGGATGACCCGGCCTTTCTCGTCGGTCCAGGTGAAGTTATAATCGGTGCCTGTGTAGACGCCGTTGTAGTAGTGGCGTGTTTGGCCGGTGCGCAGCTCAATGGCGTCTTCAAAGAGAAACATCTCCGTCGAGATATTATCGCGGTGGCCGGAGCAGGTGTACTTGACGATGCCTTTGTTGCCAACGTAGGTGCAGGTATGGCTGAACCCGGTCCACCAGAGAATAATCGCGACGATCGACAAGCCAACGAACGTCGGCACGCCGATGAGAACGAGGATGGCTTCGACACGAAACGGTTGCGACATAAGCACGCCGACTATGAGGCCCGTAATGAAGGCCGACGCAACGAATGCCATGAAAGAGGCGGCGATTCGCATACCCCAGTTGATCGGTTCCACGCCGCGTTGCAGCGTGGAGAATGCGCTATACGTCCGACCGATTTCCGGCGGCGCCTCCACGAAAAAGTCGTCGTTCGGCGCAATCACCCCGCCGGCGTGCGTCGTCAGCGGCGGAATATCGGCGAGGCTATCGTCGTCCCGAGGCAGAGGCGGCGGCGTGGTTTTCGACGGCGCGGACGCCCACGGCTCGCTACCGCTCCTCGGCTTCGGCGCCTGCTCCGTGAACTGCCCGCCGTCGCCCGCCGCTTCCGGAATGCGGATCGCTTTCTTGCAACTCGGGCACTCTCCGTCCTTGCCCGCATACTCATCCGCCACGCGCAACGTCTTGCCACACGTGCAGGTGAAGGTGATTGGCATGGGATATTTCCTGCGCGGGATTCTCGATCATTATCTGGAGAAGGTTAACGCGGTGAACGATAGGCCACTTGTTTACGTTTGGCGCTCGCGCCACACCGTGCAAAGGTAGAACCCTCGAGCGCTGAACGGGGAATCAGCTCGAATTTAGTGTAGCAATTCCTTCGTCGAATTCACATTTCTCTACAGGTTACGATTTGACGACCGACAACTTCGCCTTGGCCGCGAGAAACGTCCGTTCGCCGCCGACGCTGAAGCGAATTTTTACCTTGCGCAACACGCCCTGGCCCGAGATGTCGGTGACGCGACCAACGCCGTAGACATCGTGATGAACCAACGCACCGACGCTATAGGTCGTGGACGATTCCTTGAGCGGCTCGCTGAAGTCGTCCTTTCGTTTCGTCGAAGTGCGTGCAAAGCCGGTGTCGTACCAGCCCTGGCTCGCGCCGGTCGTACTCTTGCGCCAACCTTCGACCGCCTTGGCTGAGCTGCCGCTGAAGTCCATCGATTCGATGCAGTCATGCGGCAGTTCGTCAAGGAACATGCTGGGGATCGTGTAGTTCGTCTGCCCGCGAAATTCGCGCATGCGGGCATGCGACAGGTTCAGCTCCTCCTGCGCCCGCGTGATGCCGACGAACGCCAATCGGCGTTCCTCTTCGAGCTGGGCGTTCTCGCCCATGCTGCGCTCGTGAGGTAGAATACCCTGCTCGCATGCCATCATGTAAACCACGGGAAATTCCAGCCCTTTGGCGGCGTGCAGCGTCATGACCGCGACGCAATCTTGCTTTTCGTCCCAGCCGTCCACGTCGCTCGCCAGGGTGATGTTTTCCAGAAAGTCGCTGATGGTTCGGCTATTGTCCTCGGCATGGAATTGATGGGCGGCGGTGATGAGTTCCTCAACGTTCGCCAAACGTTCCTGATCGTCGGGGTCGGTGCTGTTCTTCAGCATGAGCCGATAGCCGGAGACGTCGATGACCTGGCGCATGACTTCGTCGGGTGTGGCATCAACGATGCCGCGCAGGTCGGCCATCAGCTTCGCGAAATGCCTCAGCCCGGCGGTGGCTTTGCCTTTGATCGCGGGAATCTTGTCCACTTGCTCGGCGGCGCTGAGCAGGCTCATTTGGCGTGGCTCGGCGTAGTTTTGCAGATGTTCGAGCGATGTTTTACCGATCCCGCGCGTGGGTTCGTTGACGGCGCGGAGAAACGACAGATCGTCGCGCGGGTTGAGCAGGAGGCGTAGGTAGGCGAGGATGTCGCGGTTTTCTTTGCGATCGAAGAACGCCAGGCCGCGAACGATTTGGAACGGCACGCGTTTGCGGATGAACGCCGTCTCCAGGCCGCGCGAAAGGGCGTTGATACGCAGCAAGATGGCGAAGTCGCTAAAGTGCCTGCCGCCACGACCGACGGCATCGGCGATCTGCTGGGCGACCTGCTCGGCTTCGTCTTGTCCCGTTTCAAAAAGCATGACGCCGGCCTTCGCGCCCTCGCCTTTCGACGTGTACAGCGTCTTTTCTTTACGCTCCGTGTTGTTCGCGATGAGATGGTCGGCGATGCGCAGGATCGTCTTCGTGCTGCGAAAATTTTCTTCGAGCCGAATGACGCGCGCGTTTGGAAAGTCACGTTCAAAGTCGAGGATGTTCTTGATGTCAGAGCCGCGCCAGCGATACACCGATTGATCGGGGTCGCCCACCACGCAGAGATTCGGATAATCGACCGACAAGCCGCGAGCGATGCCGTACTGCGCTTTGTTCGTGTCCTGATACTCGTCGATCAGCACGTAGCGAAAGCGTGCGTCGAGTTCCGCGCGAATCTCGGCATTGTTCTTGAGGGCGAACGCGGGCCAAAGCAGCAGGTCATCGAAATCGAGCGCGTTGACCTCACGCATCCGCTTTTCGTACACCTCATATACCTGAGCGACGACCTGTTGAAAATAATCGCTCGCCCTGTCTGCATAAGCCCGCGGCGACATCAGGAAATTCTTCGCTTTCGAGATCGCGCTCTGGATCGTCTCCGGCGTGAAGCGCGTCGCATCGATTTGAGCCGCCTCGAGCGATAACTTCACCATGCGAACCCGGTCGGCCTGATCGTAGATCGTGAAGTTCTTGTCCAGTCCAAGGCGATCCGCATATTGCCGCAATATCCGCACGCCAAAGCTGTGAAAGGTGCTGATCCAGACGCCGCGGCCCGGCAGCATCGCCTCGACGCGCTGCTTCATCTCGCCGGCAGCCTTGTTCGTAAACGTGATCGCGAGGATTTGCTGCGGCCTGACGCCTTCGTTCAACATGTGCGCGATTCGGCAGGTGATGACGCGCGTCTTACCGCTGCCGGGCCCGGCCAAGACGAGTAGCGGACCGTCGATATGCAGCACAGCTTCGCGCTGTGTGGGCGTAAGCTTGGCGACGACGTCTTCGTATGCGGATCCGTTCAAGAGCGACTCCTTTTTGACGATGCGTTGTAATGGTCATTGTACGGAAGGCTAGTTCACGAAGGCACCGTGCGAAGTAAACAACGAAATCGGACTTGACGCGAAAGCTCAAGAAATGACAGAATTGTGCTGGTTTGCCAATGTGCTATTTTGAAGGATGCGTTCGCCGTGTTATACTTCGCGCGGCTGAAGACGTCGTTTTTTCGGGCGAATCGAACTGTTACCGAGCCGCGACCGTCAGGGAGCAGCCGACAGGATGCCGTGCACTCGCTGTCGGCTGCTCCCTGACGGTCGCGGCTCGGAAAAGCGACAAACTCACCCGTCAAAAGTTTAGAAAGAATCCTATGACGAACAACCAGCTGCTGCCGATCCATGACACCGAGACACAGGATATTTTCCTGTGTGGCTATCCGCGCTCGGGCCATACGTGGTTTCAGTACCTCGTGGCGGGTGTGGCATTTGGCGTCGATCCCGAAATCGCCCAGGACTCGTTGGTGCAGGATCTCGTGCCGGATGTCGCATATAAAACCCACTACAAGCGCTACGGCCCAGTGGCGTTCTTCAAGTCACACGCACTGCCGATGACGAAATATCGCCGCATGGTCTATTTGCTGAGACATGGCTGCGATGTGATGTCGTCGTACTACCACTTCCTGACGGCGCTGCGAGGGCACGTTGATTTTCTTGGCCTGGTGCAGGGCAAGGGATTGTCGCCGTGTCATTGGCATGAACACGTGGATCGCTGGCAGGCGAATCCGCATGGGGCGGAGATTCTGGTCATTCGCTACGAAGATTTGAAGGCGGACACGGTACGGGAGCTGCGTCGCTTCTGTGCGTTTGCGGGACTATCGCGCGATGAGGCGTTGCTGAAGCAGGTTGCCGGGCAAGCGGAGTTCGCCAAGGCCCAGGCGCGCGAACGTCGGCTGGGCTGGGACAACAAGGCCTGGCCGCGCGAGCATGCGTTCATTCGACGAGGCGAGGTTGGCAGTTTTCGCGATGAGATGCCCGCCGAGGTGCGTGCGGCGTTTTTGCAGCGAGCGGAGAAGACGCTGCGGCGCTGCGGATATGGCGTTTAGTCGAATTATCGTAGGCATCACGCTCCGCGTGATGAAGTTCCACCACGCAGAGCGTGATGGCTACGATGGATTCGGGTTTGCCTGATCGACGCCGGTTGTCCCGTCAACTTGATCTTGCACGGAGGTGGCAGGATCGTCATACTGCCCAACCATTGGAATTTGGGTTCGCACGTTACCTGGCTGGCATGGAGGTCCGGTGTCTTGATTCCGCCGATGCTGCTGCTGCTATTACTGAAACATGGCATTGCGCTGACGCCGCGGTTGCGACTGCACGCCGGGTCGGCGGGGGCGCGACTAATCGGCGTAGCATTCGTCACGGAGGGTGTGCCATGACTACGCAAGTTATTCCCAATATTTCCGTGCGGGAAATCCGAGTTGGCATGTTTATCTGGAGCGCCCTGACGTGGAGTGTTGCCGCCTTTGCGGCATTCCAGCTTTTCCGAGGCGAAGGGCAGCATCATTGGTGGGCGCTGCTGGCGATCGCTGTGCCGTCGCTGCGTTTTGCGTTTGTCAGCGATTATCGTCAGTCCATTCGGACGTGGTTTGCGGAGTGGTGGGCCTGCTGCCAATCGTTTCAGACCCGATCGACCCCGATTCCCTGGCGGGGCACGTTTGCCTTTGTTGTGCTGCCATTTACCTTCCTGTTCCTGATGAACTCAAAGGTTCAGGTAGGGGACAACGCCCCCGTGTTCCTCGCTGCATCAAGTCTAGTACGCGAAGGAAATCTGGAATGCAGTGAGTTCTTGGGAATCCCGGAATGGTCCAATTTGGGTAGCCAACAGTCATTGAATGTCGGCCTGCGCCATACTTCCCAAGGCATCTATTCCAACTATCCGGTCGGGCCATTGCAGGTGGCGGTTCCTGTAGCGATAGTTAGTCGATTGGTCGGAGCCGACCTGGATAGTATCAAGGTTCACGAGCGACTTCAGAAGTTTTCCGCAGCCTGCCTGTCGGCTGTGTGTCTCGGACTTTTTTTCTTGGCCGCTGCTTGCCTCGGGCCGCCGGGTTCCGCGTGTGTGGTTACGTTGTTGTTCGCACTCGGCTCCGCGATATACAGCACGATTGCGGTGGGGATTTGGCAGCACGGCGGGATCATCTTCTGGTCCCTGGTATTCGTGTTGGCGGAGTTTAGGCAATCGCAATCTTCGAGTTGGAAGTGGACGCTGCTTCAAGGCGTCGCGCTGGGAAGCATGATTCCCTGGCGCCACTCGTCGCTCCTGGTCGCGGGTTTGCTGGGCCTGTGGATCTTGTGTCGAAAGCCGAAGCAGGCAGTCCTGTTCGCATTCGTGGCAGCTTTGGCCTTTCTGCCGTGGGGCGTATTTTATTGGACGTGCTACGGAAATTTACTTGGCCCGACGCATGCGCAATCGGAACAAAGCAATTGGAACTGGACCTCGGTTGACGGCTATCTCGGCGTGCTCGTAAGTCCGGGTCGGGGTTCATCGTCTATCAACCGTGAATATTGCTTGTGGGTCTTTGGCTCCTGCCTTCCGTTCGCGCTACGCAATCGGTGGTCCCTGCAGGTGCGAATCGACAGAGCGTGCTGCCATTCTGCGTCTTGGCTGTGATCCTTAACCTTACCCTGGTTGGCGCCTGGCGCATGTGGTGGGGCGGTTGGTGCTACGGTTCGCGGCTGAACTCGGAAGTTCTTCCCCTGGCCGCTTTGCTTTGTCTGAGGCCGATCACCTATCTCTGGAATTTTTCGCATGGACGCAAGATCATTTTTGGGCTTTTGTTCCTCGCCTTCTTGATTCATGCCAGCTGTGTCTATTGTGGAGCGGACCGCTGGGACGGGGTACCGAACGATATCGACCACCATCCCGAACGGCTATGGCGATGGGATGATCCGCCATTCCTTTATCCGTTGTTGAAATTTATCTCCGGGCGAGGCGTCCCCTGAGTTATCGAATGAACGGGTTTTACTCTCAAGCTACCGAAAGCTGAGGTGGTGTATCGATTTGCCGTAGGTCAGGCTTTCCAGCCTGACTTTTATGCGGAAGCTGTCAGCCTGGAAAGCTTGACCTACGGCAAACCAAGGCGGGTAGCGAATCGCAATGACTTTTAGTAAAGTGAAAAATGGACCATCCAACCATGGATGACACGCGACTAGACAAGGATGTACCCATGACCGCTATATTGAAAATGACTCCACCAATGGACGACCAAGCTATACAGGAAATGGCTCGTCAACTTACTATCCCGCCGGAGCAACGACACGCGGTGCTCCAGCATCTCCTCGGCGAACAACAGTGCCGTCAGCTGGGAATCTATCCGATTCCGGAAGGGTTCAAGCTTTCGGTTGTCATACCAGTTTACAACGAGAAGCAGTGGGTGCGCGAACTCGTCCGCCGCGTGTGCGAGGTGCCGATCCCGATGGAAATCATCCTTGTGGACGATTGCAGCACCGACGGCACGCGCGACATTCTGCGCGAGATGGAGCAGGAAGGGCACAAAGTCATCTATCATGAAAAGAATCAAGGCAAAGGCGCCGCCCTGCGCACCGGCTTCGCGCATGCGACGGGCGACGTCATCATCGTGCAGGACGCCGATCTTGAGTACGATCCCGCCGAGTTCCCGCGTCTGATTCAGCCGATCATCGAGGGCAAGGCCGACGTCGTCTACGGCTCGCGCTTCATCGGCGACTGCCATCGCGTGCTCTACTTTTGGCACATGATCGCGAACAAGATGCTGACGTTGGCCTCGAACATTTTTTCCAATCTCAATCTCACCGACATGGAAACCTGTTACAAGGTCTTCCGCCGCGATATTCTCAAAGACATCGTGCTGAAGTCGAATCGCTTCGGCTTTGAGCCGGAGTTCACGGTGAAAATCGCCAAGATAACGCCGAAACTACGCATCTTCGAGGTGCCGATCAGCTATTCGGGCCGCACGTATGAAGAAGGCAAAAAGATCGGCCTGAAGGATGCGTTTCAGGCCCTGTGGTGCATCGTGCGATATCGGATTAAGAATTAGATTTCGTTTGACACGGAAGCCCAGAGGTGAGGTACTCCGAACCTCTGGGCTCGCGATATCCCAAGGGTTCGGAGTACCTCACCCTTGGGCTTGCATTACAAATCGACATCGATCACTCGGCACACGGAGGTGCGGATTATGCGGTTGGTTCATCGCACGTTTTTGCTTCTGATGGCTTTCATTTCGATCGCGCATTCCGCATCCGCTCAGGAACTGCGGCATCCTGAGGACGCCAGTCTGCGCTCCGTATACTTCATCGACACGAAGGAAGGGTGGGCCTGCGGCGACGACGGCATCGTCCTCCACACACTCGACGGCGGGCGCACCTGGCATCGTCAGCCGACGGGCGTGACGGCCTCGCTGCGTTCAATCCAGTTCCTGACGCCGGAAATTGGCTGGGCCGTCGGTCGCTCCGAACTGCCGCACGGTATGGGCAGTGTCGGTGTCGTGCTGTTCACGAACGACGGCGGCCTGGAATGGAAACGGCAGTTGCCGGACACGCTGCCGGGCATCAATCAGGTGCGATTTGTCAGCACGAAAGTCGGCTTCCTCGTCGGTGAAGCGACCGATGCGTTTCCGTCAGGCGTCTTCCGCACGGTTGATTCGGGCCGCAGCTGGGAACCGTTGGTCGGTTCGCGCACAACGGGTTGGTTAGCCGCTGATTTTTATGACGTCAATACTGGCATCTTTGCCGGCGCATGGAGCCGACTCGCAACCCTACGTGGCCAGCGTGTCACCATGGCCGAGCACTCCGAGACGCTCGCCGGCCGAGATGTAAACGGCGTGCAAATTCTCGGCAAGAAGACCTTGGCTGTCGCGCAGGGCGGCTTGATCCTCACCAGCGTCAGCGGCGGGTCGGCGTGGGATTTCGCCAAGACCAATCTCCCGACCAACGTCCTCGCCATCTGCGAATTCCAGGCAATTCATGCCGTCAAGGATAACGTCTGGGTCGTCGGTCGGCCTGGCTCGGTTGTCTTGCACAGCCCTGACGGCGGCGTCAATTGGGCCCTACACAAGACCGGCCAACCGCTGCCGCTCAACGGCGTTTTCTTCTTCGATGAAAAGCACGGCTGGACCGTCGGCGATGCCGGCACAATCCTGCACACCCGTGACGGCGGCAAGACTTGGACGCTGCAACATCAAGGTGCTCGCCGACTCGCCGCCCTTTGCGTGCAGGCGCGTGGCGCTAGTACGCCAGTCGATCTAATCGCCCATCTCGGTATCGCGGACGCACGCCACGTCGGTGCCCTGCGCATCACGGCCCCCGATCCCGCTACTGCGACCTGGGGCGGGGCACTCGATGCTCGCCGATTTGCCTCGGCTGTGCGCCGCGCCGGCGGTTTGACCGGCGAAACGCTGTGGCATTTCCCGACGCCGCAACATCTGGAATACGCCGATAAGAAGGCCGTGCTGGCACACTGGAACCGCTTGCATGCCTCACATGCCGAAGAAGAACTGCTCCGCCAACTCGTGTTGACGTTGCGTGTTTGGCGACCGGGCATCGTCATCGGCGATGATCCGGAAAGCAAACGGCCTCTCGACGCACTGGCGGGCGAAGCGTTGCTCGAAGCAGTGCGTCGCGCCGCCGATCCGAAAGCCTATCCCGAACAAATCGCCGACCTTGGCCTGGAGGCTTGGCAGGCCGCTGGCGTCTTCGCTCTCAGCGATGCGAAGAGCGCCACCCAATCCGTCAACGTCGATACGGCGAACACCCGACTCGCTGGCAACGCCCGGCTCTTCGCAGGCCCCGCTTACGCCCTCCTGACGACGCGCTATACTTCATTGCCGCGCGAACGCCATTTGCATCGGCTCGGCAATGGAACCAACACCACCATCGCCTCGTTGATGAACGAAGCCGATGGGCGCAGCGAAAAGACGCAACGGCATATCCGCACGGACGAAGCAATCGACGCGAAGACGCCGACTCCGTTGTCGCTCGCCAAGCAGGCCGTCGAAATGTCCGAAAGCCTCGACGACGCGAATCGCACGCTCGCGCTGGTCACGCAGATGCTCGACAAGCTGCCTGACGAAACGGTCGCGATGGCCGCCCATGCCATCGCCAGTCAATACACGGAACGAGGGCAGTGGTTCCTCGCACAGGAATTCTACCTATACCTCGTGGATCGCTGTCCCGCGCATCCGTTGTCCGCCGATGCCTATCGCTGGCTGCTTCGGCTCAACACGAGCGGCGAGGCCCGGCGCCGACATGATTTGAAGAACTTTGCCGTCACCGAATTCATCAACTCGGGCAAGAAGACAGCCACGCTCCCGATGAAGGACAAAATCCTCCGTGTGGGCCATGAAGAGCCGACATCGATCCCGCTGCTCACTCGCCTTGACATTCGCGATTGGAATAAGGCCGGCGGCGAATGGGCGAAACGCCTGGCTGGGTATGGCGCAGTTCATGTTTACGATCCACGGATGCAGTTTAGTTTACAAGCAGGCAAGCGCCGAACGGGTGACGCTACCGCGTCGGCGGCGTGGATGCAGCAGTATCGCAAGTCCGTGCCGAGTGGTCCTTTCGCCGAGGCCGCCAGCGCCGAGATTTGGCTGAGCAACCGCACCGCGACCGCACCGCGCAAACTCGCCTGGGCCAGGCAGACTGAGGTCCGACCATTTCTCGACGGTAAATTCGACGATCCATGCTGGCAGAACGTCAAGCCGATGATCCTCGACAACGCGATTGGCGATTCGGCCAAGCAGCAACCCGCGGAAGTGATGTTCGCATTCGATCCGGAGCATCTCTATGTGGCTCTACGTTGCAAGCATGCCAAAGGTAACTTCGTCGCTCCCGTGAAGCCACGGACGACCGATGCCGATCTGGATAGCTTCGATCGCGTGCAGTTGTTATTCGATGTCGATCGCGATTATGGCACGTTCTACCAGCTTGAGGTCGATCAGCGTGGCTGTGTGCGCGATAGCTGCTGGCATGACAAAAACTGGAACCCACGCTGGTTCGTGGCGGTGCATTCGACGGAAACGGAATGGCAGATCGAAGCCGCCATCCCGCTGGGCGAATTGACTGCGGATTCGGTCGGACAGGCCACCGCTTGGGCGTTCAATGCCGTCCGCGTGCTGCCAGGCCGAGGCGTGCAAAGCTGGTCGCAACCCGCCGACGTCGAGCCGAGACCGGAGGGCATGAGCGTGTTGCTGTTCGCGACAGGCACTGCAAGGCCGATGACGAAGGAACCGTGAGACGATTTCCGGTGGCGGATTGACGCAAAATATTCACCACAGAGGCACAGAGGCACAGAGAAAGCAAGGAGAGAATGCGTTACGGAAAAAAATCCGAACCTTCTGATTGGATCGTATATGGTATTTTACCTGTTTTCTACTTCTCTGTGCCTCTGTGTCTCTGTGGTGAGCCTCTGTGTCTCTGTGGTGAAAAAGTTTGATCGTTGGATAATCCGGAATAACGCTCAAAGTAATCCACGCGAACGCCGGCACCCATTCCTCCCAGCTCGCCCGCATTTCCGATCCACCAACCCATTCAGGAAATCGCTCATGTCCTCTTGATTGACTAGTCGATTTCGTTATAAGTCGTTCGCGAATAATTTCGCCTTCGTCCGATTCCCTTCGCGGAGAAAACGATCATGTGGCTACGACGAACCTTCCTTGCCTCGATGACTTCCTTGGTTTCCGCGCTACCTGTTTTCGCGCAGACCTACCCGGCGAAAGCGCCGGTGGTGCTGGCGGAAGTCGAGGTGCGCAGCGGGCCGACGAAGAATTTCTATCCGACCTCGAAGCTCTATCGCAATCAAGAAGTGATCGTTCTGAGCGAGTCGAAGGAGGCTCCCGGATGGCTGGAGATCGTGCCGCCCGCCGGTTCGTTTAGCTGGATCAACTCGAAGTATGTCAAGCAGATCGACGGTCGGCTTGGTTACGTCGAGGCGGACGCCGGCCGTCCGATTCCGGTGTTGCCCGGCAGCACGCTGGTAAACCAAGAGCCGAACCGCGAGAGCATGAAGCTGACGGCGGGCACGTGTGTAGTGATCGTGGATCGTCCGTTGAAGATACAGAATGAAACCTGGCTGCCGATTCAGCCGCACCCGAGTGAACGGCGATATCTGCCGATCGAAGCGGTGCGTGCCGTCCAACCGGTCACGCCGACGACGACCACGACACCGGCGTGGAACCTGGCGCCCGGCGGTTTCGCGGCGAATAATTACATTGCCGACGCCGAGGAAGCAATCAAGAACAACGACATGAATCGTGCCCGCTATCTTTTGCAGCAAATCGCCAACCATACGACCGATCAGAACCAAAAGCAATACGCGCTGAATCGGCTCGCAACCTTGCCACAGACGCCGATGACGGCGCCGATTCATACGACATCGAACCCAGGCGACACGCGCACCGCGCTCTCGCCGACGAACCCCGTGCCGGGGATTACGAACCTGGTGACGCTCGAAGCCGCGAAGTGGAGCACCTATGGCCGACTTCGTGATTTGAAAATCACACGTGAGGATGGCCAGCCAATCTATGCCTTGGAGGACACTCAGGGTCGTGTGCTCAGCTACATTTCCAACGAACCGGGCAAATCGTTGCAGATGTATTTGGGCCGCACCGTGGCAGTGTACGGACCGACCGTATACAGCGCCAACAGCGCGGTGCGACTGCAATACATGCTGGCATCGCACGTGGCCGTGCCGTAGACGACCGTTGAATTTCGTTAGCGGCCACAAAAAACGCCTCGGCTTTGTTGCCGAGGCGTTTTGTTATTTCCATACAAGCGTTTATGTTGCCGCACGGGCGAGTTCTTTCAGCCAGGAAGCGGGAATCGGACGGTCGATTTCTTCGTCGGCGAAACGCCAGCTGCGCAACGCTTTCTCCGCCGATACCCACGAAAAGTATGCTCGGCGGTTGTTGACGAGCGTCGGGAACCCGATGCGCCCTTCGGCTTCATCGAGGCAGACAAGACCCAATTCGCAAAGCTCGGCAAGCAACACCTCAAGTTCCTTCTCTGCATTGGCAATCTCTTCCTTGATCTGGTAGCGACGGTACCGCGACGGCCAATCCAGCGAATGGCGCTGCCGATCCAGCTTATCGTCTTCAGGCTGAATTTTTGCCAACGCGGCGTACCGCAGGACGACATCGCCTGCGATCCGGCGAACCAGCGGCAGCATCTTGTGCACGGTCTGCAAACTCAGAATTACTTCGCCGTTGTCCGGTGTCTCAGGAGCATCGGACGCGGGATAGCTTTTCGACTCACTCATGGTGGTCCCCCCGATATGGCGGAAGGTGGTCTCTTTTTTTCTCTACTTACATCATACGTCGGAATTTGTCGAAGAGCGGGTGAAATCAAACGACTTTTTCCAACTCTTCGTTCGCCTCGTCCTGAAATGTTTTACGAACGAATAAGTTTGCCAAAAAGCGGCATCTTCGCGCGCGACATCGTGCCCGGTTTCACGATCGCTCGCCTTCGCCCGTCGTCGCGTCGGTCCCAAAATGAGCGTCCCATTCGTAAAACTGAACGCAAACCTCCTCGGCATGGCGGCCGCGAATCGCCAGCGCGCCGGAGTGCTGATCGTCCAACTCAAACTGCCGAAATCGCCAATCCGTGGCGACATAATCCGCGAGCGGACGAAACGCGATCAGGCGATGCACATCCAGATCAAAGCAAAACGCATCAAGCGGAAACGACAGGCCACGGCCTATTCCCTTGACGAACGCTTCTTTCAAGGTCCAGATCGCAAAGAAAGCATCGCGCAAACGTTCGCCCTCCAGACCGCGCAGGTAGCACGCTTCAGGCTCGGAAAAAAAGCGATCGGCGAGTGCGCGAAACTCGACGGCTCGATGGCGATCCTCGATGTCAATGCCCACCTCGCATGTCGCGCTCACGGCCAAGGCAATCGCGCCGCGGCTATGGGTCAAATTGAAATGCACCGCGGGGCGCTCGCTCGGCGTCAGGATCGGCTTGCCGAAATCGTTGGCGCCGAACGCAAGATTCTCGCACGCGGAATCCACATACTGCGCGAGCACGGTTCGCATCATCGCCCGTGACAATAGATACACGAACCGATCGCTCGGTCGGCGAATCTGCGCGAGCCGCGTCTGTTCTCCGGGCGACAACAGCTTGTGGAACGCGTCGACGAACGCCGGATCCTGATCGAGCCGATCTGTGCGCTGATGCCACACATGCACAGCATCCTCAACCAGCGGCGGGCAGCATCGGCGTAGCATGGCGGATCCTCAAGGTTAGGCCGTGTTGACGCAACCGACAAAACTGTTTTTCCGAGCCGGAAGCGTAAGCGACGGATTACTCCATTCCGTCGCTTACGCTTCCGGCTCGTAAAGCGACCTTTGTCGGTCGCGTCAATGTTGTTATACGCATCCCGTCGTTCCATTCGGCATAATCGCTACAGTCCCTACCATCTTACTCACCACACCCTGCGAACGCGCGCCGATCCCAGTGCGTCTCTGCCGACTGTGCCGATGTTGAAATAAGAGACCCTCTGCTTCATGCCGCAAGCGCATCGGCACTCCAGGACGACGCCATGACTACCGAAACGCCACCGCCACCGACGACCCGCTGGAAGAAACGTATCCTGATCGCTTTGACCGCCCTTGTCGCACTCGTCTGGGCGACGCCGCGCATCATCTCGGTCTCGCCACTTTTGGGCTGGGTTAGCGGTCAAGCGTCGCAGCACCTCAACGGCAGCGTCGAGATCGGGCGGGCGTCGCTCGGCTGGTTCGCACCCGTCGTCCTCGGCGATGTTGTTGTGCGCGATAGCGACAACCGCGTCGTCGCCCGCATTGCCCGCATCGAGACCGATCAACGACTCTACTTGCTAATTCTCGAACGCGACGACCTCGGCGGCATCCATTTCGACAAGCCGCATTTCGACTGGACCGTTGGCAAAACGACATCCAATCTCGAAACCGTTCTCGCCAAGCTGGTCGCCTCGAATGACAAGCCCAACGAGATGACGAAGAAAACGACGTTGCCACGCATGCACCTGGAAATCACCCATGGCACAATCGACATCCGCGACGCCGATTCACCAAGAGTATGGCAGGTGACCGAATTCTCTCTCATCGCTCGCGTGCAGGACGGCGGCAAGTCGGTGCAGATTCTGACCCAAGGTTCAACCAGCGACAACGGCGAGAATGGCTCGTTCAAGGCCGAGGTCTTTCTTACCAACCCCCTGGTGGCCAATCCGAAGGCGACGATAAAGAGCAACTTCACCTCGTTGCCGATCGGCCCGGTCGGTCTGTTCGTGCGGCGAACGCAACCGACGACGGAACTCGCCGGCACATTGCGAGGCCATCTGCTTGGCACAGCATCGCTACTAGACGGCCAACCGAAAATCGAACTCGTCGCCGACTTGATCGGCGCCAATCTCGCCGTCCGCGCGCCGTTCCTGGCCGACCATCTCAAAATCGACCGCCTGGCCGCCCCGTGCAGCATTCGCCTTGAAGATCAACGGCTTACCGCGGAACGGCTCGAAGTGCAATGCGACCTCGGCAAGATCAGCGCTCAGGGCAGCATCAACCTCGCCCGCTCCGGTTTGGCAATGCTCGATCGCGCCGACGTCGATGTCAATGTCGAGTTGAACCTCGCCACGCTCGCCGAGCGGTTGCCCAAGACCGTTCACTTGCACGACGATGTCAAGCTCATCTCCGGCAACTTCAAAGCGCGATGCTTGAGCCGATTGACGGATGACCAAATCGTTTGGCAGGGCAAGATTAACGCCTCCGATATTCGTGGAATCCGTGGTACGCAGGCCTTGGCGTGGAACGAACCCGTCGCCGTCGAGATGCAGATGCGCAATCTGCATCAGAGCATGCCGACCATCGATCGCTTGAAGTGTACTTCACGTTTCCTGAATATCGAAGCTAATCAGGCCGCCAATCGTTTCACGCTGACCGCCGAGGCCGACCTGCAACAGCTCGCGGAGCCGCTGTCGCAGTTCGTCGATCTCGCCGGTGTTCAACTCGCAGGCACGGCAAATGCGACGGTCCATATTCGTCGGCTTGATGATGAACGTTTCATCGCGGAGGGCGAGGCGAATCTTCGCGACCTGTTCGTCGCCGGCGTCACGAAATCGACCTGGCAGGAAGACGCTGTCACCATGACGTTCGGCGCCGCGGGGCATCGCTCGAGCGCGGGCCGACAAAGCCTGGACGCCGGCGAGGCGCTGATCGGCATGGGTGTTGATCGCGTGACGATGAAACTGACCGAGCCGATCGCCGATCTCACCCGCGGTCCGTGGGGCGCCGTGCAGACGCGCATCGAAGGCGACCTGGCACGCTGGCAAAATCGCGCCCGCTCGCTCACGACGGCAACCGATGACTGGAAGCTGTCAGGCCAAGCCAAACTCGACGCACTCGTTCGCCTGGCGCGCGACGCCATCGACGGCAAGACCGTCCAATTGCATGCATCACCATTTCGCTGCTCCAGTGCGAACCTATGGATCGACGAGCCGACGCTCAACCTTCAGGCCGATGCTGGCTGGAATCTACGCAGCGGCGAGATCGCGCTGGCGAGGGTCAACGCAGCCTGCCCAAGCGCCATCGTCCGATCGGATCGCCTGACGTTGAACATCGACACTTTCAAACTTCAGGGCGGCGCCGAGATCACCGGCGACCTCGCTCGCCTACGACAGTGGACGCACAACCCGAGCGCGAAACCGACCGAGCCGATGTCCGGCACGATCGCCGGCCGCTTCGACTTGCAGTCGGCGAAGAGCCGTCACGGTGCGGAATTCAACGTCGTCGTCAAGCAGTTCGCCTATGGTCCCGCAGCCAAGCCGACCTGGCGCGAGCCGGAACTGCGCTGCCAGGGACGCGGCGTCATCGACTCGGCCAAAGACGGCTTCCAGATCGACAAGCTGACGCTCACGACCTCGGTGTTTACGGCGGAGATGCTGGGCACGATCGCCAATCTCTCGGCAACGCGCGATCTTGACCTCACGGGATCGCTCGCCTATGACCTCGAGAAGCTCGAGCCGCAACTGAAACCGTTTCTGGGCAAGGATGCGAAGATCGCCGGCAAGGACACGCGCGGGTTCAAGCTGTCGGGGCCGCTTTTTCCGCGGACCGCGCCTGCGGTCATTGCCGTCTCCGGTAGCGGTCAATCCGTGAGCGACCCCATGTTCCACTTCAACAAACTCCAAGGGGAGGCCAGTGTCGGGTGGAAATCGCTCACGGCGTTCGGCTGTAATGTTGGCCCGGCAGACGTGAAAGCTGTCATGCAACAGGGTTGGCTGCAAACCTACCCGATCGAAACGACGGTTAACACGGGCAAGCTGCGATTGCAGCCGAACCTTCGGCTCGAACCGGAGCCAATGGAAATCGTGCTGCTCGCCGGCCCGGTCGTGGAGCGTGCCCAGATTACGCCAGCGATGTGCGCAAGCGCAATGGGTTACGCCTTGCCGATCTTGGCGAATGTTGCCGAGGCGGAAGGCGCGGTGTCGCTGTCGCTCGCTGGCGGACGCATTCCGCTCGCCAATCCCTCGGCTGGTGAGGTCAAAGGCACGTTCGTGTTGCACGCGGTGAAGATCGGCCCGAGCGCGATCATCCGCGAACTGAGCGGCTTGTTAAAAATTCCGCCGCCCAGGAGCCTGGTGAAAGAGACGCAGGTCGCGTTTCACATGGTGCAGGGCAAAGTGCATCATCAAAATCTCGAACTGGTCTTCCCCGATTTTACGCTGAAGTCGTCCGGCACGGTCGGGCTCGACGGCTCGCTGGCGCTGGTGCTGGAGATGTCGGTCCCCGCCAAACTCGCCGAGGCCGCCCGCCTCACCCCGGCGCAGGCTCAGCAGTTGATCCGCATCCCCGTGGGCGGCACGCTGGAGCGCCCGCAACTCGACCCGCGGGCCCTCGAATCGCTCATATCGATCCTGGGCAAATCGTTCCTCGAAAACCAACTCAACAAGCTGCTGCAACCGAAGCGCTGACAAATACTTCACAAGGCTGAGATTATCGTGGCCACAAGCGGCGGATAGGGAAGTTCATAATTAATCACCTGCCGCAGTCAATTTGCCAAAATCTCCCTTGGCATCGGCTTCATTTCCGGCACAATATTTTCGTCGAACCTGTTCGCACGCAAACAGAAAATCCACACGTCGGCAAACTACGCGGGCACGGTTCTCGTCTTTTCCGGTGAAGTATGGCGAACCATGATGCTGCGGTCCCCAAGAACGTCAGTGAATCGTCCGAGGCGAGGCTCGTGCACGCCTTCAACGATCTCTAAGGACGAATTGATTAGCACGCTGATCTTCGTGCTTGGCAATCGCGAAGACGCCAAGGACGCCACTCAGGACGCCTTTATCAAATGCTGGAACGCGCGGGAGCAGTTGCCGAGCGTCGTCAACCTGCGGGCGTGGATCTTTCGTGTGTGCTTTAACACGGCCAAGGACAAGCAACGCAGCGCCTGGAATCGCAAGGCCAAACCACTGCAAGCGGAGCAATACACCATGTTGGCGAAGGACGCCGGGCCGGGGCAGAATCTGGAACGCAAGGAGTCGATCGAACGCCTTCGCATGGCGATCCTCGAATTGCGTGAAGAGGAGAAAGAGGTCTTTCTCCTGCGTCAAAACGGCGACCTGACGTATGAGCAGATCGCCGATCTGCGTGCCTGCCCCGTGAGCACGATCAAGACGCAGATGCGCAGCGCCTTAGAAAAACTTCGCCGGGTGCTGAACCCGGCGGAATTGGTGTGACGAAAATTGTTTTCAAGCCCAGGGGTGAGGTACTCCGAACCCCTGGGATGGACCCACGCCGGCGATTGATCCCAGGGGTTTGGAGTACCTCACCCCTGGGCTTGAATTTGACCGAGTAGATTATTGCGCAGCTCCTTTACTCGCCCCAACGACGACCGGACCAGGTGAACGCCGATGAAATGCGATGCATGCCAACCGAATCTGTTGCCGTTGCTCTATGACCTGCTCGATCATGCGGAGCGAACGGCGATCGAGCGTCACGTGGAAACGTGCACGATTTGCCAGGAGGCGATGCTGTCGGCACGCGAGCAGGCGGGTTTGCTGAAGGACGCGGTGAAGCAATCGCATCCCGATATCACGTTCAAGGCGCCGATGTCGAGCGCACCGACGGTCGCCATGCCGCCTCGACCGTCGCGCCGCTTCGCCTGGATCAACGCCTGGTCGATCGCGGCTTCAATACTCTTCGTGTTCTTTGCAGGTGGCGGGGCCGTTGGTTGGTTCCTTATCGGTAACGAAAACCGCGTCGTGGACACTGCCCAGGGGCGGTTGGCGAAAGCGAAAAGCAATGTTCAGCAATTCCAGAACGTAATCGATGCGAAACAAGCCGAGCATCAAAAAGAAATCGATGCCGTCCAGAAGCAGATTGATGACCTGTTCACGACATGGAAGTCCGAAGAAAACAAGACGCGCAAAGTCCTCGAAGAAAAACGCGTGCAACTCGTTATCAATGGCCCGCAGGTCGCTTTGGCCGGGGCGAAAAACAACTACTCCGTCCAAGTGCGGCAAGGCGCGGACATCGCGAAGAACTTCGACAACAATGTGCTGCCCAATCCAAACAATTTCAAGAAAATCGACAAGGCCGCGCTCGCGGAACTGCAAGTCGAGGCCGTCAATCAGCGGAACAACGAGGTTCTGTTTCGCCAAAATCTGCGTCTGCAAAACAACAACGCCAACTTCGATCTGCCCGCTGATATGCCGATCAAACCCGGCGATGACATCATGCTGCAATTCCGCGGGCAGACCGGTGAAGGCAAGTTTGTCGAGTTGCGTGATCAGCTCAAACTGCTTTTCCCCGAATACGTCACCCACATCACGACCGACCGGCCGATGTACCGCCCCGGCGAGACCGTGCGGTTTCGCTCGCTCAGCGTCGAGCGCTTCAGCCTCCAGCCAGCACGCGAAAAATTCCACCTGCGCTACCGTATCGTCGGGCCGAACGGCGGCGAAATCCATCGCCATGATGCCGCCGCCCAGGTTATTCTCGACGGCAAGCAGGCCCCAATCGTAGGCCCCGATGGCCAACCGCTCGCCGGTCTGGGAACTGGCGATTTTACGCTGCCCGCCGACCTGCCCGGCGGCGAATACGCCGTCGTCGTCAGTGAAGTCAACGAGCGCTTCCGCGAGGAAAAACGCTCGTTCATCGTCCATCGCTGGCAGCAGCCACGCTTCAACAAAGACCTGACGTTTCATCGCGCGTCCTACGGTCCCGGCGATCGCGTTGTCATGACGGCTCGCGTCGTGCCGGTCCAGGGGCTTGCCCAGGGGTTCGCCAACAACCTCACGTTGAACGCCCGCGCGATCGTGGATGGCCAGCCTATTGACATGCGCAACAAGAATGGTCAATTCGGCAACCCCAACGTCAATGCCGACGGGTCGTCTGAATTCGAGTTCGACCTGCCAGGCGTCATCACCAAAGGCGTCGGCATCGTCACCGTGGAATGCCACGACGGCGGCCCGGTGGAGACATTTCAGCGCTCGATCCCAATCGTCACGCGCGATCTCGACATCGAGTTCTACCCGGAAGGCGGCGACCTCATCGCCGGCGTGCCAAACCGCGTCTACTTCCAGGCCCGCACGCCGACGGGCAAACCGGCGGACATCACAGGCAGTGTGCGCGACAATCTCAAGAACGCCGTCGTTCGCATCGAAACCCTGCGCGACGACAGTGAGGCCGGCATCAATCAGGGCATGGGCAGCTTTACCTTCACGCCGACGTTCGGCCAGCGTTACACCTTCGCCGTTGAAGCGCCGATCGGGTTGCTGCAATCCTACCCCTTGCCTGAAGTAAAGAACGACGGCGTCGTCCTGCACATTCCTAATGGCACAGTGAAGAACGACATCCCTGTCACGCTGCATGGCGTAGAGCGAGCGCGAGAACTGTTTGTCGGCGCCTACTGCCGTGGCCGACTCCTCGACTTCAAGCTCGTGAAGGTCGTGTCGGGAACGCCGATGCAAGCCACGCTAAAGCCAACACAGGATGTCGGCGGCGTCTACCGCATCACCGTGTTCGAGAAGATTCGCGAAGCCAACGAAGTTCGTTTTCAACCTGTCGCCGAGCGGCTGATCTATCGCGAAAACACCCGCAAGGTCGATGTTGTCGTGCAGCCCCATCGAATGATGTATCAGCCGGCAAACGCCGTCACGCTGGATCTGCGTGCCTTTGATGAGGCGAAGAAACCGGTCCCGGCTATCGCGATGGTCGCCGTGGTCGATCAGAGCGTGCGCAAGTTGGCCGACGAGAAGACCGCACGAGCGATGCCGACGCATTTCCTACTGACGACGGAGATTCGCAATTCGGAGGACCTCGAGAACGCCGACATCCTGCTGAGCGATCATCCCAAGGCGAAGTTGGCACTCGATCTGTTGCTCGGCTGTCAAGGCTGGCGCCGTTTCGCGGAACAGAACCCCCTGGCGTTCAAGCAGAAAATCGCGCTTCGCCAAGAACCGATCTTCGTCGCCAATTCGGCGAATGTCGAGCAGTTTCTTGAATCGGAGCAGAAGCAGATCGAAAAGCTCGACCAGAGCTTCGTGACCAAGGCGATCACGCTGGAGAAGCAACTGGCGGCGAAGGAAAAAGCCCCCGCCATTCCCGATGCCATGTGGAACGATGCGAATCATAAGCATAACGAGTTGGAACAGATCGGCAGCGAGATCACCGACGCCCGCCGAAAAGCCGCTGCGGTCCGCGCGTACCTCATCCAGTTCGCACTCGGCGGCGTCATGCTCACGTTAATGTTCGTCAGTTTTTTCCTCATCTCGCTCGGCCTGCGTCGCTTGTCCGATGGCGAAGGCGAAGCGCGTCGGCCGATGGTCTACGGCCTCGCCCTCTTGGGCCTGCTGTTCTTCGCCAGCATCATCGGCACGTTCGCCTTCATGGGCGAGCGGATGTTCGACGACGAGGCGTTTGACCATTTACGTAATGGCATGCGGCCGCCGCCTGTGGCCGTCTTTAAGAATCAGCTCCCAGCAGAGCCAGACCCGTTCATTAACGAAGACCCTAAACAATTGCGGATCGCCGCGAATGATCCTCTCTTACTTGAACCGCCCTTGGCTCCGATGCAGCAAGCCAACGCCGTCCAAAATGGCAAGAAGAAGTGGAAAGGTCTCCCAGACCTCGGTGGCAAGGCAAAGTTTAAGGTAGATGACGACGAAATGCTTCGTCGGCAAGGCGACTATCACGCGGCGGTGATTCGGCGACTGGGCCGGCGCGTGCAGGTTCCCCCCGTCAACGATCCGTGCGTCGTGCGCGAATACGCCCATCGCCATACGCCGTCGCCCGATGGCATCCGCCGGGATTTTACCGAGACGCTTTATTGGCATCCCGTGCTCGTGATGGCGGATGGCAAGGCGGAAGTGAATTTCGATCTCAACGACGCCATCACGCGCTTTGACGTGATCGTTCTCACGCACACGTTGGACGGTCGGCTCGGCTCGAACTGGGCGGAGTTTTCGTCGCGCCTGCCGTTCCGTATCGATCCGCGCGTGCCGACCGAGGTAAACGAGACCGACACGATCAACGTGCCAATCGCGATCAGCAACGATCTCGCCAAACCGCTTTCGGTTAGCCTGGCGACGACAACGACGAACCTCCTTCAGATCGAAGTCGGCAACCCGACGATCAAAGTGAAGCCGAACGAAACGAAACGCGCGGGCATCCGCTTCAAGCCGTCGGTCCCCGAAGGCGACGCCATGCTGCGCGTCGTCGGCACGAGCGGCGGTTACTCCGACGGCGTCGAGCGGAAGTTCAAAATTGTCCGCGATGGCTTCCCGATCCACGGCGCGTTCGGCGGATTGCTCACCGACGCCAACCTGGCACACACCATCAACCTTCCCGAAAAGTGGATCGTTGGCTCGCTCAAGGTCGAGGCGACGTTCTATCCCTCGCCGCTCGCCGACCTGCAAGCTGGACTCGATTCGTTGCTCGCCGAGCCGTGCGGCTGCTTTGAACAAAGCTCGTCGCGCAACTATCCGAATGTGCTGGCGTTGAGCTTTCTGCAGAAGTCCGGGCAGCCGAATCCCGTGATCGAGAAACGTGCGCGTGGCTTGCTGCAAACCGGCTACACGCAGCTCACCGGTTTTGAGTGCCTCGATCCGGAAAAACGCCATGAGAAGCAAGGCTACGAGTGGTTTGGCCAAACCGCGCCGCCGCACGAAGCCCTGACCGCGTACGGCCTGTTGCAGTTCCGCGATATGGCCAAGGTCTCGCCCGTCGATGCCGACATGCTGCGCCGCACCGAGCAATACCTGCTCGGCCAGCGCGACGGCAAAGGCGGATTCCGGCGCAACGCGCGGGCACTCGATCAGTTCGGCCGAGCGCCAGCGCACATCACTGACGCCTACATCCTTTGGGCGTTGACCGAGAGCGGCGTCAAGGAAAATCTCGATGTCGAGCTGACTGCCATGCGTAATGTCGCCAAGAAGAGCAAGGACCCTTACCTCCTCGCGCTTGCCGGGCTTTCGCATCTCAACGCCAAGAAACAAGCCGACGGCATCGAGATGCTTAGCAGCGCCAAGGCGTTGCAGGATAAGGCCGGCCGACTCGATGCGACCGAAACGACGATCACCGGCTCGCAAGGCCGCGATCGCGCCGTCGAAACAACCGCGCTGATAACGATCGGCTGGCTGAAGGCGAATCGGCCCGGCGAATTCAATCCGCACATCCATCGCGGCATCGATTGGCTGGCGGGCCAGCGCCGTGGTGCCGGTGGGTTCGGCGGAACCCAGGCGACCATTCTCGCCCTCAAAGCGATGCTCGCCTATGCCGAGCACCATCCGCTGGCCATTCAGCAATGCGACGTGCAATTGCTGACGAATGTCAAGGACAAAGCCCAGATCGACGATGTCAACTTTCAGCGCGGGGCTCGGTTTGAAGATGTGCTTATCCAAAGAATCCGCGAAGCCCGCGCCACGATATTGCCGCGATCGCTGGAACCGGTCACGATTCGCCTGAACGACGCCGGCAATCTTCAGCCAGGCAATAATACGGTGACGATCACCAACACAGGCCAAACCGCGATGCCGTATTCGTTGACTTGGTCGTATCGCGTGCAGAAGCCAGCCAACGATCCCGCGACCGCCGTGAAGCTGACCACCGCGCTCAGCCAGAAAGAGGTCCGCGAAGGCGATACCGTCAAGCTCACTGCGAACGTGAAGAACGTGTCAGGCAAAGGCCAAGGCATGGCCGTCGCGATCATCGGTCTGCCCGGCGGCCTCGCGCTGCCGGAGGATTTTCAGCAACTCAAAGCCCTCGCTCGTGCCGAGAACGATGGCGCCAAGCCCGGCGTCATCAGCGCCTGGGAGCTGCGTGGCCGCGAGCTTGTCCTGTACTGGCGCGAACTTGGCCCCGACGCCAACATCACCGTCGAGCTCGATCTCATTAGCCGCTTCCCCGGCGCCTACACCGGCCCCGCGAGCCGAGCGTACCTCTACTACGCCGGCGAACGCAAACACTGGACCGAGCCGTTGGCGATTGCGATTTTGGAGGGGAAATGAGTCACGTTGCCGCTTGCGGCTTAGCGGTCGCAAGGCGCCACGCGAGCGCTAAGCCGCAAGCGGCGACACGAAATCGGGAAGTGAATAATAGAGCACGCTCCCCTACTCCGTGACCAGCACTTTGGGTCGGCGCAAAATGAACTCGGGCTGCTGGCTGGCGTAGCCGGGTTCCTTGGTCTCGGCAATGAGCAGCGCCGGCAGGCCTTCGACGCGCATGCTGCCGACGCGCTCGTGCATGGCCGGGTTGTACGGCGTGCCGACCGGCGCTTCGTAGGTGTGGATGCCGAACTTGCGGATGTCGGCCCACATCTTGCGATTTTGCACTTCGAGCGCCTTGATCCAGCCGACGATTTCCGCGCCATCCGGTCCCGTCGGCAGGTGCTTGGGCCGCGAGTCGAGAATGTGCTGCATTTCGATGCCTTGATCGAGCACGATATTGAGCAGCGTGAGACTGAATTTTTTCTCGCCGAGCACATCCTGCCGCAGCTGCTGATAGGCTTTTTGCGTATCCGCCGCGAACGAGTTGAAACTCGACTGCAACGCATCGCGCGCCCGGCTCTGGGTCTGCTCGAAGAGCTTGTGCTGGCGTTCGTTCTTTTCGCGCATGGCGATGAATGCTTCAAACAAACGATAAACCGACGACATGCCGACCGCCGACAGGTCTTCGTTGACCGGATTGTTAAAAGACGAAATCTTGAAATCATCGTTCATGGGGGAAGTCCTGTTGTTAGTGGCTCGTAGGGTGTGTCAAGCGCCAGCGCCGACGCACCAGTCACTTGCAAGTTCATGGTGCGTCGGCGCTGGCGCTTGACACACCCTACGAACTCACCACTTACCCATCCAAATCGATCTGCCAGGGATCGATCGGTTCCTTGGCGAAGTTTTCGAGAATTACACGCACCATCGGCACCTCGCGCGGAATCTCGGGGATGCGGACGTTCGCCCGACACTCGTCGATGGTCGGTACAGGCGTTGGCGGCGTATAGCTGGCGAGCCATTTTTCGGTGTCGATCGGCTTGCAGCGAATCTCGGCTTGCTTCCTGCCCTGGTAGCGGTCTTTCAGTTTCTTGAGCACTCCATCGGTTGTATCGATGTTCAGCGCGACGGCGTCGGCTTTGATGCGAGCTTCCTTGCTCGTCAAAATCTCGCGGGCCCAGTTGATGTCTTCCAGCGGCGTTTTCAGTTGACCCCGTCGCGATTGCTTGATCTTTTCCGCCCAGGCGGCTTCGATCTCTTCGCGCGACGCATCCTTGTCGACGCCGAGAATCAAAAACGGCCCGATCTGCGTGCGTGGCAGCGGAGCCAACTGCAATACGATGGGAACGCCCTGGGACATAATCATCTCCGTGTTGATTCAATCTTACGAAGTCCGGACCCCCAGGAATCGCTGCGCTCATCCTGGGGCTTGCTCGTATCCGTTATTCCCCCAGCGAGTGGCACTGGTCGATCTTGCGGTCGCAGTGACTTATCAACTTGTGCAGCTCTTTCCGCACTTCGTCGCTCGTCACATGAGCCAGGCATTTTTGGGCCACCCGGCGAAGCAGGAGGTATTTGTCCTCCATGTCGCGCATGATGTCGCGCACCGTCGGCCAATTGATTTGGTAGCTCGGCAGACGACGCATCTGATCGACGACCTTGTTCACCTGGGCGGCATACTGGTCGGCGATCCGCTCCATCGTCGGCATTACGTTATTCACGATCGCAGCGCCGCGTTCCTCCACCCGCGCGTCATTGGGAAAACGCTGGGCGATGCGGCGTAGGTCGGCGATCAGCGTATCGACTTCGTCGAGTTTGCGCACCTCGCGAACCTCCAACTCGAACAACTCCGCCTGCGGATCGTTTGGCTTGACCTCGCGCAGGCGGCGCAATATCTTCCGCGCGTCTTCCGTGCGTTTGAGCTGTGTGTACATGTGAAATAGCCGTTCCAGCGTTTCGTAGTCGGCTGGTCGGATGCGATGGGCACGCTGCAGAAAATGGGCGGCGGAGGTCCACTTCTCCTTGCGAGAAAAGATGTCCGCAAGCCGACTCGAACACTCGAAGGCGAGGTTGCCCAGATAGTCCGGCGGCAGTGAGCGCGGAATGTAATGCTCCAAATAATCGAGATGGCGATTCCAGTGCGACTCGGCGATGTCCATCCGGTTTAGCCATTCGTTGCCCAGCGCCAGATTTTGCTCAAGCCAAGCGCCGAGGTAAACGCCCTGGCCGTTGATGTGGCGGTCGGTCTTACCTGCTGGGCCTGGAGCCGATAGGTCGCGCTGAAAGGCATCCGCGGCGGCACGGAAATGGCCCAGGCTGCAATCGAATTCTTGCGACATCATCGAACAGACGCCGAGCATGTTGAGGATCACGATCATCTGCATCGGCTCGCCGCGGATGTTACTGGCGTCAAGCCGGCGTTTCAACGGAGCGAGCAGCAGCTCGGCATCGCTCCATTGGCCGCGATCCATGAGCATCTTCGCTTGCAACATCGCCGCGCCGATGTAGGACCGAAAGGCCGCTTCGCTGTTGGGCCGAGCTGAGACGAGCTTGGCCAGCAGGCGATAGACAACGTCAAACTGGTTCAGGCCGACGATCATGTCGAGCAGGCGTTGTTCTTCGTCCAGCGTGATGCTGCTGAGAAGTAAGACCTGCTCGGCGCCCGAGGTCGTGCCGCCGGGGCCGAGGAGACTTCGCAGGAGGCCGAGGAAGCGTTTTTCGCCAACGGATGGCGCGAGGTTGACGAGGGTTTCAAGCGTCGCCACGGCGCCGTCGAGTTGGCCCTGGCAGAGTCGAGCGAGCATCAGGTTGTAGGCGGCGGGATACGAATTCGCGTCCTTCTGCAGTGACTTCGCGAATTCGTCGGCGGCGGCGGACCACTCCTTCTCGTTGAACGCCAACACGCCGCGCTGGAGCAACACGTTGGCGTCCGGATCGGCGATCCGCGCCAGCGTCTGGCGAACATCCGCAGCCCGGCTCTGGTGCTTGTACGCCATGGCGAGAAGATACAGCGCCTGCGGATCCTGGTTGCCGGCCTTCACCGCCTGCTCGAGCAAGCGAATCGCCTCGCCCCAGTTCGGCTCAGCGACGGGCGTCACGGAGATGATGTCGTTGGTTGCCATGATCGTGGTCCGTCAATGACGCTTGCAATTTCAGTTTTCCGCTTGCGGCTTAGCGCTCGGATGATCCCACCTGAGCGCTAAGCCGCAAGCGGCACTTAGGGTTCGATAATCCCGCTTACCGGCGCGGTTTCACCGGCGTAGATCGCTTGCTGGCCGGCCTTGAACAAGGCGAGCAACAGCAGCGGCCCAAGCCGGCGGTCGCGGCAGCCGAGGCGGCCCGATAGGCGCAGCTTTTCCGCCGCCTGTTCGTATTGCCCGCGTGCTAAGGACTCCAGAGCGTTAATGAACGTCGTCTGCGCGAGCGGCTCGTCGAGATTCCACGCCTTGCGTTTGCCTGCATCCAGCACTTGCCAAACATTGATCGCGTCGTCGTAGCGCGCCGCCTGAAACAGCACATTGCCTAATAACGCCTGGGCATGGCTCAGCGTCGGGCTGGATGGATTAAAGGTAATCGGCTTGAGCGCATCGATGGCAGCTGCAGGTTGGCCGAGATCGAGATGGCCTAGAGCAGCGATGTACCCCGCCTCCACGGCCAGCACCTTCTTGTCGCCCGTGAGGTTTGGCCCGCCGGTTCGCTTGCTGGCGGCGATGGCAGCTTCCTTGTCACCCGCCAAGAGATGGGCAAGCGCGGACAAAAAGTGATAGCGTTGGTCGGCGACATTGGCATCACTCATCGCTGACGCCTGTTGCGCGAGAGCAGCGGTATCACCATGCAGCCAACGCACGGCAGCCAGGCACCACTGCGCGTGCGGATGGGTCGCATCGCTCGCCAGGCACTCGCCAAGAAACGCGATCGCGACACCTAGATGATTCGGACCCGCGTCGGCATCCGCGCTTGCAGGTGATGCCAGGTAAATCTGCAGCGACGTGCGAGCGCCGACGAAAGCGATGTTGGCGCGCCGTCGGCCGCTGGCGAGCGCCATCGCCTGCATCAGCTTTTGATTGCATGCCACGGTGTCGCCTTGCTGGTGGTGCAACAACGCCTGGCGTACGATCGGTGTCGGTTCGCTCTGCTGGGCAATCCGCCATTGATCGAGCAAGGCCAGCGCCGGCGGAAGTCGTCCCGCGCGATAGTGCAGCCCCGCGGCCCGATCCATCGCACTGGTATTATTCGGCGATAGCTTCACGAGCACTTCGATAGTCGCCAAGGCCGATTCGCGCTGGCCGGCGTCCTCCTGCGACTGGGCCTTCGCCAGCAGCAACGCCTCGCCACGCAGCAAGTAGTCCTCGCCGAGCACTTCGGGGAATCGCCCCGGCGCAAGCTCGGCCGCGCGGCGAAGGTACATCCGCTCGACATCGTCGAGGCTCCAGCCTTGCGCTGCGAAATACGCGCTCGCGGGCTCACGGCTGGTGAAGGTTTTCTCGTAAAGCGCGAGAGCGTAATCCCCGCCGACATCATGGTGCGTGTCGGCCTGGCAGTACAGCCAGGCGTATTCGGGCAACACAAGAGCGTGTTCCGTGGCGATCAAATGGTGGAAGGCCTGGGCCGACAATTTGTCGCACGCCTTGACGCTGACGAGATGCTCACAGAGATAGAGCTGATCGTCGCCCGTAAGCGGTATCTGGTGCTGCCTGGCTTCCGTGAAGATTCGATTGAGGATGCCGACCCATTCGGGATCGCGCGGACTGTTGAACGCGGTGACGAGGCGAATCGCCCAGGCGGTGTTCTGGATTTTGTCTTCGGGCCGCGCGGGCTTGCCGGCCGCTCCGCAAAGGGCGAGATAGCCGACGGTGAGGCGATCCTTCGCGTCCTCCAATTCATGGGCGGTGCGAAGATGCACAAAGGCGTCGTCGAATCGGCCCAGTTTCGCCAACGATAAACCCAAACCGCGCAACACCTGCAACGACGGAGCGCCTTCCTTCAGCACGCGGTCGAACTGCTCGGCGGCTTCCTTGTAGTTCTCCAGCTTGAAGAGGCCCAGTGCGAGCGACAAGTTGCCCTGGCGGATGAGGAACTTGAGATCGTCACCGAAGAGCGGACACGAAAACGGCAACTCGCTCGCCAACTTGCGGACATAGGAGCGGTTGTCAGGGAAGCCCTCGATCCAGGCTTTTTGCGGGTTGGCAAGCCACATGCCGAGGCCTTTGGGGCCAAGCGCGCGTTGCAAGGCCCGGACGGCCATGTTGGTGTCGCCGCCCGCGGTGACGATGGCGGCGCCGAGTTGGAGCGTAATGAACGGACAGTTGGCGTCCTGGCGGTTGGCTTCGGTGAGGAACCGCAGCGCCTCCTTGGCCTGGCCCTTGCGCACGAGCAACGCGCCAAGATAGAGAGCGGGATCGATGAACGAAGTCGGTGGCCCAGCCGACTCGCGCGGCTCGCCGAAGCCGGTATCGAGGGTGACGCCTTGCATCATCCCCGTTCGCGAAATTTGCAGGTTCGTCAGCGCCTGCTCGAATTGCCCGTTGCGCAAATCGCACAGGGCCTGCCAAAACGACGCCTCGCGGCACGGCGACTGCACTTGAAGCGTACGCGCAATCAAATCGCTCGTCGCCTTCGTTTCGCCGTGTTTGGAGAACAGCCGTCGGATTTCGCGCACCATCGCGGCCTGTACGTTCGCACGCAATTCGTTGCCTGGTTCCTCGCGCAACTTGGCCGCTTGTAAGCCGAGATTGAGCCCCTCTTCAAACTTTTTTTCTTCAATCAGATTGGCGCTGCCGGCCTTGAGGCAGTCGGCTTCAAACGCATCGAACGACGAATTCCAGGAGGATGAGGGAACGCCAATGGCTCGGACCTTCTTCAATTGTTCCAGGGCCTTCTGCCAATCGCCTGCCTGCAACGCGTTGCGCGCCGCAGCCATCGCACGGCGCCGGCGAGGCCCCCAGCCCCAGAGCCACCACACCATGACCAGCAGCGCAATGCCGAACACCACCACGGCACCAACGATCGTGGCGATGGTCTTGGGATAGCGTTCGATCAGTTCTTTGAGGGGAAAACCATCCATCAACGGCGAGTCTCAGGTGAGATGTCAAGCCCAGGGGTGAGGTACTCCGAACCCCTGGGATGGACCCATGCTGGTGAATTATCCCAGGGGTTCGGAGTACCTCACCCCTGGGCTTGAGATTTCTACTACAGATTCGCGCTCGGCGTCAGCAAGCCGCGGCCCTTCATCCATGCGACGCAACGGTCGGGCCAGGACGAGAACGGAAGATCGGGCGTGCCCATGCCGAGACCGTGACGGCCTTTCTCGAAGATGTGGAGTTCCGCCGGCACGCGGTGCTTGTTTAACGCGACGTAGAACAGCACGCTGTTTTCCGGCGGCACTCCCGTGTCCTCCGTCGTGTGGACGAGAAACGTCGGCGGCGTATCCTTCGTTACTTGCTTGTCGTTGCAGAGTAATTCCACGAGTTTCGCGTCGGCGTCTTTGCCGAGCAGATTGTTGCGTGAGCCGTTATGGGCGTGGGGGCCAGTCAACGTGATGACGGGGTAGAGCAGCACCATGAAGTCAGGCCGACAGCTCTGGTGATCGACGTGGTCCTTGGCGTCTGTGATGCCGGGGTCATAATGCGTGCCCGCCGTGGAAGCGAGATGACCGCCCGCGGAGAAGCCGAGGATGCCGACGCGCTTCACATCGACGTTCAGCGACTTGGCATTCGCACGGACATAGCGAAGCGCGCGTTGCGCGTCGCCGAGTTCGACGGGGTGACGGTATTTCGGCGCCAGGCGATACTTGAGCACTAGTGCGGTGATGCCGTGCGCATTCAACCAGTCGGCAATTTGCACGCCTTCGTGGTTCATGGCCAAATTGGTGTACCCGCCGCCGGGGCAGATGACGACGGCGGCGCCGTTCGGGTTCTTGGCGGGATAGACGAACACTCCGGGGATGTCGGCGGGATCGCTGCCTTTCGCGCCTGGTGCCGCGTTGGCTTTGCCATCGCCTGGCCAAAGCTGCGTAAATGCGACGCGCATATCAACAGGGCTAACCTTGGATTTTTCCTTCGGTTTACCTTTATCGCCACCGGTTTCGCCAAGAGATGCAAAACCAAGCCAGGCGGCTGCGCAGAATGCCAATGCGAAGGATTGTTTCATGCGTTCGCTCAATGGTTGAGTGTTTGATTCGTGTTTTCGAAATTATATGTTTTCGCGGTTTAGCCGCGACGCGAAGCGGAGCGCGTTTCGGAATCCGGCTATATCTTCCCTTCCAGCCCCTGTTGATGGAAGTAGTGCGAGACCTTGTCCTGATTTTCGAGCAGCCAATCGATGCCCGGTTCGCCGTTCATGGCTTTGCGGATGACCTTGACCGTCGCCTCGCGATGGACGTTGAACAAGGCCGCATGGTCGAGCTTTTTCTTCGGCACCTTTAGGACGGCGGGGTCGAGCCAGACCGAGTAGATGATGCCGAGGTCGTTGGCCTTGTTCTTCGGGATGATGCCTTCACGGACGGCATCGAGCACGCCATGCGCGATGGCGGCCTGCACCGTGCCCATCAGAATATTTGTGTAGCGAGAATCACTGACAGTAACTTTGCTTACCATCAGTGTGATCGGCCTGACCTGCACGTCGCTATTGAGCAGGGCGAAGACGCGCGTGTGGCCCTTGACCTGATCGCCGACGAGCGTCGCCAACGCCTGCCCGATGGGACCGTCAAGCTCGCCGAGCACGATCTCGGGTTCAGCGCAAAGGTAGTCGGCGTCGCCCTCGACAAGTGCTTCGCCGGACCGAAAGATGATACGTGGTGCCATGGGATTGTCCCTTACTATGTTGTTATTTCAGAGCCTGAGCGCCAGCGAAGGGCAACGTTGCCCTTCGCTGGCGCTCAGGCTCTGATCAGACAGATCCAGCCGTATGAGGTATATCTGCTCAGTTTACGAAATCAGGTTTGCTTGTGCTTATCCACCTGCAAAACGCCCGGCGACTTGCCGAAATACCAGAACAGCGCCGCCGCAACAACGGTGCCTGCGAGCCCGCAGTTGAGCCAATACCAGGGAATGCCGTGCAGCTCGCCTCGGTATTTTTTCAGCACGATCATCAGAATCGTATTATGGGTGATATGCTGGATCAGGCTCGGCCAAACACTACCAGAACGCCAGCAGACGGCGGCCAGGATGAGGCCGAGCATAGTACTGGGGCCAAGCCGTTCCAGCCCGAGTGGCCCTCCGAAGATTACGTGGGTCAGGCCGAACAATATTCCGCTGACGCCGATCGTGACCAGAGGTCCAGCACGATCAGCTAACGCACGAAACAAGACGCCGCGGAAGAACAACTCTTCGAAAATTGCTGGCACGATTACGATCGCCAGGATAAACCAGCCAACCTGCGTGCGCATCGCCTGGAGGATTTCAGCCACACCGGCGGCCTGGCTGCGCAGCTCAAGCATGCGTTCCGCGGATCGGTTTTCGAGCAGATAAAGTTCGATCGGCCAAAGCGACGCACCGAGCAATAAGCCCGCTGCCAACATCGCCGGGCGGGGCAGATTCGTTCCCAGGCCGGACGCTATTCGGACGCGGCCAAAATACAGGAACGCCGCCGGCACACAGCCGAACAGCACAAGATTCGCGAAGATCGTGACGACGACACCCACGTAGCCATCGACCGGCCCGAGCGACATCATGATCGCGTTAATCGCAAACTGGATTGGAACCATCACCGCCAAGCACCAGAGCGCCATGGCGATCGTGGCCCTGGATTGCTCCTCGCTCGGTCGCCGAAGCAGATCGCCCCAGCTCGATTGCTCGCTGTAGAGAACGCTTTCGGCGCCGAACACCCGCGCGGCCAGGCTCAGGGCTGCCAGGGCGTACAGAAGCGTCGTGAAGACGACGATCGCGCCTGCCATCGGCTCGACGCCGCCCTCGAACACGTCGCGGGCCATCAGCACGATGTTGACGAGCGGCAGCACCGAAAAGATGCCTTGCAACTTCATCCCTGGCATCATCGCCATCACGCCCGGCGCCAGCGACGCCAGCATCAACGGAATGAGATACGCTTGCGCTTCTTTGAAGCTGCGGGCGAAACTGGTAAGACTCAAGAGCACCGCCGAGAAGAAGCCGGCGAACAACATGAGCAACGCGAAGATCTGCGCCAGCGCGCCAAGCGACAGCCCGCCGCCGCCAAACAGCGCTGCCCCGAGGTTGCTCCAGGTGATGGTAATCGTCATGCACACGAGGTTGACGACGGCAGTCATCACGGCGACCGTGAGCACCGAGAAATATTTCGCCGTCAGAAGTTCGAAGCGAGGCACTGGCGACGCGACGAGCACTTCCAACGTGCCGCGCTCGCGCTCGCCGGCGGTCAAGTCGATAGCGGGATAGACCGCACCGGTGATCGTCATCAGAATCAGGATGAGCGGAACCAAGGCGGCGAGCGACACCATGCCGGTCCGCCCGCCCGGATTGATCGCGACTCGCTCCGGCGTCAACAACGTGATTCGTCGTGGCAGGTCGGGGATGCCCAGGCGTTCCTGCAAATCGCACCGATCCGCCTCGGCCAGTATGCGCTCAACCCACGCCAGGGCGGCTAAACTGGTCGATGCGTTCGGTGAGAAAATCAGCTTGCATGAGAGATGCCGGTCCTCGCTCGGGATGCGCGATTTCGCGTCCGGGTCGGCAATCGCCTCCGGGAACAGCACGATCAGGTCCAACTTCCCTTCGGCGATTTCCGTCTCGTATTCGGTAAGCAGTTCTTGGCGTTTCTCCGCTGTGTCCGGATCGCGCTCCGGGCTTGGCCACCAGCGAACAATCGGCACCTGCGACGGGTCGCCGTCCTTTTTTTTCGGTGCCGCCTCGCCAGGGTGAAGAAATCGCTTGGACGATAATCGCGGGCGAAGACGCCGCGTAAACACTTCGCGTTCCAAAGTCGTCAAGGCAGCGAAATGGAAAACCGGTCCTGTATCGCGATCCAACGTCCGCGCCATCGTTACCTGCTGAAACACCACGCTCATGATCGGGTAGAGCATCAACGGCATCGCGATCAGCGTCAGAATCGTCCGTCGATCACGCAGGATTTCGCGCAATTCTTTGCGCACCAGGCGAAAGACGCGCTGGGCACGGAAAGGTGATGTCGCCGATAATTGACGTCCAATGGTGCTTTCAGGTTTGGTCATGTTCGCATTGCCTCATCACCTTGCCGACGCATGAACGACGGTCCGACATTGGAGAGTTTCAGGAACATGTCAATCAGACTCGCACATCCCGTGCGTTCGCGGAGTTCCGCCAACGTGCCATCGGCGACAAGTCGGCCCTGATGCATCAGCCCCAGACGCGTGCAGAGCCGTTCTGCGTCGTCGAGATGATGCGTCGTAAGGATGACGGCTTTGCCTTCCTCCCGAAGATGATTGATATATTCGTTGATGATCTGACAACCCAGGACATCCAACCCCAACGTCGGCTCGTCGAGCAACATCACCGGCGGCTGATGGATCAGCGCCCGCGCGAGCACGACACGCTGGCGCTGCCCGGTGCTAAGGTTCGCGCAACGCCGATCGAGCAGGTCCGCCAGACCGAGTAGCTCGGTCAGGTGCTGGAGTTCCTTCAATGCGTCTTCATCGGGAACGCTATAAAGCTCGGCGAAAAACAGCAGTAGCTCGCGCACGCTAAGGGCGGGGTAAAGTCCCGCGTTCGCCGAGACCAGGCCTACGCGGCGTTTCACTTCATCCGGATGGCGATTGGATCCGAAGCCGGCGATCGAGGCCTGCCCGCTGGTCGCCTGGAGTAGGCCGAGCAGCATGCGCAGCGTCGTCGTCTTGCCCGCGCCATTGGGGCCGAGCAAGCCGTACACTTCGCCGGGCTGAACGGAGAACGAGAGCCGATCGACGGCGAGCACTTCGTCGCCGCCGGGTAGGGGAAATCGTTTCGTAAGTTCCTCAACAACGATCATATGCTTGACATCCTCCGCGTGCGGGGTAGCGCTCAAGCGGAATTATTCGATTGATGAATTGATTAGGATGCGTCAAGAAGCGCCAGCGCCAAGTGCGTCGGCATAGGCGCTTGACGCACCCTAGTACGACAGCGCTACATCGTATCCTGTAGCTGAATTCGTGAGAATTCGGCCTTCCCTCGTTTGCCCAAGTCGTCCGAATTCTCACGAATTCGGCTACAATGCGGGCCAAATTCTCGATCTAGCGCTGTCGTACTAGGTTATTAGAACAGGTTTTCCCATGAAATGCAACCATCGATGCGCGAGTAATAACGAAAATTCCGTTTGACCAATGTCATAGTATGACGACGCGCCCCGCCTGCTTCAGGTTCCACACAGATCGCAGCCACGTACGCCGTAAGCGGTTTGGATAACCCCCAAACCGCTTACGGCGTGCGCGGCTCTGACCTGCGGGCGGAATGCTGGAACGCCTGATGCATGCCATGCCGTATAAGAATTACTTATGACGTGTCCGTTAGCTATTAATGGAAATCGAATTTCCGGGCGCACGCGTTCGTCTTATTCTGAGGGAAGAATCTTGCCGATGGTTCGGTATAGTAGATTCTCCATTATATTTTACAGGAGGTGTTTCCACAATGAAACATCGTATGGCATTGGGCGCGTTCGCCGTCGCCATGTTGGCTGTTGCCAGCGTGACGGCCGGTGGTGCGCTGCAGTCGGGACCGCAAACGGGCAAAAGCCTTCCAGGGCCGTTCCATCCGTTGAATGTAACGGGTGGCCAGGCTGGCAAAAAGCATTGCCTCGTCTGAAGCAACGGTGGCAACCCGGTCGCTATGATCTTCGCGCGCGAAGTCAGCGACTCCTTGACCAGTTTGGTCAAGAAAATTGACGCCGAGACCGCCAAGAACAAATCCGCCAAGATGGGCAGCTTCGTCGTGTTCTGCACCGACGACGACAAGCTCGAAGACAAGCTGAAGGCCCTTGCCACGAAGGAAGGCCTCAAGAACATCGTGTTGTCGATCGACAACCCGGCCGGTCCGGACAAGTACGGCGTCTCGAAGGATGCGGACATCACCGTCGTACTGTACAATCAGCGTAAAGTTGCTGCCAACCACACCTTCAAAAAGGGCGAGCTGACCAGCAAAGCGATCGACGCGATTGTCTCCGACATTCCGAAGATCCTGACCACTGCCAAGAAGAAGGAAGCGAAGACGGAAGCTCCCAAGTAATTCCGCAATTCTTGTTACTGCGTTCTTGCGTGGAACGAGAATCGTGAAATTACGGAAGCTACCAACATCTCTGAGGATGTTGGACGAATTAACCCAAACCGCTGCGGTGACACACATCATCGCGGCGGTTTCGCATTGATACGGATTTGTCGGAGCCTGAGCGCCAGCAAAGGGCCTTGCTGAGCCCTTCGCTGGCGCTCAGGCTCCGACAATACGACGATCCCGCCGGTATTGGCCGTAACCAGGCATTCGAGCGAACACGTCATGGCCGCCAGCGATACTGACAATTTGCCTCACCTCGAAACCTTCGTCAAGGCCGCCGAGTTAAGCAGTTTCACCAGCGCTGCTCGAGCGCTCGGCTTGACGCAAGCCGCAGTCAGCCAGCGCATCCAGGGACTGGAAAAATCGCTCAAAAGCTCGCTGTTTCATCGCCAGGGCGGGCATGTGTTGCTGACCGACGCCGGTCACTGCCTTTACGGCTACGCATTGCGAATCATTGCCCTACACCGCGAAGCCATCGGCGAAATTACGGGACTCGTCAAACCGCTTACCGGCGAGTTATTGCTCGCGGCAAGCTCCGTTCCTGGCGAACACCTGTTGCCGGATCTGTTAGCGAAGTTTCAAGAAAAACATTCGCACGTGCAAGTCCGCGCCAGCATCACCGATAGCCGTGAAGTGCTCGGCCACGTCGAACAAGGCCACGTACACCTCGGCATGGTCGGTGGCCGCAGCGATAGCCCAAACCTCGAATTTCGCGTGTTCGGCAGCGACGAATTGGCGCTGATCGTCTCCGCGAAACATGCCTTGGCCGGCAAAAAACGCATAACACTCAAGCAATTGGCCAGCGAACCGCTGATCGTGCGCGAGAGCGGGTCGGCATCGCGCTCCTGTCTCGAACAGGAACTCGCGAAGGCAGGCCAAAAGCTCCACGATCTCCGCATCGCATTGGAACTCGGCAGCAACGAAGCGATCAAGAAAGCGGTCCAGCGCGGCATGGGCGTGGCGGTCCTCTCCACCCGCGCGGTGCAGAAGGAAATCGCCACCGGCACGCTGCATACTCTCGAGATCGCCGGTCTGAACCTGACGCGCGATATGCTCGTCGTTTGGGACCGCCGCCGCGTTTTGCCGATTCCCGCTCGGCTATTTCTCGACATCCTCGACACGCCGCCGTCGGTCAAACGCGGGACGTAAATTGTTTGTATTCCGCTTGCGGCTTAGCGCTCGTGTGGGATACTCCGAAAGCTAAACCGCGAGCGGAAAACAGCTTCCGTCGTTTTCGCTGTTGAGTTGTCCGAATGAATCACGAAGATTCGACACGTCTGGTCATTTTTGCCATTATCTTTGCGATTTTCGCGATTGCGGAGCTTGCGATGCCACGCCGGCCGCTCGTCGCCAACAAACCAAAACGCTGGTTGAGCAACCTGTCATTGGTCGCCATCAATACGGTGGTGCTACGATTCGCCGCGCCCTTGAGCCTGTCGTCGCTGGCGGAGTCCGCGCGAATCAACGATTGGAGTCTGTTCAACAACCTCAATCTGCCGGTTTGGTTGGTCGGTGTCTTGGCGGTAATCGCGCTGGATTTCGTCGTCTACCTACAGCATGTACTGTTCCATGCCTTGCCGATTCTTTGGCGCTTGCATCGCGTGCATCATGCGGATTTGGATGTGGACGTAACGACGGGCCTGCGCTTCCACACGATTGAAATAGCGATTTCGCTGTGCATCAAATTCGCAGCCGTGCTGGTGCTGGGGGTGCCGCCGATCGCCGTGCTGGTGTTTGAAGTGTTGCTGAATGGGACGTCGATCTTCAATCATGCGAACATCAAGTTGCCGACCTGGCTGGATCGCATGCTTCGGCTATTCGTCGTGACGCCGGACATGCACCGCATCCATCATTCAGTGCATGCCGAGGAATCGAACACAAACTTCGGCTTCAATCTGCCGTGGTGGGATTACTTACTGGGAACGTATTTGGCGGCGCCGGCGCAACCACACGAGACGATGGCACTCGGCTTGGCTGACCTGCGCGACGAAGAAACCGCCAATCGCCTGCCCGCGATGTTGTCGCTGCCGTTTCGTTCGCAGGGCGGCACGAATGTGGACAAGGTAGCTCACGCAAAGGCGCAAAGCCGCGAAGAAAAAAACAATTCCGTTGATATTTGAAATAAATCGTCACCTCCCTTTGCGCCTTTGCGTGGGCTTCTCCGTCCGAGAATCACTTTTCGCTTCCATTTGCGACACCTACCGGATAAGATCAGATTAACTCAAGGGGGCTGAATCCATGCGCAGGCTAATTGGTTGCACGTTGGCACTTTTCTTTTTCGCCGTCACTCATGTTGCGGGGCAGGACACGCCCGTCGCGCCGACCGGGTTGATCCAACTCTTCAACGGCCAAGACCTGACCGGCCTGACAACCTGGCTCAAGGACACCAAACGCGACGACCCACGCAAGGTCTTCACCGTCAAGGACGGCATCCTGCACCTCTCCGGCGACGGGTTCGGCTATGTCGCTACGGAAAAGACCTATAAGGATTATCACTTAACCGTCGAATACAAATGGGGCAAACGAACCGACGGCGGCAAGTACGTGCGCAACTCCGGCATCCTGCTGCACGCCACCGGTCCCGACGGCGGCGCCGGCGGCACCTGGATGGCGTCCGTCGAATGCCAGCTGGCCCAAGGCTGCGTCGGCGATCTCATCTCCATCCGCGGCAAAGACGCCAAGGGCGACGTCATCCCCGTGGCCCTCAAAGCCAAGACCGTGCTCGGTTCCGACAAACGCCCGCGCTGGAGCAAGGGCGGCGAAGTACGCACCTTCACCAAGGGCCAACTCTGGTGGAACAAACACGAAGCCGGCTTCAAGGAACTTCTCGACACCCACGGCAAAGACGATGTCGAAAGCAAACTCGGCGACTGGACCAAAGTTGAGTGCATCTGCCGCGGCTCGAAAATCGAAATCATCGTCAACGGCACCAAAGTGAACGAGGCGTTCGACGTGTTCCCGGCGGCGGGCAAAATCTTGTTGCAGACGGAAGGCTTCGAGGTAGATTTTCGGCGGTTTGAAATTCGGGCGTCGAAATAGTTGGATCATGCTCAGGAGTTGGCATTGAAAGCATGCCATATCCGGTATGCAAATGATCTGAACGGCGTCTCTCAATCGAGATCAATCCGATGGCCAGCCAACGCGTGGATGAGGGCGACGAGCAACGCCCAAAGGCTATTGTCTGGTTACACGGAGAAATCAAGACGCCGCCGTTTTCAGAGCAAGCTCGCAAGGAAGCTGGCTTCCTGATCGGAAAATTGCAGGACGGTGAATCGCTTGGGATGCCTAGAGCGGAACCGCTTCCCATCGTCGGCCCAAGGTGCGGAGCTATCCGGGTTCGTGATGCGCAGCATAACTGGCGCATCATGTACCGTGTCGATGTGGCGGAAGTTCTCATTCTTGATGTGTACGACAAGAAGACTCGAAAGATTCCCGATCAAGTAATCGACCGCTGCAGGAAGCGGCTCAGAACCCACGACGAACAGGAAAAGACCGATGAACGCTGAAAGACGCAAGGCCCTCGAAGCGCGAGGTTACAAGGTCTATGACCACGCGGGCGATGCCGTGGGCATGACCGAGGATGAGAAACAGGAGATGGATTTCCGTATTTTCCTGTCGCGAGCAATCCGCAAGCGGCGCAATGAACTGGGATTGTCACCGAAAGACCTGGCGGTCCGGCTCAAGGTCAGCGAGTCAAGGGCAGCCAAGATCGAGTTTGGCAATTATGACGTTCCGCTTGAGCAGGTTTTGCACGCCTATTCGGCGCTTGGCGGTCGGCTTGCTTTTACGGAGTTGCCGCCTCATTCGAGCAACGGCGTGCCGAAGGGCACGAAGGCGGCAAAGAAGAAAGCACGCGCCACATGAACGCTGAAAAACAAGCTGTCAGGAATGACGAGGAGTCAATAACGGCATGAACTTCAGACCAATGAGGAAAATCAAGATGCTTGTTGGTTTTCTAATCGTACTCTGTGTCGGATTAGTTTTTGCATTTATCCTGACTCGCGGATCGAGCGTCGCTGTCCATGAATTGGACAGGGAAGGCAGAAGCAAGCTTCATTACGCCGCAGCGGACAATGATGTGGATTTGGTCGGCCAACTGATTCGCTCGGGACAAAACATCAACCTCCAGGACAATCACGGCTTCACTCCGCTCCATTTCGCTGCACAACAGCAAAATGTCGAAGTTGCGAGAATTCTTCTGAATGCAGGCGCCGTTATTGATGCCAAGAACGAACACGGAAACACAGCTCTGCTTACGGCGGTGTTGAGCTCACGGGGCAACGGAGAATTGATCCAACTACTGCGAAAACGGGGAGCTGACCCCAACGCCACAAACAACCACGGAGTTAGTCCCGCGTCTTTAGCTCGGTCAATCGCTAATTTCGACATTGCACAGTTCTTCCAGGATCTTTCGAAATAATGTTAACAAGGATTCCGCCATGAAACCAAACGACACCACTCGCCGCACCTTCCTCCAAACCACCGCCGCCGTCGCAGCGACCTCCGTCATCGCCGCGAACGCTCACGCCCAGGGCCGCGAGGGCGAGATCAAAGTCGGCCTGATCGGTTGCGGCGGTCGCGGCACCGGCGCGGCCGAGCAAGCACTCAAGGCCGACCGCAACGTCAAGCTCTGGGCCATGGCCGACGCCTTCGACGATCGCCTGCAGAGCAGCTTGACTCGCTTGCAAAACGTCCGCGAGATCGCCAACAAGATCGACGTGCCCGTCGCCCGGCGCCACGTCGGCTTCGACGGCTACCGCCAAGTGATCGCGTCGTGTGATGTCGTCCTGCTCTGCACGCCGCCGCACTTTCGACCGATCCATATTCGCGCCGCGGTGCAGGCAAACAAACATGTCTTCGCCGAGAAGCCATGCGCCGTTGACGCCGCCGGCGTTCGCTCGGTGCTCGAAACCTGCGCTGACGCCCGCCGCCGCAATCTCTCGATCGTCTCCGGCCTGTGCCTCCGCCATGACAATGGCTTCACGGACACCGTGCAACGCATCCACGACGGCGCGATCGGCGACATCGTCGCCATGCAAGCGAACGACCTGCGCGGCCCGATCTGGACCCCCGGACGGCATGAAGGCGCAACCGACATGACCCGGCAGATGCGCAACTGGTACTACTACACCTGGCTCTCCGGCGATTTCAACGTCGAGCAACACGTTCACTACCTCGACGTCTGCGCCTGGCTCATGCGCGACACCTATCCCGTCCGCTGCTATGGCACGGGCGGACGCCAAACGCGCACCGGAGCTGACTTCGGAAATATCTACGATCACTTCAGCGTCGTGTATGAATGGGAGAACGGCGCCAAACTCTTCAGCCAATGCCGACAGCAGACCGGTTGCCGAAATGACATGAGCGGCCATGCGCTGGGCAAACGCGGCACGGCCCTGCTGACCGAACGCCGGCGCGGCCTGGTGCTGAAAACCGATGGCAACGAACGCGTCTACGAAGGCCCTGCCAACGACATGTACCAGACCGAGCACGACGTGCTCTTCGCCAGCATTCGCAACGCCCGCCCAATCAACAACGGCGACTACATGGCCAAGAGCACCCTCATGGCGATCATGGCCCGGCAAGCCGCCTATACCGGCCAAATGGTGACGTGGGACCAGGCCCTAAACTCCCGCGAAGACCTCTCCCCGGCCGGCTACACGTTCGACTCGCGGCCGCCGGCCTCCGAAGTCGCTATGCCCGGCATCACGCGGCTGGTTTGAGGATCGCCCATCCAAATGCACTCGGCGGGGCTTATCCCCGCCGATTTCTTTGCGAGGCGACCGAGTGCCACTTCAACGCCCGGCAAGCAATGAGACTGCACACTTCAACCGCTTACTTCGTGCGCGGCTCGGATAAGCCGTCACACCGTCGCCAGCATTGGCCGGCGCTCGGCGATCGCCAACAGCGCTTGCTCGACGGCGTCGATCGTCCGGTCCAGTGTGGATGTGCCCGCAGTCAGGCCGACCGTTTCGATTTCTTTGAACCAGTCCGCTTCCAAATCTTCCGGCCCTTGCACGTGATAGGCGGGCAGGCCTTGCTCCTGGCAGCGCACCACAAGCTGGCGTGTGTTGTTCGAGTTGAAACCACCGACAACGATCATGGCCTCAACCTGGTCAATTAGGCGGTCCAGCGATTTCTGATGGTCCTTTGTCGGATGGCAGATCGTGTCGAACCAGCGGATGTCGGCGTGCGGATTCTTCGCGCGGATGGCAGCACGTATCGCGTCGGCGTGGCGCTCCGGCGTCGTCGTCTGGGCGATCACGCCGAGCCGAGGGTGGGGATAGACCCGGACCTCATCGACGGATTGCACGACGTCGAAGCGGCTCAAATCCTGAACGATGCCTTGCACCTCGACGTGGCCGCGCTTGCCGATGATGAGGACATGACGCCCGTCGGCCTGGAGTCGCTGGGCGGCCTGATGGGCGCGGGTGACGAGCGGACAGGTAGTGTCGATCAGCTGCTTGCCTGCCTGGGTGAGTCGCGCACGTTCCTTATCGCTGATGCCATGGGCGGTAACGAGCACGGTATTGGTCATCGGCAGGGCGAAGCGGTCATTTTCGGCAAGCATACGAAAGCCGCGGTCGGCGAGATCGTCGAGCACTTTTTCGTTGTGCACGAGTTCGCCATGAATCGTGACTTCGCGCGGGTCGCGCACGTCGTCCATGATCGCCAGCGAGTCGCGTACGCCAAAACACATGCCCAGAACGTCGGCCTTGATGATCTTCATGATAGTTCTTCCCATTTCGCATTTCCGCTTGCGGCTTAGCGTTCGCAAGGCGCCACGCGAGCGCTAAGGCGCCAACGACAAAACGAAATCCCAACCGCAATAGGCGAGCGTCAAACAACCCTAGGTCACGAATCTTTAGCTGCCCAATTAATTTGCCTGGCAAAGTGAGTCGGCAAAAAAGCCCTCATGCCGGGGACCAGCCTTTCGAGAGTTTCGCCAGTTCCTCGGCGGACTTCTCGGCGCTCAGCGCGTCGGTGACGACGTTTTCGAGCACCGTCACGTACTCCAGGAACCGTTTGCGGCCCAACTCGGTCAGGCGACAGAGCGTTTGCGGACGATTATCCTTGAAGCTTTTCCAGATTTGGATCAGGCCGGCTTCGTTCAGAATTTGCAGATGCCGGCTGAGGTTGCCATCGGTCAAAGCGCAGAGGTCTTTGAGATCATTGAAGAGCAAGCCGGCGGGATGCGTCGTCAGCGAGGTGACGATGCTGAGCCGAGCTTTTTCATGAATGACGCGATCCAGCCCTTCGTAAGCGAATCGGCCGGGAATATCGGCTGTCGGTTTTTTGTTATTGGTCGTCATCGCTATTGCGCTCCAACATCCAGTAGAGGATACCCGCCGCCACCAGCTGCCCGACACCGAACGGCACGCCCATCGCCCACGGGGAGAAGGCGTTGGCATCGCGGGCCCAGATCAACGAAAAAACACCAGCCAGCATGTAGAACACACCGACGCCGAACGTTGCTTTTGGCAGAAGCCGATAGATCGCGAAGACGCCAAAACTAAAGAAAATCGCCCATAGGCCGGGCAGCATCCATTGGCACGGCGTGTCAATTTGGTAGAGCACGAAGGTCACGAGGCCGCCGGCGACAACGCTAGGCGCGAAATGGCTGATGGTGAGCAGCGTGTTGGAGCGTGTCAGCGTCGATGTCGATTTCAGGCAATGCCAATACATCGTAATGGCGGTGAAGATCAGGCAACCCACGGCCGATCCGACCCACAAACCGAGGTAGAGCGGGAGATTCGCCGCGGGGTCGCTAATAAATACCGCCTGGAAGACCGCCGCGACGCAGGCAACAAGGCCGGAGAACGCGACCGGCGCCGCCCGAAACCCGCGATAGGTTTCCGAGCGCGCGACGTGCTCGCGTATTTCGGATATCTGTGTCAGTGCTTCCTGGAGATCCATCGGTATGCCTCGGTGACTTTGCCACGTAAAGCCTAACGTATCATTTCGACGCGGACAAGGTGAATCTTGAGAAAAAACAGCGCTGTCGTTACGCCGCTTGCGGCTTAGCGCTCGCGTGGCGATTTCGAGCGCTATGCCGCAACCGGCAAAATCACGAATCTTGCGATGCCGAACGCGGTCGATTCTCGTCTATATCTGTAAGAGACAACATTCCCGCAGACAGGAGCTAACACATGCGACGCTACATTCCCCTCGCGATCCTACTATTAACGACAACCGTAAGCGTATCGCACGCGCAACCGCCGGTGCCGAAACGGGCGCCGGTGAGCGAGGCGACACAACTCACAGTGCGGGCGAGCAACACATTCGCTTGCGAGCTTTTTCGCCGCCTCGCGTCGGCGGAGCCAGGCAAGAACGCATTCTTCTCGCCGTGGTCGATCAGCAGCGCGCTGGCCATGACGATGGAAGGCGCGCGCAACGACACCGCGACCGAGATGGGCACGGTGCTCGGTTTGCCGAAGGAGTTTCGGCTCGTCGGCGTGCGTCCCTGGAACATCGAGCCGTATCACAATGGCTTCGCGGAGATGCAGCGCCGTTGCACGCCGCCACGCGATCTGCTCAAGGAAGAGGCGGGACGCGCTCGCATCGCCAAGCTGCGGTCGGAGTTGAATTCGCTGAACAAACAGATTCAGGCGGGCAAATTCGATCTGCTAACGAAAGCCGAGAAATTGGCCGGCGAAATCAACCAAATCGACGCGCAATTCGATCAGTATGAGCTGAACATCGCCAACGCCATCTGGGGCGAGCAGACCTATCCCTTCGAGCCGGCGTATCTGAACGCCGTCGCCCAGCACTATGGCAAGGATCTTGTGCGCAATGCTGATTTCCTCAACAATTTCCCGCGCGAACGGAAAACGATCAACAAATGGGTCGAACAACAAACCAAGGACAAGATCAAAGACCTGATTCCCGAAATGCCCCCGGAAGTCGCGCGGCTCATCCGCATGATCCTCGTCAACGCCATCTACTTCAAAGGGCAATGGAACGAGCCGTTCGAAAAAGGAACCACGCAACCCGAGGTCTTCACGTTGCTCGACGGCACGAAAACGAAAACGCCGTTGATGCGCGGCCACCTGCCCGCCCGCTATGCCGCGTTCAACGCCGACGGCAGCGCTTTTGATACGCCGCGAATGATCGGCTTCGACGCCAAGAAGGAGAAGCTGTATCCCGCCGACAATGGCTTCGTGCTCGTCGATTTGCCCTACAAAGGAAATCGACTCGCCATGACGCTCATCGTGCCGCGCAGTCCGAAGGGTTTGCCGGAGATCGAAAAGAAACTGACGGGCAACTCGCTCGCGCACTGGACGGAGAAGCTGCAGCCGCGCGGCGTGCAAGTTTGGCTACCGAAGTTCAAGATGGACACGACCTACGAACTCGCCGACACCCTCAAGGCGATGGGCATGCCGTTGGCATTTGACGAAAGACGCGCCGATTTTTCGGGTATGTCGAAGTCGAAGGATGAGCCGTTGCATATCTCGCGTGTGATCCACAAGGCATTCGTCGATGTCAACGAGGAAGGCACCGAAGCTGCGGCGGCGACAGCAGTCATCATGGCGGTACCAACTTCGGCACCGGCGAACTTCCCGTTCACCCCGGAAGTGAAAGCCGATCGTCCGTTCGTGTTCGTGATTCGCGAAGTCGACACGGGAGCCGTGATGTTCATGGGCCGCATGACGACGCCGGGGAAGTAGGCAATTTGCGTTGTCCGCTTGCGGCTTAGCGCTCAGCAGGGCACCCGATGAGCGCTAAGCCGCAAGCGGCGATCCAATCAGTACGCATTCCGATTCACGAATCCGTGCCAGATCGTCAGCCAAAGGATGCGCAGGTCAAGCCAGGGCGTCCAGTGGGTGATGTAGTACAGATCGAACTGGATGCGTTTGCGCAATGATGTGTCGCCGCGCCAACCGTTGACCTGCGCCCAACCGGTGATGCCGGCCTGCATCGCGTGGCGCACCTGGTAGTTCGGTATCGTCTTCTCGAACTTATCGATAAAAACCGGTCGTTCCGGCCTTGGCCCCACCAGGCTCATGTCGCCCATCAGCACATTGAATAATTGAGGCAATTCGTCAAGGCTAGTCTTGCGCAGGAAGGTACCGAGCTTTGTCTTGCGCGGATCGTCCTTGCAGGCCCAAACCGCGCCGGTCTTTTGCTCCGCATCAATCCGCATGCTGCGGAATTTCAGCATCCTGAAACGATGGCCATTCAAGCCACACCGTTCCTGGCTGTAAAACACGGGGCCGGGACTCGTCACCTTTACGAGTGCCGCGATCAGCAGAAGTAACGGCGAAATAAACAGGATGCCGAAGAACGACAGCAGCACGTCCATTACGCGCTTGACGACGATGTTCATGCCATGCAGCGGGCTTTCGCGCAGGCCGACCATCGGCATGCCGTCGAAGTTGGTCGTCGTGAAACTGACGCCGGCAAGCGCAGGCAAATCGACGATCAGGCGGACATCGGCGAACGTCTGCGACAGCGTGTCGAAGACCCGCCGGGCGTCGTCGAATCGGCTCATCGGCAGGCAGATGAAGACGTGCGATACCTGATATTTTTGCACGAGCTTGGACAAATCGTTGATCGTGCCAAGAATGTCGAGATCGCTGGCCCAGTGCGTCGGTTTATCTTCGATGAAGCCGACGTTTTTGAATCCCAGCCAGGAGGTGGTTCGCAAGGCGCGGGCGGTCTTGCGTGCGACTCGGCCCGTGCCAACGATCAGCGTTTGCGTTTGGTTGTAACCGCGACTGCGCAGCCAATGTACGCCGGCCCAGCTGACGCGGCGGAAGGCCAGGATAAAGGCCATGGCGAGGACGATGAAAAGGAGAATCGCGCCGCGGGATTCATAAGAGGAGTGCAGGCCGAACGTCGCCGCCATCAGCAACAGGCCCATCAACGCCGTGCCGATGAAGACGCCGACGAACTCTTCGCGCAGTCGCCGAAAGCGGTGAATCTGGAACTGCCCAGTGATGCGATAGGCAAACAGACTGACGAGGATGACCAGAGGCGCATTCTGCACGCACAGCGCGAACGTCGGCGGATCCTTTTCGACCGCGAAGATGCCGGAGTCGAAGCGCAGGAAATGCGAGAACAGCCAGGCCGCCACCGTCAGCACAATATCGCTGACGGCAAACCATAAACTGAGGAGTTGACTACGATGCTTGAACATACCCCGCCCCATCCGTGAGTTCGGAGATTCGCTTATTCCGCACTCTACCAGGATACCGCGAGAAAAGTCAAGGCAGGACGGATGTCGCAATGTATGCGAATAAACCCCCACGCCGTCACAAATCCGACGAAGAGCCGCGACCGCAAGGGAGCGACTTGAAGCATCGGCAGCTTTCAAGGGGCTCCTTCCGGTTGCGGTCTTGTACAAAATCTCCTCGCGTGCCGTATAATTCCCTTATGATTACATGCTTATTCGACATTGACGGCACGCTGCTCGCCAGCGGCGGGGCGGGCAAGGCGGCGCTGGAACTCGCATTTACCGAGACCTTCCACACCACGCTGCGAACGCAGATCCCCTACAGCGGACGCACCGATCGCGCTATCATGCGCGAACTGCTGCACACCCATGACGTCGAGTATTCGCCGGCCAATCGACAAACACTGATGAGCGCGTACCTCGCCCTCTTACCCGACAGCCTCAATCGGCATCATGGACGGGTTTTGCCAGGAATTCTCGCTTTGCTCGATGAGCTTCGCCGGCGTGGCAATATCGCCCTCGGTTTGCTGACGGGAAACGTGCGAGCCGGTGCTCGCGTCAAACTTGGACACTATGGGTTGTTTGAGCAATTCGCTTTCGGCGGGTTCGGCGACCACCATTACGACCGCGACGATGTCGCGCGCGAAGCGCTGGGTGAAGCAAAAATGCACGTCGGCCCGCAGCTGTCGCCGGACCGCGTCTGGGTGATCGGCGATACGCCGTTGGATGTGAAGTGTGCCCGCGCTATTGGCGCAAAGGTTGTCGCCGTCGCAACCGGGGCGCACACCGTCGAGCAGCTTGCCGAGTCGAAGCCCGATCTGACGCTGCGTGATTTGGCCGACCCGTCGCCGTTTCTCGAGATGCTTTCGCAATGACGTTTTTCCGCAGGCGCCGACCCGGATTCTTCGACGATCCAGAATATTCACCACAGAGACACAGCGGCACAGAGAGAAGCAGAATAGGTAAAATTAATTATTAACACCATCAATCGATTGGAAATTTACCGAAACTCCCAATTCGTTTTTTCTGTGCCTCTGTGGTGAATGTTCTCGGTTCTGCCGCACGCGAAAACCTATTCCGACGCCCGCAATCCATGATGCGTCTGATACCAGCCGCGGAGTTCCGTATCGCAATCTCGCAAGGCGATTCGCATCAGTATCAGCGTACTCAGCCCTAACGTCATTACCGCAGCGGCCCACCACCAAGTCGGCGAACCGGTGATCCCGAAGTACATACTCCCAGGCGGTAGCAGCGTGGCGAGCGTCGGCCAACCGGCTTGCGTGAGCAGATACGTCGCCAACGGTAATATCATGGTGAGCGTCGTGCCGAGGCGATTCGCTTCCATGCCGCGCGAAAACGCCCGAAAGCCCAACACGAAGTAAAAGCACCACAGCACCACGCCCGCCGCGAGGCCGGCGAACGCTTGCGTCCACGTTGCTTGATGCGATCCCGCCGCCGCCAGCGCCAGCAGCGCTGACAAAACGAAGTATTCGCGTCCTCGATTCCACGCGGCCGACAACGCTGCCTGCCAATAGGCGGCGCCATCGAGATTTGTCAGCAGTAACAACTCCAGGCGTCGGCAGCGATCCTGTCCGCCGCTGTCCCACAGACCGTACTGAAACGCCGCCGGCACCGCCGCCAACAACGCGAGTGCCGTTGCCAACAACGGTAGACCGCCGACGCGATCGAACATCTGAAACACGACGCGGCCCAGCCAATCCGGCCAACTCGGCCCCGCCAGTGCATAGACCGCATAGAGCAAGCCGAACCCGCCGGCGAGGAACACATTGATCCGCCCCGCGTATCGGCTCACACGCTTCACCGCCCACCAGCGCAACGGCTCATCGCCAACCGGCTGGCGAACCTCATTCCGCTTCGATACGATCGGACGATAATGTTCATCGCAAAAGTGTGGCTGCAATCGGCACGCACCGCGCAACAACAGCGTGACAGTTACAGCGAGACCAATGCCGAGATTCCAGATAATGCGAGAAACGTCGTACCACGTCGCGTCCGGTTGCATGGCCAGCTGCATCGTGCCGAACGGGTTGTAATCGTGCAGCGCTCGTATCGCGCCGATGATCTCGATCCGCCAGCCGTCCGGAGCATAGCACAGCCAGCGGACGAGGTTTTCGCCCGCCAAGACGCCGACGACGAGGTAAATCAAGATACCGAGCATCGCCAGCTTTTCGCCCCACCAGCGCACGCGCGGCGATTCGTAAGCCCAGACCGCCAAACCCAGCCCGGTGACCGCGCCCCACATCGACGGCAGGAGCAAAAAGATCGGCAGATCATCGAACAGAATCAAACCCTGCTCGACCATCAGAAAATAGATCGGCAGCCCAGCGAGTGTCGTCAGTCCAAGCAGCGTCAGTCCGACCGCCGCCTCGGCGAGGAACACCGTCGCGGGCCGTAACGAGCTAACGAGCACAAATTCCAACGCCTGGCTCTTGGGCAGTTGCGTCAACCGCCAACCGATGAGCAACGCGCCTTCGATGATTCCCGCGATCAACATGACCTGGCCCAACGCCATCGGCCCGGCTTTGCGCCACACCATGGCCGCGAACAGGAACGCCAGTGCGATCAGATGCACGGTCAGTAGCGTGCGAAACGTCTTCTGCCGATTGCGTGATCGAGCGGCGAGTGTGAAAAACGCGAGCATTTGGGGATCTTTTGGTTCGTAGATGTTTTCCGCTTGCGGCTTAGCGCTCGAAAAATCCCACGCCGAAGCATGCGCTAATTTGTAGAGGAACCATTATTCGGTCCGCCCAACTGTACATTTTTTCCGCATGCTTGTCAAAATCGATGCGCCCAGCAGCCTAACGAGCCGGAAGCGTAAGCGACGGATTTTGCCAATCCGTCGCTTACGCTTCCGGCTCGTTAGACGACTTTTGTGGGGCACATCAGGATCGCCAAATCCCGCACATCCGAAAGATTTTCGCCGATCCGCAAAACCGACATGGCGTCAGATCGGCAGTTTGATTAACATGAAGGAGATAGGTTCGTTCGTAGGGCGAACGGCCGATAGGTCCTGCCAAACGCCACGGAGTTTACCATGGCCAACAAACTGCTATTCGTTACCGCCTCTATGGCGCTGTTTTTCGTATCCAATCACCATGCCGTCGCGGGCGAAGAGGACTTTGCAAAGGAGCTAGTCCACCTCAATGCGTTGACGGGCTCCGATGCTACGCGCGGGGCGTTCAAGATGCTCGTGGATGATCCGAAGAAGACCAAGGCGCTGCTCGCCTTCGCCTCGCCTTTGGCGAAAAAAAGCGACCTCTCCTACAACGCCGCCCTCGTATTTGGCCTGACTGCCGCCGAAATGAAGGACATGAAATCCGCCGAGGTGTTCTTCCGCGTTTGCATGGACCGCGCGGTCAAGTTGCAGAGTTTTGAAAAGATGAAGCAATCCTACGGTCTGCTCATCGAACTTAACTTCGACTATAAGAATTACGCCGACGCTTCTCGCCTTTGCCGCGAACTGCTCGAACTCAACACCGAGGACGGCAAGCAACGCCTCGTCATCGGCATGATGGTCGATCGCTTCGGTCAACTCGAATTCCGCGAACCGCAGGATTCGTTCGACACCGCCCAACGTCTGCGGCCGTACGTCTACGAAATCTACATCAAATCCACCACGAAGCAGGGCAAATTCGATCAGGCGATCAAACTTGTCGACGGACTGTTGAAAAAGAACAACGATTGGATCGATCGCCATCTCAAAGGCTGGGTGCTGCGCGAGGCAGGCAAATTCGCCGACGCTGCTACGGTCTACGAGGATGTCATCAAGCAGGTCACCGACGACCGTCGGCTCGAACCCGAGGAAAAAGATATCTACATCGAGCGGTTTCGCTACGAAGTCAGCAACGTCTACGTCGATCTCAAACAGATCGACCGGGCAAGCGAACATCTCGAATACCTCGTCAAAAAACGTCCGAACGATCCGGTTTTTTACAACGACCTTGGGTTCGTCTGGGCCGACAACAATATGAAACTCGAGGAAGCCGAGAAATTGATCCGCAAAGCGCTGGAACTCGACCGCGAACGCCGGCAGAAACGCAAAGGCTTCGACCCCAAAACCGACCATGACAATGGCGCTTACCTCGATAGCCTCGGTTGGGTGCTGTTCAAACAGAAGAAAAACGATGAAGCCAAGAAATGGCTCATCAAGGCGCTGGAAGACAAGAACGCCCAGCATATCGAAATCTACGATCACCTGGGCGACGTTCACATCGCCAGTGGTGAGCGCGATCTGGCGATCAAGGCCTGGCAGAAGGGCCTCGAGGTCGTGACGGATAATCGCCGCGATCAGGAACGTAAGGTGTCGGTCGAACGCAAGATCGAAAAGGCGAAATCGCAGAAGTGACGCGGTCATTTGTATTTCCGCTTGCGGCTTAGCGCTCGGAAAATCTCACGAGAGCGCTAAGCCGCAAGCGGAATACCGGGGATTGACAGGAAAACGTCGCATGAGCCAACCGCAGCGTGTGGTCCTGGCGAAGGTCGGACTCGACGGGCATGACCGCGGCATCAAGGTCGTCGCCCGTGCACTGCGCGACGCCGGCATGCATGTCATCTACGCCGGGCTTTGGCAGACGCCGGAAGCCGTCGTTCGCACCGTCGCCGATGAAGACGCCGATTGGCTGGGCCTGAGCCTTCTCTCCGGCGCCCACATGACGCTCGTGCCGCGTGTGCTGGAGTTGATGAAAGCAGATGATTTACAACACGTCGGCGTCATCGTCGGCGGCATCATCCCTGAAACCGATGTGCCCAAGTTGCTCGACATGGGCGTCGCGAAAACGTTCGGCCCTGGCACATCGCTCGACGAAATTCTGGCGTTCCTGCAAAAGCCACGGGAGCGCACACCATGATCGGCGACCTCTTCGCACGTATGCGTCGCGGCGACCGCAACGCCCTTTCCCGCCTGCTCAGCCATATCGCCCGCGGCGAGTTCCTTGACGACATTCGCTCCCTCCTGATTCCTTCTCCTCAAACACCCTCGGCCCGTGTCATCGCCTTTACCGGCAGCGGTGGGATGGGCAAAAGCACGCTCATCGGTCGGCTGATTCCGCTCGTTCGCGCCGCCAACCACCGCATTGCCGTGCTGGCTTGCGATCCGCAAAGTCCGCTGTCCGGCGGTGCGCTCCTGGGCGATCGCTTCCGCATGGGCAGCACGAGCGACGACGGCGTCTTCATCCGCAGTCTGGCCGCGCTATCCGGGAGCAGCGGCTTGGCGAAACATCTCGACTTGATGATCGATGCCCTCGAAGCGTTCGGTTTCGACGTGATCTTTCTCGAAACCGTCGGCGCCGGCCAGGGCGATGTTGCCGTTGGGCAGCACGCCGACGCTCTCGTCCTTCTTCTGCAACCGGAGAGCGGCGATGATGTGCAATGGGAAAAGGCCGGTGTGCTGGAATGCGCTGACGTTATCGTAATCCACAAGGCCGATCTGCCGACCGCCGATCAAACGATGGCGCAGGTTCGAGCCGCGCTGGACTTGTCGCCGTCGCGCCACATTCCGGTCTTGCGCGTCAGCACGAAGTTGAACCAGGGACATGCGGAGCTATGGCAAACGCTCGAATCACTGCCAGCACGGCGACTGCGTCCATCGATCGCGCAGCGATTGTTGCACCATTTAATCGAATCGCAGGAACAAAGTTTGCACAAGTTGGAAACGCAAGCGAATCCCGAGTTGGCGAAATTGCTAGCCGATTGGCAGGCGGGCACGCTGACAATAGCGGCGGCGGCGCGGTGTTTGGGTGCGCTGTTATTAACGTCGTACGAGCCGGAAGCGTAAGCGACGGATGACTATTTCAATCCGTCGCTTACGCTTCCGGCTCGTTAGCACGAATCACTTTGCCTTTTCCAGCGTCAGCAAAATGTACTTCTTGCCATCCTTGGCTGCGAATTCGGTCGGTCGCCCTTCGAGCGGATCGGGCGAGACGCAGATTTTCAGCGTGGTCTTCTCAATCTGATAAATCGCCTCGAACTCGCGGTTCTCGCCTTCGGGCGTGATGTTGATTTCTTTCAACTTGGCCAGCGGGCTGAGCGTGACTGTGCCCTTCTTGGCGGCACCGTTCTTGGTGGTGAGCGTCATACTCTTGACCGCCTTGTCGAACTCGAGCGTCGCGTCCATCAGACCCGCGTTCTTGCCATCGGTCGTCTCAGCATCGACGACCTTCCACACACCTTGTAGGGCGGCCGTTTCCTTTTTCAAAGCCGCTTCATCGCCCGCGCGGACAACGAAACCGGTGAACACCACAAATACGAAGAGAGTAAAAGCGACCCGTGTCATGCGAACTCCTTTATTGGGTACGAGAATTTTCTTGGCGGCCTCTATGCGCTTGCATTATCGATTTCTCACGCCAGCAATCCGCGCACGACGCTGAGCACATCGGCATCGGCCACGGCCTTCTTCTCTTCGCGCTTGGCCAGGTCTTTGATGTTCCACGTGCCCTTGGCGAAATCGTCAGGCCCCGCAATCAGCGCAACCTTGAAGCCGCGTTTCTCGGCGTACTGGAACTGCGGGCCAATCTTTTTCGCGTCGGGGAAGACCTCGACGCCGATGCCTTGTTCGCGCAGTCGGCGGGCCATGCCTTGATATTCGCCGATGCGATCCGCGCTGAACTGCACGATGAACACCGGGGCGGGTGTGCCGATTTTTTGCAGTAATTTCAGCTCTTCGAGCGCCGCGAGGAGGCGGTCCAGCCCGAGCGAAGCGCCGACGCCTGGCAGATGCTGCTTGGTGTAGAGTCCCGCAAGGTTGTCATAGCGCCCGCCGGAACAGACGGAGCCTATACGTGGAAGATCGGACAGGAAAGTTTCGTATACGGTTCCGGTGTAGTAATCGAGGCCGCGGGCGATCGACAGGTCGAGCGAAATGACGCCATCGGGGATGCCCGCTTTGGCGGTGGCGGCGAGCAGTTCCTCCAGTCGGCGGACGCCCTCGCCTGCCTTGGCGTTCGCGCCGAACTCGCGCTTGAGCCGATCCAGAATCTCTGCATTGCTGCCGGTCGTCTGCACCAGGTCGAGCAATCGGTTCGATTGCTCGGAAGTTACGCCAGCGCGCGCGGCCATTTCTTTCTGCACATCCTCTCGGCTCACCTTCGTCAACTTATCGAGACAGCGTAGCACCGCAGCGGTTTGGCCTGCGAGACCCAGATCCTCGAGCAAACCATTGAGCACGAGCCGATTGTTGACATGGATGACAAAGCGTTCGAGTTTCAGCGCTCGCATCAAATCGTGAATCACCAGCGCGACTTCGATGTCGGCGGCGTTCGAGGTCGTGCCGATCGTGTCGAAGTCACACTGCCAGAATTCGCGATATCGGCCTTTCGATGTGTTCTCGCCTCGCCACACTGGACCGAGGTGGTAGCGTTTGAACGGCGTGCCCAAGGTGCTAATGTGCTGGGCGGCAAACCGCGCGAACGGTATCGTCAGATCGAACCGCAGAGCAATGTCGTGGTCATGGTGCATGAAACGGTAGATCTGCTTGTCCGATTCCTCGCCGCCTTTACCGAGCAGAATCTCCGCATACTCCAAAGCCGGCGTATCGATTGGCGCGAAGCCATAGCCGCGGTAAACCCGACGTGCTTGCTCCTGCATCCACTCGCGCGGGATCATCAGTTCGGGCGGATAATCGCGAAAGCCCTTGAGTGTGCGCGGTTCGATCAGATTGATGTCAGTCATCGTGTGGTCCGTATTTCCCGCTTGCGGCTTAGCGCTCGCGTGGCGTACTCCGAGCGCTAAGCCGCAAGCGGAGGACAAAAAGCGCCATTGGCGTTATTTCTTATACCGCTCCGAGACACGTTTGAGGAATCGCTGTTCTTCATCGGTCAGCGAGTCCTTGCCGTACTTCTGGATTTTGTCGAGCAGATCGTCCATGCGTTTATCGTCGGCAAGGCGTTGCTCTTGTTCCTGCTGGGCCTTTTTCGCCGCACGCTCGGCCATCCAACGCTGGAGTAAGTTCTGCTTTTTCTCCTTCGGCCTGGGCGGCTCGTCTTTTTCGAGACTGGTGTAGCCCTGGGAAAAGTCGTAGCCGAACAGGAGGTCCTCCTGCGCGGTTTCGATGGTCATCATCTCGACGGCACAAGCGACGAAGATGAACATCGTGAGGAACGCCAGCAACGGTTCGGAGTAAACGATCGACGCCAGCCCGACAACGCACATGACGCCATACCCGAAATAGATCGCTACTCGGCTCGACTGGTACAGCCCCATGCGAGGCCAAAGTGCGGTCTGCAACATGCGCCCGGCATCGAACGGATGGCCGACCAGGATCAGGTTGAAGAGCAGCAGCACCCAGTTAACCCAAAAGAATCGGGCGAGCACGATGGCGAGCCAATCCGTCGTCAACTCCCGCGCGTTCCAAAGCGACAATTCCACCGCGCCCGAAGCGTCGGCGCGATACGGATACCAAAACGGATTGATCGGCGGCAGACAATGCTTCTCCAACGCCAAGGCCAACAATGCAGCCGTGATAATGCACAATACCAGATTGACCAACGGCCCACCGGCGGCGACAATGAAATGCGCCAACGGCGACGGCGGCAGCGAGCGACAAAACGCCAAACCGCCCAAAGGCCAAAGCACGATTTCGTCCGCTTCGCCATCGACATAGCGCGCAGCGAAACAGTGGCCGAACTCGTGCAACAACACGCACAGGAACATCAGCCCCATCAGCATCGCCGCATCAAGCCAGGTATTCTCGATCGCATCGCGTCGCATGTACTCCCGCCCGATCATGCCGATCAAAACAATCGGCAGGATCAGGTGCACGCGAATCAAGATGCCGAACAGTTGGCCGATGGGAAACGACCACGAGAACAGATCGCGCATGACGACCTCATTGCTCCGTCAAAGGACTCTCCGAATAGATTTCATCATATCAATGCCGATGGCTTATCGCAATCGTTCACACTAACGAGCCGGAAGCGTGAGCGACGGTTTGTCTAATCCGTCGCTCACGCTTCCGGCTCGTTAGCCGCTGCTCTATCCGTGTCGCGCCTGTGCTGGTATACTTCCTACATAGGATTTCCTCATCGGCGCAATCTCTCCGCGCCGATTTTTTATTGATGGGACGCCATGGCCACGAAAACGTCACTCATTCGCAACTTCTCCATCATTGCCCATATCGATCACGGCAAGAGTACGCTCGCGGACCAGTTCCTGCTCCAGACAGGCACGATCACACGGCGTAATTTTCAAGACCAGCTCCTCGACTCCATGGACCTCGAACGCGAACGCGGCATCACCATCCGCATGCATCCCGTCACGATCTACTACGAGCACAAGGGCCTCCGCTACGAACTCAACCTCATCGACACGCCCGGACACGTTGACTTTTCCTACGAAGTTTCCCGAAGCCTCGCGGCTTGCGAAGGCGTCATCCTCTTGGTCGATGCCTTTCAGGGCGTGCAGGCCCAAACGGTCGCCAATGCGTATCTGGCGATGGAGCATGACCTCAAGATTGTGCCCGCGCTCAACAAAGTCGATTTGCAGATGACGCGCATCGATGCGATCCTCGCCGAAATGGAGACGTCGCTCGGCATAGATCCGCTCGAGGTGCTGCGGGTCTCCGGCAAGACGGGCATCGGCATCGAAGAGGCGTTGCAGGCGATCGTCGAACGCGTCCCGCCGCCGTCGGGCAAGCCGGAGGACCCGCTGCGGGCCCTCGTTTATAACAGCCATTTCGACGTCTATCGCGGCGTCGTCGTCTATGTGCGCGTCAAAGAGGGGTGCATCAAGAAGGGCATGAAAATTAAGCTGATGAGCAAAGGCTCCGAGCACGAAGTCCTCGAGATCGGCCAATTCCGCCCCGGCATGGTCCCCTGCGAAGAACTCTCGGCCGGGCAGGTCGGCTATGTCATGGCCCAGATCCGATCGCTGGGGGACGTGCACGTCGGCGACACCGTGACCGAAACCAATCGCCCCGCCACCGAAGCCTTGCCCGGTTACAAAGAGCCGAAACCAATGGTTTACTCGGGCCTCTATCCCGTCAACAATCACGAATTCGAGGACCTGCGCGAAGCGCTTGGCAAGCTCAAACTCAACGACAGTAGTTTTACCTATATGCCGGAAAACTCCGAAGGCCTCGGCTTTGGTTTCCGCTGCGGCTTCCTCGGCATGCTCCATCGCGAGATTATCCAGCAACGTGTCGAGCGCGAAAGCGGCCTGGAGCTCATCGTCACCGCTCCCAACGTCACCTACGAAGTCCTCAGTCGCAACGGCGAAATCATCAGCATCGACAATCCCCAGAAAGTCCCCGACGCCGGCCAAATCGAGGAATTCCGCGAGCCGATTGTCAAGGCCAGCTTCATCGTCCCGAAGGAGAACATCGGCGACATCATGAAGCTTTGTACGGAACGCCGCGGCATCTACATCCGCACCGAATACCTCAGCCCGACGCGCGCGATCATCGTCTACGAACTACCGCTCGCGGAGGTCATCTACGATCTTTACGACAAGCTCAAATCGCTAACGCACGGCTACGGCACGATGGACTACGACGTCCTCGGCTTCCGCACCGCCGACCTTGTTCGACTCGACATCCTCGTGCACAAAAACCGCGTCGATGCCCTGTCGATAATCGTGCATCGCGCCTTCGCCGATCAGCGTGGCCGAAAGCTCGTGAAGAAGCTGCGCGGCGAGATCGATCGGCATATGTTCGAGATCGCGATTCAGGCCGCGATCGGCAGCCGAATCATCGCCCGCGAGACGATCTCGGCAATGAAGAAGGACGTCACCGCAAAGTGCTACGGCGGCGACATCACTCGCAAACGCAAACTGTGGTCGAAGCAAGCCGCCGGCAAGAAGCGCATGAAGATGGTAGGCCAAGTCGACATCCCGCAAGAGGCCTTCCTGGCGGTGCTGGAGTCGGATCAATGACGATGGCCTACGACGCAAGAATGGAACATAGGGGATTCTGTGCCACCGTTCAATAATCGGACAAGTCTAGTGGTGCGAAAAGGCAGAATTGACAGATGGGGCCATGCTTTCCAGCCTGTGGAAAGCATGGCCCCATCTGTCAGATCAAGCTGGTCGGACCACTAGCCGTTCAAGGTATACGTTAAAGCCGACCTCAATTTTGACGCGCCCCTCAAAAGTCGATTTCCGAGGCTGAAGTGTAAGCGAGGCGGCCTGAATGCCTCGCTTACACTTCAGCCTCGGAAATCGACTTTTGAGGGGCGCGTCAAAATTGAGGTCGGCTTTAACGTATACCTTGAACGGCTAGTGGTCCGACCAGCTTGATCTG
>SIAQ01000113.1 GCA_009697105.1 Gemmataceae bacterium | reverse complement strand
GCTGGCGCTCAGGCTCTGAAAATGCGACAACCTCAACCGTCTGGAGTGTATTCAGCCGTGGCCACGAAATACGCCGGCGAATTGGTAACAGGCTGCCCGTTTCCGGGTCCACGCGATAGGCCCAAATCGTTCAAAGCCAACGGATGTGTATGACCCCCAACCCTAGCGAATCAGCGTGCGTCAAGCCCCCTATCCCACCCGATATTTCGAAACGATTTCCTCGTTCAATTCGATCCCAAGGCCAGGTTCTTCGGGAACGGAAATATCGCCGTCGATCACCGGGAATCCTTGTATTGTCAGGTGTCTACGCAGATCGCCCTGTTCGACGCAGTACTCGAAGTAATGCGTATTCGGCAGAGCGGCGACGAAGTGCAGGGAAGCGGCGATGTTGATTCCTGTCTTGTACGAGTGATTCACGCAGAGGCGATGTCGGTCGGCGGCGTCCCAGCCCATGCGTTTGCTTCGCGCCAGACCGCCGACGCGCGTCACGTCCACCTGTACCACATCGATGCCCGCTTCCATCATCGCGACCATTTCCTTGATGTCGCAAATCTCCTCGCCTGCCGCGATGCGCATCGGTGGCGTGCTCTCGCAGAGGCGACGATAGCCATCGATATTGTCCGGATGCAACGGCTCCTCAAGCCACGCCAGGTTGAATTCCGCGAATTGCTTCGCACGGCGAATCGACGTTGCCGTGTCCCAGCATAGGCCGGCATCGACCATCAACTCCGCGTCCGGCCCCAGGCCCTTGCGAGCGGCACGCACATGGGCGATGTCGCTCGCCTCGCTCAGGCCCATCGGACCCCAGCCGAACTTTACCGCCTTGTAGCCCTGCCCCACCAACTGTCGGCCAATGCGTTCGGTTTCGTCGGGTGTGTCGCCGAAGAGGATCGACGCATAGGCGCGGAACTTCTTACGGAACCCGCCGCCGAGCAGTTGGTAGACTGGCCGTTTGACTGCTTTGCCGACGATGTCCCACAGAGCGATTTCGACGCCCGACATCGCCTGGATGACTGCCGCCTGGCGACCGAAAAAGATCGTGCCTTCGTACATGAGGTGGATGAGCCGATCGATCTCGAACGGATCGTGCCCGAGCACGCACTCAGCCAAGCCTCGCGAGATTTTGTGCGACACCGGTGCGTCGATAATCGCCTTGGCAACGCTGGGAGAGGAATCGACCTCGCCAACGCCAACGATGCCGGCATCCGTGTGAACCTTGACGACAAGCGTATCCTGGCTGCCATCGCAACGCTCGTTGACGACGGGCAGACGAAGATGGATGGCTTCGACTTCGGTGATTTTCATGAGGGTGCCTCTTGTTCAAAAGCGACTGCGGATGAAGGTTGTCGGAATGATGAGATCATGATATGGACCAAGCATGCAGGATGAAAAGAAGCACCGCAAACATTGCTCGTCACGATTTTACCGCCAAATCCGATTATTCTGGCGTGACCTGTGGATTCAGAGACACTGAAGTTCGCAATTTGTTTGACTGTTGATGCCTCCAGGCTTACCATTTATCCCAGACTGACTATTTGTCGCGATTATCAAAATCGGATAGATTTCGCGTGACACGTCGTAGTGACTCATTTGGGAGATGGTAACCATGTACAGCGTCGTGCTCATCACCGCGTTGGCGACGGCAACATCCGGCCACGGCTTCTGCAAACGTGCCCACGGCTGCAACACAGGCTACTCCTGTTATTCCTCCTGTAGCAGCTATGGCGGTTACTCCGGCTATGGCGGTTACAACGGCTATTCTGGCTATTCTGGCTATAGCGGTTATAGTGGCCACGGCGCTGGAACGAACACGCGACATCCGGGCCCGATTCTCTATGGCTGCGCCGGGGCGTCCTACATGTACGGCGCCGGCTACGGTGCGTTCGGCGGGTATCCCGATCCCTACCAAGGCGGCACAGGTTGTTACGGCTGCCACGGTGGACACTCCGGCTACGGCTATCCCGTACCGTTTGTGCCCCAGGTTCCACCCCAAGGCGGCGGCATCAAGGATCCGTTCCCACCCATCAAACCAGATGCCAAGAAAGGCAACGTCAACGAAGAAGAAGTTGCCGCACCGAAAGAGAATGGAAACGCTCCTGTAAAAGAAAAAGAAGTCCCGAAGGAAGAACCCAAAATCAAAAAGCCCGAAGAACCCAAAAAGGAAGAAATCAAGGAAAAGAAGAACGCCCAGGTCCATGCACCGATCCAAGACGGCGTTCTTGCCAAGGTTCGCATCCATGTCCCACAGGGCGGTCAGCTCTACGTCGATGGCAATGCGATCCACGTCGCTCCCGGCATCCGAGTCTTCCAAACGCCGCCGCTCGCTCCGGGTGAGCGCTATTACTACGACATCCGCATCGATCAACGTGTCAACGGCAACTTGGTAAGCGACAGCCGACGAGTAATCATCGAGCCTGGCCAAGATGTCGCGGTCGATTTCCAGGATCGCCAAATCTTCACCGCCCAAAGCGGACGCTAGAACCTCTCGACACCGACGAATACAATACGAAGCTCAGGGATTCATCCTCCCTGAGCTTTTTACGTTTGCCGCTTGCGGCTTAGCGCTCGGATGATCCCCTTTGAGCGCTAAGCCGCAAGCGGCAATATACCATACCGAGGACGCCCCATGACGCTCAGCGACGACGAACGCGATCTGATCGCCTTGCACCTCGTCACCGGGGTCGGGCCGCGTGTCACCGCCAATTTGCTCGAACGCTTCGGGTCGGCCTCGGCGGTGTTGTATGCCACTTCTCGCGAACTGCGTGAAGTTCCCTATTTGGGCGAGAAAGTTGCCAGCGCACTGTCCGCAGCCTTAGCCAATCCCGATGTCGCGAAGGAAATCGATCTGCTCACCAAGCATGGCGTGCACCCGAGTGTACTCCACCGCGACGGCTATCCCGCCAATCTTGCGACGATTCCGTATCCGCCGCACTTGCTCTTCGTTCGAGGCGACATCGTGCCGAGTGACGAGAAAGCGATCGCCATCGTCGGTTCGCGAGCCTGCACGTCGTACGGCCGACGATTTGCCGAGCGCGTCGCCGGTGATTTGGCGCGAGCGGGCTGGACCATCGTCAGCGGTCTGGCGCGAGGCATTGACGGCTGTGCCCATCGCGGCGCGCTCAACGCCAAGGGCCGAACGCTGGCTGTGCTCGCGGGCGGACTGTCGAAAATCTATCCGCCGGAACATACCGAACTGGCGGATGAAGTGGCTGCATCCGGCGCACTGATTACGGAATCGTGCATGCTGATGGAGCCAATGGCGGCGATGTTTCCCGCCCGCAATCGCATCATCAGCGGCATCAGTCGCGCGGTCGTCGTGATCGAGGCGGAGCTGAAAAGCGGCGCCCTCATCACCGCGCGTCACGCCGGCGAGCAAGGCCGCGAGGTCTTCGCGTTGCCCGGCCCCGTCGATAGCGCCGCCAGCGCGGGGACCTTGCACCTCCTTCGCCAAGGCGCGAAACTTGTGCGCGGCGCGGACGACATCCTTGAGGATTTGAACAGCCTGCCGGCCCTTGTGGAGCATACGGAGGTATCAGCGCCGACCATGCCGTCGGGATTGGACGAAACGCAACAACGGATATGGGAAGCGATGTCGGAACGCCGCCTCGCTGATCATCTGACTGCGGAATTGAATTTGCCGATCACCGAACTTAGTCGGCACCTGATGACACTGGAGTTGAGAAAAGTCGTACGCCGCCTGCCGGGCAATTGGTACGAACGGTATTGAATAATTGGCCCTGCTCGAAAAATCACGAGCCGGAAGCGTAAGCGACGGATTAATACAGTCCGTCGCTTACGCTTCCGGCTCGTGAATCGACATCGACGATTACTTCTGGCTAAACGCCGCATGCTGACGCAAACCTGATGCTTCGAGATATGCCATCAGGTCGAGAATCTCGTCGGCGGTCAGCACGTCCGCCAAGTTCGCAGGCATCGGTGAGACCTTGGATGCGCTGCGTGAGTCGATGTCCTTCACCGCGATTTCGATGCGGTCGCCGGAGTGCGGATCGGGCTGGATGACGATCTTCGCCGGCGATTCATCCACCAGTCGGCCCGTCACGGTTTTGCCCGCGAGCGTCGTCACGGTGAGATTCTGGTACTGCTCGGAAATCACCTTTGAGGGATCGATGATCGCTTCGAGAATATCACGTCGGCTGAAACGACTCGAAATGGCCGTCAGGTCCGGTCCCACGCCGGCACCGATGTCGCCCATGCGATGGCATTTGATGCACTGCCCGGCGATGAACGCATCTTTGCCCCGCTCAAAACTTCGGCCCGAAGCAACCTTGTCGAGTTGGCCCGTCAACTCGTCCATCTGCCAGGCTTTGACGAGCTTGCGTGGCTTCGTGTCAATCGTCGGAATCGCAACCTGGGCGATCGCCTTGATCTCGCCGGCAAGCTGGGTTCGCTCCTGATCGCTCATGTTGCCGACGGCGTCCTTAACGAAATTCTTCACGAAGTTCGCATAGCTCGCGCCGTTGCTGTAGGGCCGCTTCGCTGACTCGAACCAGTCGAGCGTTTCCTTGGAATGGCCCGGGAACTTGTGGCTCTTCGAGAAGTACGAAAGATAATCGCGACGCTGCGGCAGCGACCAGAACCCGATCGGCAACGTGCGTAGATGGAAGGCGTAGTGGTACTGATCCTCCTGCGTCGGCACAGCACGCATGTGGGCCAACGCGTTTTCGAGCACCTTGGTCGAACGCAGATAAACAAGCAACTGTACTGTCTCGCGATTGATCAACTCGTTGGCGACGGGGAAGCTGGCTTCCAGCTCGGCAAGAATCGTCTTGGTGCGCTGAAACGACGGCTGCCCCTGGCGGATGAACGACAATTGCAGTGTGCGGAGTTTGTCGAGCTTTTGGGCGTCATCCAACTTGGCGAGCGGAAATTGTTCGAGCGATGCCAGCAGGCGGTCCTGCGTCTTCGGATCGCCGACGCGGGCCAAGGCGACGAGCGAAGCAAACGCGGCTTCGGCGTTCCTCTCGGCGAAGGCTTTTTCTTGCCATTCCGTTGCGGGCTGATTTTCGATGGCGAGCCGAGCGGCGAACTGAAGCCAGCGGTCCTTGGTGGCGAGGTGCGGCCAAGCCTTGGCGACGGCCCCGGGATCGGCTTTGCCATGGTGGTACGTCTCAAGTTCGCGACGCAACTTGCGCTCGGTTGCGCCTACGGTGTTGACGACGCCCGCCGAGTCAGTTGATTCCTTGCCGACATAGCGCACGCGGTAAAGAGCGCCCTGCGTGCCGCGGCCGCCAGTGGTGAAGTAGAACGCGCCGTCATCGCCGACGACGGTATCGGTGACGTTGAGGTTTTTCTTGGGTGCGCCTTTGACGACGAGTCCCTTGGGTGCGACAAAAACCTCCGACTCGGCGGTGTAGCCAGAACCGTTGGGTTGGAGGTGGACGGCGACAATTCGGCCATAGGTCCAGTCGAGCGCGTAGATGGCCTTCTGATACTTCACGGGGAACTTGGCGCCGATGCCGTTGCCCACGCCGGTCGGCGAACCGACGCCGACGTCAAGCGTGCTGCCAAGGCTGTCGAGATAATGGGCCGGCCAAACGCCCGTGCCCGAGCGCCAACCGAACTCGGCGGCGCTGGTGCAATGATTGACGCGGATCGGGCGATACCACGGCATGCCCCAATCCCATTCCATGTCGCTGTCAAACGTGAAGAGCTCGCCATCGGGATTGAAGGCGTGGTCGTAAGCGTTGCGGAAACCGCCCAACATCAACTCCCACGACTTGCCGTCGGCGTCAGTCCGAACGACATAGCCGCCGGGTGCGAGGATGCCGGCGGCGTGTCCGTTGCCGTCCCATTGACGGGGCAGCAGGAAGTCCTCACGATAGTTGCGATAGGGCGAGTTCGGTGTGATGCCTTCGGGCACGCGGGTATGGTTTCCGTTCATCACGTAAAGTTTGTTGTCCGGTCCAAGTGCCACACCGTGCGGGCCGTGCTCGCCGCCTCCCTGAAATTGCTTCAGCATTTGCACATCGTCATACTGATCCGAGTTCTTGGTGTCTTTGCAGCGATACAGCCCAAAACCCTTCGGGCCGATGCCGTTAACGTACAGACTGTCGAAAGCGTACAGCATGCCCATCGCGCCAGTGACCGGCAGGTTGAGCTTCTCGATATTCGCGGCTTTGCCGTCCTTGAGCGTGATGCGCAAGACGGGCTGGTTTTGCTGGCCCGAGATGATGAGCCGACCCTTGTGGTCCTTGGCCATGCAGATCCACGAGCCTTCCTTCTTGGGATCGGCAATGTGCACGACATCGATCGCGAAGCCATCAGGCACGTGGATGGCGTCGCTTGCATCGCCCACGGTCTTGGTTTTGCCCGCGCCGCCGGCGAGCACGAATGCCGTCGCCAGCGAGAGGCCGACGAGACAGCCGAAAATGGAGAGCCGATAATACATGGGAACCTTTGCAAATATCAGGAGTGAGGATGGTGGCGTGTGCTGATTATTCTATCGATATGCCGTGCGTTCGTGAATCCGTTTTGCCGCTGGTCTTGGGCGAGGGCGGTTGCGTTGGTATGCGGACCGCGCTCACCCAAGGCGAGCAGCTAAACAGCAATTACTTGACCCGTTCCAGCAGCCAGGTCGCCGCCGACGTACGCTGCTCGCCAAACGTCAGCGAGGCTGGCGTGGCGGCATAGCTCTGGACGGTCGGCGCGTAGGCTTTGCGAAGGTCGGCACTCGTCACGCGGCAATTCGTCTGATTGACCATGCTCTCGAAGTGCAGCGGGCGCGGCGACAACGCACCAGCCAAATCGCACAGGTCGCCTGCCTTCAACGCGCCAGGGACCGACGCATCGTGCGGCACGAGCATTGCGAAATGTGATAGCACTGAGTGATAGCTCGTTAGCCCGCCCGATACGTAGACGGCACGGACATCGTCCTCGTACAGCGCACCCAGGAGACCGAGCAACCCGCCAAGTGGTTCGGTGTGTGTCGGCCAACCGTCGGCGGCGTGAGGTACTTTGAAGTTGGTCGTGTCCGAGTTCGCTGGTGTGAACGAGTCACCCCACAGCGCGATGCGCTTGGCGTCCACATCGGTTCGCGTTCGTAAATAGCCGAGCACCGAGCGAAGATCACGTAAGCGTTGGCCAAGTAGCGTCTCGCCGAAAAGTTGCAGATTTGTCGAATGATCCGTGCCGCTGCTGTCTCTGCCCCGAGAGGTACCGGTTCGCGTTTCGCCCGTGCCGCGCAGATCGGGCAAAGCGACGATGACGCCTGCTTGAATCAACTTGGTAAGTTCGTCCGCGCGATCGCCGAGGAAGCTGGCCTTGCCCGCTTGCGCCAGCCCGACAACAACGGGCGCGTTCTTGCCGACCTTTGCAGGCGTGAGGACGATAACGGGCACGATGATCCCCGATTCGACTTCGAGGACGATGCGCTCGACTTTCGCGCTGCCGACCACTTCACCAGCGGGGAACGTCAGCTTGACGACGGCGGGTTTCGCCGGCGCAATCGGGCCAAGCAGCTTGCTCCATTCAGTACGCAAAATCTGCTTTCGTTCGTCGGCCGATTTGCCCGCGAGCTGGGCGCGGGCTTTCTCGACGCGAGCTTTGCCGATGTCGCTCATGACTTCGTTCAGGCTCTTCGGATTGATCTCTTTCTTCGCTTGCTCCGTCAAGCAGACGAGCTCGATGCCAGGCCGTGGCATGCGATATTCGGTTGCCTTGATGCCGAGCCATTTGTCGAACAGCGGATGAATCATTCGGCGATGATACTCGCCGATGTTGTTGCAATGCGTGCCTTCGGGGGGACGTAATTTGAGTCCACCCTTGCCATGGGCGACGCCGACGTTGTCGCTGACTTTGTAGAATTCGCCCCACACTTTCTGGTAGCGTTTCCAGACCGGATCACGCTCTTTGTCATAAGCGAACTCGTGGCCATGAATGAGATAGCGCGGTGCGATGCTGGCAGTGATGATCCAATGCGGGAAGTCGCCCGAGGCACCAAGTCGCAGGCCGCGGGTGGAGTCCCAGTAGGTGAAGAGCAGGTAATTGAAGCTCATCTCCGCTTCGTCGGGCAGGGGATATTTCGTTTCGGGCTGCGGGCCGCCGAAGTTGAAGGGCACGCAGCAGGTGATGCGCGGATCGAGTGCCGCAGTGACGCCCGCCGGATCACCACCGCCGGCAACCGCGCCGAGCAAGGCGATCCGCTTGGCATCGATGCCGTCGCGCGCGAGCAAGAGATCGACGCCGCGCATGAGGTCCCACGCCATCCAGCCCATGAGGCTATCGCCCAGGAGTTGCAGTTGGACGCCGGTATCGTAGCGGAAGTAGTAATCCTGGCGACCGACTTTGTAAGGCTTCGCGAAATCGGTGTCGCGATTGAACGGATGCGAGCGCCGTTCGCCGTAGCCCACCTGATCGATAACGAGCACCAGGCACCCGGATCGCGCCCACGTCATGCCCATGTCTTGCAGTTCCGAATCGCGCTTGCCGCCGTGGTGAGCGTGAGCGACCAGGATGCCCGGCATCGACTTGGTCAGCGTGGCAGGCACATAGAGGTTGCCCGTGACCCACATTCCAGGCCGGCTTTCGTAGGCGACGTTCTCGATGTTGAACCCATCGCCCTTTATGACGCCCGTTACCTTTACGTTGGGTTTGGCAGGCGTCGGCCAATCGCCGAGCGAGGCGCGTAGGCGAGCGATGCGTTCGTCGCGGTAATTCTCCCATTGGTCCTTGGTCTTGATCTTGTACCATTCCTCGCGATGAGCGACGTTGAAATCGGTGGTGCGCTGCTTGATCTGGCGATCGATCATGCCGCGTGCATCGCTGCGTTCTTCTTTGGTGAGCACGTCGGGTGTGATCTTGCTGAGGTCTTGGGCGAGGGCGTCCAGCACATTGCCGAGAATGAATGCGGCAACCAGCGTCAACGATACGATCAAGCGTTTCATGATTACCCCTCTTTTATTCACGGCATCACCGTCGGATGGTAAGGCCCAGTATCAAGACATTGTCGTCCTACGTTTTGCAACAGTTTCAAAGTATCGTCGGACGTCGTGGCACATGTCTTCTTCAAAACCAATCGCGAGATCCGACGCATCGGCAAATTCGCAACCATCCAGTTCGAGGTGGCTAAGTTGTCCAATGATTGCCTCAAGTGGCCCGATTCTGCAAATTTTCGTTGAGGCATTCAAACTCAGTATTCGTAGCTTAGGCAAAGTTGCGACGACGGAAATGTCCGTAATTTCCAATGCTGCCAACACGAGGTATTCCAGGACGGGCAGACCTGCCAGTCCGCTGATGTCCGAAATCTTACCATACTGAATCTGCAGTTCTTTCAAACGCACCAAGTTCTGAAATGAGCCCAGGCGAGAAAGCTCTAGGCAGTGCGTCACCTCCAGTCGTTCAAGCGACTGCAAAGTTCCCAGCATCGATAGGTCCGTGAGCGCGTTCGCACCCGTGACCTTGAGTTCGCGCAGATTTGACAGATGAGCGATGGCGGACAAGTCAACAATCGCTTGGCATTCCTCAAATTCCAGCTTGGCAAGCTTCCGTAATTCGGAAAGGCCCGAAATATCGGAAAGAACCGGCCAATCGCCAAGGCAAAGAGATTCCAGTTCCAACAGGTTTCCGAAAGCGTCGACATTCGCGAATCGTTGGCTACCGATGGCGAGTGATTTCAGAGTGCCGCACGTTTCCAGAAACGAAAGGTCGAGCACGGGCAGGTAGACTTTCAACTCCTGCAAGCGAGCCAATTTGCCGACTGCAGCGAGATCAAGAGGCGCTCGGGCTAAGTTGTCGCCCCTTGTCGATCTTGAAAGGTGAAGCTTCCTCAACGCGGATAAACGACCAAGACAAGAAAAATCAGAAAGGCTATCGCTTCCTGCCTGGAATTCCTCCAGCGGCAATTCTTGAATCGGCGACAAATCGGAGACCAGGGTGTCATGCAGGCTCAGGAATGTCAATTTTGTCAAAGAATGAAGCGGCGAAAGGTCGGTCACGGAGCAAAAACCCAGATCCAGAGTCTTGAGTTCAGTCAAGCAGCCCAGCGGGCCTAAATCCGTCAAAACATCCTGCCCTTCGAGGCTGAGTGAAGTGAGTTTTTTTAGACCAGCCAGCGGGGAGATGTCAACCAAGGGGCCGCCAAAGTCGTTGAGGTCAAGGTCTTCAAGGTTGCATAAGCTGCGTAATGGTGAAACGTCCGTGATCCCCGCGCCGCCCAAGGACAGGATGCGTAGTGAGGTGAGTTCTTGGAGTGGAAGGATGCCCGTCTCGCCGCGCCCGGTCAGATGCAGTTCCTGCAGATGTGGGAGACGTGCCAAGGGCGCGAGAGATTTGCCTTGAGCCGCTCCCGACAAATCGACGCAACGAAGCTCGACGAGATTCTTCAGATCGTCCAGGTTTTCAATGTTGCAGCCGTTCAGTTTGAGGCTGCGCAGTCTGGTCAATCGGGCCAGGGGTAGAAACGAATCTACGTTCATTGTCTCGAGCGAAAGCGAATCGAGTTCACTAAGCTGCTGGAGAAGCGAAATGTCGGTGACCCTGGAACGGCCCAGATTCAAGCTCCTCAGTGAAGTCAAATTGCCAAGTTCTTCAGGGAGGCGTTCCAACTCGAAAATGCCGAGGTCCAGAGAATCGCCGAGGAGATTCTTGATCCTGGCCTGTGCTTCACGATAAGCCTCGTCCGCAGTCATTGTTTATTCCTCGGCCTAGCGATCGGAATATTCCACGCGAGCGCTAAGCCGCAAGCGGCAGAAATCGAATGCAGTTACATCAACTCCGCGATCGGCCGTGCGTCGTCGAGCAGGAACGTGGGCCGATTGTTGTAATCCGGTAGCGTGGTCGCCAGGTCGATGCCGAGCGTGCGGTAGAAGGTCGCGAGCTTGTTTTGCGGCGAATACGGGACGCCGACCGACGCGCCGCCAAGGCTGCCGACACGAAGGAAATCGCGGCGCGAGAGTCCGGTTTGGATGTTCAGCATCGAACGGGTATCCTTTCTGCGTTTACGTTTAGCGCTCGCGTGGCGCCATGCGAGCGCTAAACGTAAACCAGTATGCTAGATGATCTCGCGAATCAGCGGGGCGTCTTCGGAGATAATCTTCACCGGGCGCCCGTTCGGCGTGAACAATTCCTTTTCGGGATCAATGCCGAGCAGGTGATACAACGTGCGACCGTAGCTGATCGGCGAGTAGTATTTGTCGGTAACGCGCAGCGATGTGCGGTCGGTCGCGCCGAGGACCATGCCGGAGCGGAACCCGCCGCCGGCGACGAGCACGAATTGCGTCGTGCCCCAGTGATCGCGGCCCGGCGGACCGGAGTAGGCGGAATCCTGATAGATGCGGTTGCGGCCCATTTCGCCCAGGACCGTGACGATCGTGCTGTCGAGTAAGCCGCGATCGTGCAAATCCTGAAACAGACTCGATAGCATCGCGTCGAGCACGGGAAGACTATTACGGCATGCATTGGTCACGCTGCCGTGGTAATCCCAGCCGTTCCACGGTACGAACACGAACGGCACGCCGGCCTCGACGAGCCGACACGCGGCGAGAGCGCTGGTGCCCTGGGCATTGCGGCCATAGCGGTCGTGGAGCCGGGTCGGGAAAAGGCGAGGATCCACGGCCTGGCGCAGACGCTGAGACCGCAGCATGTCGAACGCGCTTTGTTGAAAGCGATCCATGCCGGCAATCAGATTTCCTTGCGCATCGAGGCCGCGGATCTGCGTGTCGAGCGATTGCAAGAGATTCTCGCGGCGTTGCAGGCCGCTGAGGTCGAGATGGGCGGGCGGCACGAGCATGGCACCGACTTCGTCACGGGAATCGCCAGGCTGAAAGATCATAGGGTCGTAAGCCGGGCCAAGGTAATTGTTGTGCAAATCGCCGGAGTCGCGGTAGGTGCCGAAGGCGACGAAATTGGGAATGCTGGGCCGTTCGGCGCGTTCCTTCGAGAGGACGCTGCCATACATCGGAAACTTGACGGTGGTGGCGTTGCGCGGATTGCCGGTCAGCCAATACAGGCCGCCGGAATGCTCCCAGCGTTCCGTGCCGATGCCGACGGACCGCAGAATGGTGAACTTGTCGGCCATGTTCGCCAGGCGAGGCATAAGTTCGCAGAATTCGATGCCGGGCACGTTGGTGCGCGTCGGCCGAAGCTCGCTGCCATAGGGTAACGGGGTATCGGGCTTCATGTCGAACATATCCTGGTGAGGCGGCCCACCGGCGAGCCAAATCAGGATCATGCTCCGTGCCTGCGGAGTGTGCTCGGCGGCTTGAGCGCGTGCCCGAAAGAAATCCGCGAACGACAGCCCAAACAGACCCGCGCCGCCGACACGCAGAAAATCACGGCGATCGAATTGGCGGTAGTTTTTGCAACCTTGGAACATCGTGGTTACCTCATTTTTTCTTCTGCGTCCCAGGAATAGGGTACGGCAGTAATGCAGATCAGTCCTTGTTAGCGGTTTCATTTTGCCAGCATCGGTCGCATCGATGCCGGCAACACATCCCCCTGGTATTCGAGAGACACCGTCACCCTTGGCTCAACCTCCAGCGAGCGAACGATGCGAACCATGATTTCCTTCCAAAATCGTTCCGCCGTTGGTTTGCGATGAAACACCAGCCGAAACGAACCGCCGGACTCATCGTCATCGGCAAGGATTGCGATTTCTTCAAAGCAATCGCCAATCCGATAGATGACGTTTTTCGTTCCTTCCGAGGAGTGACAGCTATCGACAAATTCTGCGTCAGGCTCGATCTGGTGGCGCAACCTTTCCCTTAACTGCAACGATTCGTCGTACGACGGACTGGTAATCGTGAACACCAGAAATATCGGATCTCGCCGCATATTCCACCCCTCAAACGATCTCTTGGATCGTCAGATTGGCAATTGCCTGATTCAACAATGAAATCGACGTCGGCAAAAACTCAAAATCCTGCAAACCGTGAGTAATAACTACCTTGGGATAAACGCCGCATAGTTGATTCAATTCGCCGTCGTTGATTTCGAATTCGATTCGCGCCGGAGGCCCCGCGGCAGGATTCGTCCGCGCAAACCAGTCGGCTACGCTCTGGTCGGTCGTAGCCCAGAACTCCCCTCCCCCCATCGTAACTCGCAGCTTTGATGGCATCGAGTCCATTCACCAAAATTTCGTTGCGCTAACCAAGTCGGTTCCGTGATAGAGGCGAACGAAAGCCATGTTCGATCACACGATTTCAATTATTATGCGTTCTAGCATTATCAATGATTCAACTGGAACTCCCTGGTATTCAACAGGCTCCACATCACGTCTTCAAGCCCTCTTTGCGGCGATACGCTTGCCCTCATGTAACCCGTGCATGCTTTCATTTCGGATGTCGTCGGCGTGCGGCTCAGCGTCCACAGGTATAGCTCCTCGATCGCCTTCTTGGCGTCTGGCTGTTCCTTGGCGATCATTGCGACACGGCCCTCGGCTGCGGCGATTTTTACCTGGATCATTGGGTGGTTCGCCAAGAACAAAGCCTGCACGACCGTCACCGTCGCATCGCGTTCGCAGTCGCATTGTGAATCGGGGCTGCGCTGCGGACGCCCGAATATCTGGAATGCGTAATGCAGCGTCGCCTTCTTCTGCTCGCCGCCTGTCGTGCCCGCGACTTCCACCGCCAGCGCATTCGCCGGCACGAAGAACTCCGGCGGATAGGTCTCCTTGCCAAGCGTCGCGTGATTGAGCGCATCAACCAGCACCTCGGCGGGCAGACGACGGAGATAGAACGAGGCGTAGTTGGCGGTGTCGAGTTTGCTCGTCGCGTTCGTCTTCGCACTTTGCTGATACGTTCGGCTATTGAGGATGAGCCGATGTAGCTGCTTCAAATCGTAGCCGTGCTTGACGAAATCGCTGGCCAACTCCGCCAACAGTTCCGGATGCGTGGGCGGATTGAACGGCGACAAATGATCGGGCGGATCGATGATGCCTCGGCCAAAGTAATGCGCCCAAACGCGGTTGATCATTGCCTTGGCGTAGTATGGATTATCGGAACGACGCAGCCAGGCCATGACGGCCGCGCGTGGGTCCTGCCCGGCGGCGATGCTAGTTGCTTGCTTCTCGCCGAGCAAACGGAACGATTCCGATTTTTGGCTGCCGAGCGTGCTCGTGACACTGGCGAACGACGCTTTGGCGAGCACGCGCACTTCCGTGCCCTTGAGCCGTTTGGCGGTGCTGTCGAGGAGCTGGGCCTTGTCGTTGGCGAGTTTGATTTCTTCCTTGAGCTTGGCCGCGTCTTCTTTGCTCAGCGATTTGTCCTTGGATTTCTCGGCAAGCTTCTTCGCTTCATCGCGCAGTTGCTTCGCTTGCTTGGTGATCGCGTCAGTCTGTTTGACGATTTCGGGCGATGCGGGACTGCCGCCGCCCGCGCCGGAGATCGGCATGAAGAAGTTCGCCAGACTCAGAAGATCGTCTTGCTGCCAAATGTCGTAGGGGTGGCGATGGCACTGGGCACATTCCATGCGCAGGCCGAGGAAGGTATGCGTGATCTGCAACGTCCCCTTCACTCCCGTCGCGCTGGGTCGTTGCCAATAGAGATCGAGCGATTTGCGTTTTGCGTATGCTTTAAGGTCGCCCGTCTTCGCTGCGTCTTCCGACTGATAGCCTTGTACCTCTTGCACCCAGTCGGCGACGGGTCGGCCATCGGCGCTCGTGGCGAGCAGGATGCGTTCGGTCAGATGATCGTAGGGCACGTTCTCCTGCAATCGCGCTCGCAGCCATTCGTACGCTCGGCGAGCGCTGGCGTTTTCGTTTAGTCCGTTCTTCGCGTCGAACTGCGTCGGACGCAGGATGTCGCTGAACTTGGTCGCCCACAGCGCCGCATAGCCGGGCCGATTCAGGAGTTCGTCGATCTTCTTGGCCCGCCTGTCCGCGCCCTTGTCGGCGAGGAACGTGCGAATCTCGTCGGGCGTCGGCAAGGCACCGGTGACATCGAGGCTCACGCGGCGCAGGAACGTAATATCGTCACATAGATCGGCCGGCGTGATGTTTAGACTCTTGAGTCGGGCGAGAATATGACGGTCGATGAAGTTGTGTTCTTTCGTCGGCGGGAACTCGCCTTTCGCATTGGCGGGGATCAATACCTGCGCCATGACCGGGTCGCCACGATAGCGGGCGATGACGATGGTGTCGCCGACTTCGAGCGCCTTGACATTGCCGAGGCCATCGACTTGGGCGACCGTGCCGTCGCGCGATTCAAAGCTGCAAAACGCGGTGACATCCTCGGTCGTCTGATCGGGAAAGATGGCTTTTACCTGCAGCCGACGGCTCTCGCCGCGTTTGAGGGTTTGGCTGGCAGGCAGCACGCTGAGCTTCGTCGCGGCTGACGATTCGGGCCGATCGAGCGGAGCGCCGGCGACAATCCATTTGCGAAGAAACCGGTATTCGGCACTGGAAAAATCGAGCCGTTTACCGCCTTCGTGGGGCATCTGCCCGGTGGCTTTACGAAGAAGCAAGCTGGCGTCGGGGTCTTGAAAGTTGAGCCGACGGCCAGCGAATTCTCGCACGATTCGGGTATGATCGAGCGTCGGGTCGGCGCCGAACAACGTCAAGCGGAAGCCGTTCTGCCCTTTGACCGCGCCATGACACGCCCCCGCGTTGCAGCCAAGCCGACTGAAGAGCGGCACGATATGCCGACTGAAGCGAGGCTCTGCGGGCAGCGTCGGATCGTCTGCGTGCACGGTGGTTCCGACCGCCCAGAGCAAGCCGAGCAAAATCAGATTTCGTGCCGCTCGCTGCATGAGTGAGGTTCCTTTTCATGTTTAGCCGCTCGCCTTTGGCGAGCGAGCGTACGCACTCGCTCGCCAAAGACGAGCGGCTAAACGATTTAGGCATTCACTTGGATATCGAAAAATACCCCGTGTTGTCCACGTAGCTGCCGTTGCCACCCGGTGCGAGGCGTTCGGTTGGCGAGGCGCCCGTGGCGAGTTCAAACGCGATCGGCACGGGGTTTCGTCCGGCGCGTTCGACCGTTTGGCTCTTGCCGTTGGCGTCGCCCCATCGGCCCCAGACGTCACCGAGCGCGACGAGTTCAAAGCGAGTGATCGCATCCTTCTTGCGGTCGTATTCGACAATGCCATGTAGCGGCGCTTCGTAGCCGAACGCCAATGGCCCGTTGGGAGACGTTGCATTGCTGGCGTCGTAGGTGCTGCCCAAGTGAGCGAAGCCGACGGCTCGAAGTCGCACTTTGGTTTCGCTGACATCATCCACGGTCAACGTTAGCTTCGCTGTCTTGAGTTGCGATTTGCCCCAACTCGCGCCTTCGCTGGTCAGGCGTCGCGGCATCAGGTGGAACAACGCCAAGCGCTCGGCGATGGCCTTACTGACTTCGTGTTTCTCCCCCTTCGCGAATGGCCCGGCGACGAGGCCGCGCCATTCCGCCTCAGTGATCCACATGTAATCGGTGTTCGGCCCGAATAGGTGGCGATGCTCATCGAACACCTTGGTGTTGCCCTTCTTGAGCGGATAGTCATCGATTGTGACGTTGCGGTAGTTGCCTCGTTCGTCCCGGGCAAGGGCGCGGGTGTGGACCTTGAGAACCAGGCCGTTCTTCGGCGGTTCGGGAATAATCGACTCGCCGGATTTCAGGTCAGCGATCACGCCAGCGTTTGGCTTGCGATCCGTTTCGGGCAGTTTGCGGAAAGCGTCGAGCACTTTAGCGGAGGGAAAGCGGCCCAGGTGCTTTCCGCCGGCCGAGACGATGTCCATGTATCCGCTCGAAGTAACCCATTGGCAGCCGCAACCGCGTAGGAATTCGCCTTCGGGATTCTTCGCTCGCAGAACCCAGGTCGGCACGGCTACGGCGACGAAGTGCTCGCGGATGAGGCTGATGTTTGCATCGGTCCAGCTGGAAGCCGCCCGGCCTCCGCGACCTGCGGTTCAGCAGCCCGCCGCCGGCGCCCCACCGCTACCCGCCCAGATGAACATCGGCTTGCCTTCGCGTGCCGCCTTCTGCCGGGCTTCCCAAATGTTGGGATGCCAATCGATCTCCATCCACCGCGCCTCGCCGCGCTGCGGCTTAATCAACTGGTGCAGCTTGTCAATTTGGTCCGCCGACAACGGCGCAGGCTCACCTGCCTGCAAGATGCCGATTGCCAGACCGACAGCCACGGCCAAAACAGATCTGACGAGGTGTGTCATCGAACTTCCTTCCTCAAAGTAACGCATCGGATGGAATTCGTTATTGTAGAGTGCGTCAAGCGCCAGCGCTGACGCACCAGCCCTTGCAAGCACTGGTGCGTCGGCGCTGGCGCTTGACGCACCCTACAAAATTGCTCAGCGAGTAGGCGAGCGCCAAGCCGCGAGCGAATGAGCAGCATTTTTTGCCGTTACGCCATCAACTGCGCGATCGGTTGCCCGTCGGTTATCATGCGGATGACGTCGCTGCCCAGGCCGCGCATCAAGCGGACTTGGCCGACGTCGAACAGCGTGTTCATGATCGTGGCGTAGAGGTTCTGCAGCGTCACCGGATCGGACGTGGGGCGACCGCCGTCCGCCTCAGAGCGACCGACGACCTGACCCATCCGCAACCCGCCGCCCGAAAGCAGCAACGGTCCAAGCGATGGCCAATGATCTCTACCGCCGGCTTGGTTGACGCGCGGCGTTCGGCCCATTTCGCCGCAACAGACGAGGAGAATGTCGTCGCTCAGGCCACGCGATTCGAGGTCCTGAATAAACGCCGACACCGCATGATCGAACGGATTACCAACGTAAGGCAACGCTTCGGACGGCGGCGCGTTATTGCCATCGGCATGCATGTCCCACACGAAGTTCGTAACGACCGTGACAAAGCCGCAGCCCGCCTCGCACAAACGGCGAGCGAGCAACAATTGCTTGCCGATCGATCGGGCGTGATCGATGTAGAGCCGATAGTTGCCCAGGTTTCGCCGAATCATCTCGACGTTGAGCAGCGGCGCGGTGTCATAGCTGGCGACGACTCGCGGGTCTTCCTGCGACAGATCGAAGGCCCGCCCGACGCCACGCATGATGACGTCGAAGGCCTGATCGCGATAGCGGTCCATAGTCTCCATCGTGCCGGTGTTGTCCATCTCTCGGCGAAGACTATCTAGCCCGGCGAGGACGGTTCGGCGGTCGTCGAGGCGTTCACGGGGCACGGTGAGTTGCATGTTCCGCAGCATGTTGCCGCCTGCGCCCGGCATGACTGGAGCATACGCGTTGCCAAGCGCACCCGTTTGGCCAAACGTGTTGGCACCGGGTCCGGCGAGCGGCAGAGCGTCGGAGAATACAGCCTGCGGCGTGAGCAGCATATTGGTCGGAATGCCGGTCGTCGGATGGTTCAGCCCGACGACGCGCCCGTAATACGAGCCGACGTTGGCATTCTGCGTTTCGCGATTGATGATTGGGCTGGCGCCATGATCGTAAGCCGGTACGTAGGAGCGAACGACGGAGAGCTTGTCCGCCAATCGCGCGAGCTTGGGAAACGTGGCACCAAATGTCACGCCTGGCACGCTCGTCTGCGTTTCGCCGGTGACGCTGCGAATGCCGACGGGAGCGGTCATTTTCGGATCGAACGTCTCGAATTGGCTAGGGCCGCCGTGCATATGCAGGAAGATGACCGATTTGCCCGTGACCACCCGCCGCGACTCCGCCGCCGAACTGCTCGCCGCGAGAAGTTGCGAAAGCGTCAACCCGCCCATCCCCAGAGCGCCGATTTTGAGAAACGCTCGGCGTGAGTGGTGATCACCGGAATTTATCGTGAGCATGGATTTTCCTTTCGGAGGGTTATTGTTTAGCCGCTCGCCTTGGGCGAGCGCGACGCTTTTCGCAATCATCTCGCCCGCGCTCGCCAGAGGTGAGCGGCTAAACCGTTCACGCAAACACATCCCGTATCGGCGTGCCTTCGGGCACGAGGAAGTTCGGGCGATCTAGGCGATCGCGAATCTCCAGGTCAGCTGGGATTCCAAGGCTGTGATAGATCGTGGCCACGATGTCGCTCGCCGTCACCGGAGCGTTGCTTGGATACGCGCCGCGACGATCGCTCGCGCCATGGACGTAGCCTGGACGAACGCCGCCGCCGGCGAACATCACAGTGTAGCAGTGCTCCCAGTGATCACGGCCAGCGCCAGCATTGATCCGCGGCGTTCGGCCAATCTCGCCCATGACGACGACCAGCGTCCGCTCCAGTAGCCCGCGATCGACGAGGTCGCTGAGCAAGCTTGAGATGCCAAGATCAAACGGCGGCAGTAGTTCGTTGCGCAGCTTGGTGAAGTTGCCGCCGTGCGTGTCCCAGGTCGCGTTCGCATTCGGCGCCCACGAGATGCACGTCAGACGAGTGCCTGCCTCGACGAGCCGCCGCGCGAGCAGCATGCTTTGGCCATAGATGTTACGGCCATATGCGTCGCGGACACGCATCGGTTCGTGATCGAGTTGGAAGGCACGCTGTGCCGCGGATGAGGTGAGCAGATCACACGCCCGCGCTTGCAGACGTTCCATCTCGTTCGATTGGCCACGCGAAATCGGCGTGCCATTTTGATTCATGCCAAGCAGCAGCTGACGGCGACCCAGCACCCGGCTCGCCTGCATGTCCGCGCCCGTGGCGAGGGCAGGCATGTTGAAGCTATCCGATCGCGGGCCGCCTTGCAGCACAACAAACGGGTCATGTGTGCGGCCCAGCATGCCGCCCATGAAGCCTGGTTGCAGCGGACCACCCGCGCCTTCTTGCGTCAGGTACGGCATCATCACATACGGCGTGACCCGCGACGCCGACGGACGGTAGCAGCCGACAACCGAGCCAATGGCGGGATGATCGGTCGGCTTCGCGCCGACGATGCCCGCGCGAATATTGCTACGAATGCCCGTGAGAGCGGTGTAGACTGCCGGTGCATGCGCGACCTGATCGTGGTGGACCGATCGCACCAGGGCGACATGATTCATGAGCTGCGACAGCCGGGGCAGGTGATCGCAGACCTGCACGCCGGGCACGGTTGTCGCGATCGGCTGAAACTCGCTGCGCATCTCCGCCGGCAGATCGGACTTCATGTCCCACATATCGAGATGGCTGGGACCGCCATTCAGAAACACGAGGATGCACGAGTCGGCTCGCGGCGTGATTCCACCCAGGCCGCCACGCTCGCTTGCCGCCAAGAGCTGGGGCAGCGCCAGATTGAAGGCCCCGATGGCGCCGATTTGCAGCATGTTGCGTCGGGTCAGCCCAACCGGGCCTCGGCAGGTCTCAGATGATTTCATGGATCGCTCACCCTCGTTGATCGCACAACGCGAATCGAAAATTGCGCACCATCACCGGCAGGTTCTCACTATGCCACTCTACCCAATCCACAACAATATGCAACAGAATCTTGGGATATCACCAGACATTTGTATATTGGTAAAACAGACACTCGATTGGGAAGAGCCTCACGCAAAGGCGCAAAGGCCTAGCGCGGCAAGCCGCAAATAAGTGGGTTAACAATAGGGAATCCACTTCGGATAATGGAAGTTACAAGGCTACCATTATTTCGAGGGATTCCCATGGAACTCATTCTAGCGTTTCTGGCTGGCGCAG
>SIAQ01000112.1 GCA_009697105.1 Gemmataceae bacterium | reverse complement strand
ATCGAGGAACTCCGTGAAGAAACCACCGCTTGGCACGAACACATCAACGACCGCCAACGCGGCGTCGAGTGGCAGTTCAAGCTGGAGGACGCCCGAGTAAAACTGAAGTCGATCTACCCCAAGATAGAAGTGTGACGGCGCACTAGGCGTCCGTAAAATATCAGCTCGACCGCCATTATAAATTGCTCAAAGCGCAGGTCGCACTGCATGATCTACCCGTAGAGCAGGCCGGCAGTCCGCAGACATTCAAAGTGTATGGCGACGACCAACTGCTCTGGATTTCGGCGCCGCCGATCCAACGGAAGACCGACTTGCACAACATCCACATCAGCGTGGAGAATGTGGACACGCTGGAACTGCGCGTTCATTGCGCCAGCTCTAAAATAAACACTTGGACCGTCTGGGTCAATCCGCGCGTACTGAAGTAGAAATTGGCCTGAAACAGGAACGTGTCAGAGCCGCGCACGAAGTAAGCGGTTGATGGTGTTCGCTAACCGCTTGCTTCATGCGCGGCTCTGAGACGCGTGTTCACGACTTCGGCCCGGTCGGAATCACGAGGCCCGTGGCGGCGGAGGCGGGCACATCGAAGATTTGCGTGGTTGGTTCTTTTGGCAGGTCGCGAGCAATCTGGTGGGGCACGAAGATCGGAGTGCCGGGGAATTTGGGATCGTCCAATTTGCCGTCGAAGCCTTCGATGCGAATGACGATGGCGCCGCCGGTGTGACCTTGGCCGGCCTTGCGTGTGTCGAAGGCGCCGTCCTTGATGATGGCGAAGTCTTGCATGCCGTCGTTGCCCTTCAGCTAGATCGGGAAAAAAATCGATGCGGCCAGCGGGGACTGGTTTGCCGTCGAAGGTGATGGTCCCTGAAACGTCGAACTTGTTTGAACCGCCGGTACCACAACCTTGCCACAAGAACGTGCACCAGGCAATGACGAGACACAGATTGGGAATTGCACGTGACATATGTTTTTTCTTTCGCGCGCTAAGGCCGCAAGCGGATGAAGCAGATTTTAGAATTCCAACGATACAGTTTCCCCACCATCCTTACTGGCAAGGCTGAGGTAGGTACCGAAGTTGATGCTAGGCGCGATGAAGCGGACCGTGCCGTCGCCGAAGGCGAAGTGCGCACCTTTCGTTGGATGCATGCTGCCAAAGCTAACGTCGTTGAAGTTGTTAGAGCCGTTGTAGCCTGTTGAACTCATCGTGTTGGTAACATTCCTGGCAGAGGTCAGTTCGTTAACGCTGAAAGCGCCGCGAACCCAGATGCGATAGCTGTTAGCGGTGGTCCATGAGTGTTCGCCGAGCATGATAGTGTTGGACGTGCCGTTCGAGGTTTGCACGAGTTTGACGCTGGTCGCCATGCCGAGCATGCCTTGCGTGGCGATGTCGCCTTGCACGCCGGTGATTTTCATCAAATACGGCGCCCCGGTCGCGGGATTAGTGCCTTTCGGGCCATCGATGGAATAATAGTGGGCGGTATACGTGATCGTGGTTCCGCCCGCCCATTCACCGGATCCGTAGAGCGTGTATCGCTCGGTGTCCTGGGCTGGGCACACGTAGGCAGGAATGACGATCAGCCCTTGGGCGATATTGGTTGCATTGCTGAAGGGGACCGTCAGGTCGAAGCCATTAAATGCGGGTGTTTGATCGATAAACGGCAAGATATAGACATGAAACGACAGCAGATTTGTAGGGTTGCAGGCCGGCGGCAGCGTCTTGTTGGCGTCGTGATAGCCGTGCAGGGCCAAGGCCATCTGTTTCATGTTGTTGATGCACTGAGTTCGCGAGGCCGACTCGCGCACTTTTTTGTACTGCGGGAACGAGCAGGGCGATCAGGATCGCGATGATTGCAATCACGACGAGCAGTTCAATCAACGTAAACGCTCGGCGACCGACGTTGCGTGATCGCGTTAAAGGCTGAAATATTAAGGAATTGTATCGCGTTTTTCACCAGATTGTGGAAGTGAGATTTAAGTGAATCTTTGTTGATGCGTCGTGGCATGTCAATAAATTCCAACGTCGCAATTCGATTATCATCGCTGATTTTTTCGCATCCCCTCTTGCAACTTGCCGCCAATTTTCAAATAATATCGTTTCCCCCTGAGCGATTGACAGATGGGGTAGTACCCTTTGATAAATCGGATGTGAGGATTTCATGGCTCAAACGTTCATCCTGCCAAGCGAAAATCGGCCGAAAGTCGGCACGAACGCATCGAAACAAGTTCGCAAAAAAGGCCTGACGCCGGCTGTGATGTATGGCCATGGCGAAGGCTCGTCGTCGATCGCCGTCAACTTGCTCGACCTGACCAAAGCGGTTCGTCAGGGAGTGCGTGTTTTCGACATTACGCTCAACGGCGCGACGCAAAAGACGCTATTGCGTGCTCTACAATGGGATGCCTTCGGCGCCGAAATCGTGCACGCGGATTTTTACCGCGTCCGTGCCGATGAAAAGATCACCCTCGAAGTTCGCGTTGAATTACGCGGCGTTGCTCCGGGCATCGCGGCGGGCGGCACATTGGTGCAGCCGATTCACAGCCTATCTGTCGAATGCTTGGTGGTCGCGATTCCCGAATCGATTCGCGTCAGCGTGGCCGAGCTTCAGATGAATCAGGCAATTCACGTCAAGGACCTTCAGCTGCCGGAAGGTGTGAAAGTCAAGAACGATCCCGACGCCATTGTCGTTCAAATCAGCCAGAAGGCGTCGGAAGAACAAGCACCCACCGGTGGGTTGGCTGCCGAGCAGGCCGAGCCGGAGGTTATCGCTCGCGCCAAGGGCGACGAGGAAGAGGAAGCCGAGAAGAAATAGCGTATGCATCCATCGGGCAATTCGCAGCCATGAAACTCGTCGTCGGCCTTGGAAATCCCGGCAAGCGCTACGATGGCACACGCCACAACATCGGATTTGCGCTGGTCGATTCGCTCGCGAAAGGTTCAAACGTCGGCAGCTGGCAGGATCGTTTCGACGCCGAAATTTGCGAATGGCATGAAGGCTCTGAAAAAATCCTGCTCCTGAAGCCGATGACGTTCATGAACCTCAGTGGCCGTGCCGTGCGGCAGGTTGTCGATTTTTACCAGATGGAATTGGTCGATATCCTCGTGGTTTGCGACGACATGGTTTTGCCATTGGGCAAGCTTCGCTTCCGTGCTCAAGGCACGCACGGCGGGCATAACGGGCTACGGGATATTCAGCAGCACCTGGGAACGGCCGAGTATTCACGCTTGCGAATCGGCGTCGATGTGCCCGAAGGCGAGCGTGATGTTGTCGATCATGTACTGGGAAAATTCAAACCGGGAGAGAAGCCGGTGATCAATGATGCCACCCAGTTGGCGGGCCAAGCGGTAGCACTTTGGGTCGGGCAGGGTATCCAAAAGTGCATGAATCAATACAATGCTTAATTCATAGTTGGACCCACAGGGGCGATCGCGATAAGGAAAAAGACGCAATGGCATCCAAAGTTTACGAATGCATGTTCATCCTCGATTCCTCCAAGGTCGCAGGAAACATCGACACGGCCGACAAGCAACTTCGCAATTTGCTTGAAAAAAACAGCGCCGAGGTGCTCGTCAGTCGGCCATGGGAAGAGCGGAAATTTTCTTATCCCATTAAGAAGCAGAAGAAGGGCGTCTATTATTTGACCTACTTCTCCGCCGAAGGCAAGGCCATTGATGCGATCGAGCATGACTGTGCGTTGAACGAAATGATATTGCGGCACATGGTCATCCTTATTCACCCGAAACTCGTCGAAACGATGCTTACCCTCGCTAAGGGCGAACATGCGGTCGCCCTGCATAATATGCAGGAGGAGCCTTCAGCGATGGACGGCATTCAGGTCCCTTCGGGCATGAGTGATGGCGACGGGCCACGTCGTGGCCGCCGCGATGATCGTGATTAAGGTCGAATACCAAGGTTTTCCGCTCGCGCTTGGCGAGCGAGGTTACCGTTTGTGGAGGCGTAGCGAATCATGGCGAATCTCAATAAAGTCATGCTGATCGGGCGCCTGACACGCGATCCCGAAGTGCGGATGTTTTCCGGCGGCGGCAAGGTCGCGAAGTTCGGCTTCGCCGTAAACAATCGCAAAAAGAATCAGCAGACCGGCCAGTTTGAAGACGATCCTGTGTTCCTTGATGTCGATGCCTTTAACCGCGGTGAAACGGGGCGGCATGCGGACCTCGTAGAGCAATCGCTTCGCAAAGGTTCACAGGTTTTCATCGAAGGACATTTGAAGTTGGAGCAATGGACAACCCAGGACGGACAGAAGCGATCTAAGATTTCCGTCGTCGTGGATAACTTCCAGTTCCTGGATCCTCGTGGTGATGGCCAAGGCGGTGGTGCTACGCGTTCCTCGTATCCCACACGCCAGTCCGCGCCGCCGCCGTCCGATTTCGATTCCGGTCCGCCCGACGAGATGGGCGGCGACACGCGCCAGATGGAACCGCCGCCGCCCGGCCCAGGAGACGAGGCCATTCCGTTCTGAGTTTAGCCGCTTGCCTCTGGCGAGCGTGATCTGGTTGTCGTGCGGCGCATAGTCGCACTCGCCAAAGGCGAGCGGCTATACGGGATCTTTGTTGTTTGATTATTATTTAGCGAGTATGACATGGTTGATTCGATCCGCAAACTTAAACGTAATCAGGTCTTGAAGGGCGAGAATGGCGGTATGCAGCTGCTGCTCACCGAAGACGTGGCGCACCTCGGCAAGCAAGGTGACCTCGTCGAAGTCAAGATGGGCTATGGCCGCAACTACCTGCTGCCCCAGGGCTTCGCCACCATCCCGACCCAGCACAATCTGAAACTGCTCGACCGCCACAAGAAGCGAGTGCAGCAGGCGCGTGAAGCGAAGATCGCTGACCTTAAGGTGATGGCCGAGCAGATCGCCCGTATCCCACAGCTGACCATCGAAGCCAACGCTAATGAGGAAGGCCATCTGTACGGCTCCGTAGGCGAGGCGGATATCTCGAAGACACTCAAAGGCAAGAACCTCAAGGTCGAGCCGGAGATGGTCAAGATCGAAGGCCTCATTAAGCAGTGCGGCTTGTACGAAGTCGATCTCTCGATCGGTTACGACATCACCACCAAGGTGAAGGTCATGGTCGTGCCGCTCAAGCAAGACAAAAAGTAACCGCGTAATTCGCTACAATATCAGCCCGGCCTAAAATCAGGTCGGGCTGTTTTCGTTTGTATCGTTTCCATTTCCGGAGCTTCGCCACATGTCGCAAGACGCGAAAAGCACGGATCGCCTGCCGCCGCACAATCGCGATGCCGAGCGCAGCCTGCTCGGCAGTATGTTGCGCGACAACGCTATCATCGCCGAAGCGGTGAACCTGTGTCGGGCGGATGATTTCTACGTTTTTGCTCATCAAAAGATCTTTGAAGCAGTCATCAAACTCAACGATGACGCTGGCAAACCTGCGGACATCGTCACGGTAGCGGAATGGTTAAGCCAGGCCAAGCTGATGGAAGAGATCGGCGGCCCGGCCTATCTCGCCGAGCTTTGGGATGCCGCCCCGAGCGCCGCACACTACCGCCAATATGCCGAGATCATTCGGCAAAAGGCGATCGCCCGCAACCTGATCCACGCTTGCACCGAGCTTTCGGCCGAGGCGTTTGACCAATCGCTGCCCGCCTCTGAATTGCTCGACAACGCTGAGCGTCGCATCCTCGAAATCGCCGAGTTGGGCATCACCGGCGATACCGTCACGCTGCACGACGCCATCAAGGAAGCCTGGACCCGGCTCGACCAACGCAAAAAGCGAGGCGACCACGAGTTTAGCGGTATTCCGACGGGGTTTCTCGACCTTGACAATCTGACGGCGGGCTTTCAAGCGAATGAACTTATTGTTTTGGCGGCCAGACCAAGCGTCGGGAAAACCGCATTCGCTCTGAATATCGCTCGCCATGTCGTCGTTGAGGAAGGCTTGCCGGTGCTGTTCGTGAGCTTGGAGCAGGCCCGTGTTGAGCTGGCGGAACGTCTGCTCTGCTGCCAGGCGCGGGTGGACAGCCATCGCATTCGCCGCGGACATCTCGATCACGACGATATGACGAAGATCATGGAAGCCGGCGATATTCTTGGACAGGCGAAACTGTTCATCGACGACACGCCAGGCCAAAGCATGTTGCGGATCGCCGCCAACGCTCGGCGATTGAAGAAGCGGCACGACCTCCGCATGGTGATTATCGACTATCTGCAGCTCATCGACCCCGACGACAAACGCGATAGCCGACAGGAACAGGTTGCGGCGATTTCGCGGCGACTGAAATTCTTGGCCCGCGAACTCAAGCTGCCGGTCGTCGCGCTAGCCCAGGTCAACCGCAGCTCGGAGGACCGCCAAGACCACCGCCCGCGTTTGAGCGATCTGCGCGAATCCGGCGCTATTGAGCAGGATGCCGACACTGTGTTGATGCTGCATCGCCCCGACTATCACGAGCCGGGCAAGGACGAAGGCTCGGTCGAGGTCATTATCGCCAAGCAGCGCAACGGCCCGACGGGCGAGATCGGTTTGATGTACATCAAGCAATATATGCGTTTCGAGAATTTTGCGCTTGGCCATTCCAACCAAGCAGGCGGGGGATAAGTCGATCCACATGCGTTTATCAATCGGACATCCCCAGCGAGCGCTAAACGTAAACGGCGAAAACCGGACCTTGCATTTTTCGCCTATCGTAGATTACAATCGATAATCGGGGTACGCATAGATGCTTCGCGTCGGCATCGGGCATGACACGCATCGGCTGGGTCCAGATCGGCCGCTCATACTGGGCGGCTTGCCCATCGAGCATCCGCGCGGCTTGATCGGGCATTCCGACGCCGATGTTGTGCTCCACGCTCTGACCGACGCCTTGCTCGGCGCTGCTGGGCTGGGCGACATCGGCGATGCGTTTCCCGATACCGATGCCCAATACAAAAACATGGATTCGCGATTCTTTGTCGAGGAGACGTTGAAACGATTACAGACCGCTGGCTGGCGCATTGGCAACGTGGACCTGACGATCTTTGCGCAAGAACCGAAACTCGGACCGATCAAGGGCCGAATGCGCGAACATCTGGCGCAAATGCTCGGTCTGTCTGTTGACGCGGTCAATGTGAAAGCGAAGACCGGCGAGAAAGTTGGCGCGATCGGACGAGCGGAGGCGATCGGGTGCCAGGTGGTGGTGTTGATCGAGAAGTAATGGTTTTCCGCTTGCGGCTTAGCGCTCGCGGGGCGCATTCCGAGCGCTAAGCCGCAAGCGGAAAATACAATTTGGATTATATGTGGAAAGGTTTCCATGCTGCGCGTATACAACACGCTGACGAAACAAAAAGAGCTGTTTCAAACCGTCGAGCCTGGCAAAGTCACGATGTACGTCTGCGGGCCTACGGTTTACAAGCCAAGCCACATTGGTCATATGGTCGGGCCGGTGATCTTTGATACCGTCAAGCGTTATCTCGTGCGCCTTGGCTACCAGGTTCGCTGGGTCGTCAACATCACGGATGTGGACGACAAGCTCATCAGGCGTGCCGCTGAATTGAATACGACTGTCAAAGAACTTGCGGAGAAGATGACGACCGATTACGTCGAAAACCTCACGAAACTGAACGTGACGGGCATCGACGCTATGCCGAGGGCGACCGAACATATTCAGGGTATGATCGACATCATGCAGGGGCTTATCGCGAAAGGCTATGCATACGCCGCATCGGGCGATGTCTATTTCGACGTGATGAAGGATGCCGACTACGGCAAGCTGTGCAATCGCGATCCCGAGCAACTCGAAGCCGGCGCGCGTATCGAAGTGAGCGATCGCAAACGCAGCCCCGGCGACTTCGCTTTGTGGAAATCCGCCAAGCCCGGCGAACCGGCGTGGGACAGCCCCTGGGGCAAAGGCCGACCGGGTTGGCATATCGAATGCTCGGCGATGAGCATGAGCTTGCTCGGCAAAACGCTCGACATTCACGGCGGTGGGCTCGATTTGCAGTTCCCGCATCATGAAAACGAGTTGGCCCAGTCCGAATCGTTTACGGGCGAGACCTTCTCCCGCTACTGGATGCACAACGGCCTACTCAAGATTGGCCAATCGAAGATGGCGGGATCGGTCGGCAATGTCGTCAACGTCGTCGATCTGTTGCAGAAGTATAGCCCCGAAACCGTGCGCTTCCTGCTGCTGGCGACCCACTATCGTAGCCCGATTGAGTATAGCGACGAACGTCTCGCCGAGGTGCAAAAATCGCTCGAGGGCTTCTATCGTTTCTTTGAACGCTATGAACGCATTACGAAGAAGAGTTTCTTTGCGATTACAGCATCCACGAATGTCGCGTCTCCGAGCGAGTTCGCGACTCTGCGCCAGAGCTTCTTGAATCACATGGACGACGATTTCAACACCGGCGGCGCCGTCGGCGTGCTGTTCGAGTTGCTGTCCGCGCTCAACCGCTTCGTAGATGTCTCTCAACTGGAATCCGGCAACGGCAAACCCGTGGACGTGGCGACGTTCGAGCAAGGGGTCGGTTACCTCAAGGAACTGACCGACATCCTCGGCCTGTTCGCCAAGCAGATCGAGACGCCGCAAACGGACGAGAAGTCGCAGCAGATCCTAAGTGGGCTGATGCAGTTGCTCATCGACCTACGAGCCGAGGCACGCAAGGCGAAGAACTTCTCGCTTGGCGATCAGATTCGCAAACGCCTGGCTGAGATTGGCGTCACGCTCGAAGATCGCCCGACCGGAACCATCTGGCGTAAGGAGTGATCGACCGTGATATGATAAATGCTAGAACATTGACGCCGCCGACAAAACTGAATTTCCGAGGCTGAAGCGTAAGCGAGGCGGCCTGAATGCCTCGCTTACGCTTCAGTCTCGGACGGGAAATCGACTTTTGTCGGTGGCGTCAACATTATGTCATTGAGCGGTTTGATTGGAGAACGATCATGGCGACGATCAAGAAAAAGGACGCGGTGGATCAAATTGTCGAAGCGATCAAGAAATCGGAATGGTACGATCTGCACGATTACCACAATGAGTTATTTCCGGCAAAACGCATTAACGAAGAAAAAGTGAAAGCGAATCCGGCCTCGATTCTCAAGAAAATCTTGGCAAACATCCATGCTGGCCTAGAGGTCGAGGAGGTACTAGCGCTTTGGAATGTCGTCTTCGCAAGGCAGCGTAACGTCTGGTTCGACGAAGAGGAAGACCTGATGCACTATGAAGTAGCGAGCGAATCGTTGGAATATGTGGATTAAACGCGTTGGTTGATCGCGTGCTGGCTTTCGCAAATCTTCTCTCGTGTTGCCAAGGAGGCGACCGTGCCCAAGACCGCGCTCGCCCATTTCAAGAAGGATGTTGCAAGGGCTCATTCCATTCTTGCGCATGCGGATTCCCTACCCAAAAAACGCGAGGCGGAGAAATTGCTGCGTTCCGACCTTTTGCGCAGCGCGTGGATGTTCGCGGTTGGAGCCATGGATGCCTATTTCTGCGACGCCTATACCGACATCGAAGCCGCGGCCATTATCTCCAAAAGCCGACACCCCGCAACGATACTGCCCGATTTTTTTTACGACATCCGCTTCCCCGTTCGAGCCATTCTTGAGCCTTACGCAAACAACGACAATTGGCGCTGGCGTATGGCCGCCCGGAAGATGATGGAACGCGAGAATGTATTGAGTTTTCCCGCGATCCAGACGCTATTCAACAAATTCTTCCGCAAAGGGAGCAGGTTTTTTCACGACCGAAAAGCCGATTGGATCATGCATCCGGACAGCACAAAACGACTCTTTGACATCCGACGCTCCGCATTCACAATTTTGACTGCTGACAAGAAGCAAAAAGCTATTGAAGACGCTAAGGAAAAAATGGAAGAACGCTATCGTCGAATATTCCAGCGCCGTCACGATTGCATACACAATTGCGACCGGCCAAAGGTTTCGCCTCAGCCACTACAGGAAAGTCTAACGGTCCTCACCGTGATTCAGGACGCCGAGTTCCTCGTGCATCGCTGCGATGAACACATCAACTCCGAGTTTCGCGAGTTTCTCTTGGCGACAGGCTGCCCAACCGCAATCGTTACTCAGGCGGGGTATTAATCCGCCATGAATCCACCCCGTCGCATCCTGGGTATCGATCCCGGCTTGATTATCACCGGCTATGGCGTGCTCGACGTGAGCGGCGTTCGCCCCGTCGTCGTCGAGGCCGGGATCATTCGCACCGCCGACGACGGCGCGGATGACATGGCGTCCAAGGTGCTCTCCGTCTACAATGGCCTGGCCGAGTTGCTCGCCCAGTTCAAGCCGGAGACGATGGCAGTCGAACAGCTCTATGCCCATTACGATCACCCGCAAACCGCTATCCTCATGGGCCACGCGCGCGGCGTCATCTTCCTCGCCGCAGCACAACACAACCTGGATGTCGTCAGTTATGCCGCAACGCAGGTTAAGAAAATCGTAACAGGCAACGGCCGAGCGTCCAAGGAACAGGTGCAGCGGACGATCCAAAACGAACTCGGCCTGTCGACGCCGCCCGAACCGGTGGACGTGTCGGACGCCTTGGCCGTGGCGCTGTGCCATTATTATCACCTGAAGAACTTTGGGGGTTAGCCGGACACATGATCACAAAAATCACCGGCAAATTGAACCGCGTGCTCGATGATGAAGCTCGGCTTCAGGTCGGTTTACTCGAGTATCAGGTACTCGTCCCCGAATTCATACGGCGAACCGTTCAGAACAAAATCGGCGAGGAGATCACCTTCTTCACCGCGCATTATTTTGAAGGCAATCCCGCCCACGGTCGGATGGTGCCGAGGCTGATTGGCTTTCTTTCGGAATCGGAGCAGGATTTCTTCGAGCTGTTCTGCACCGTCGATAAAGTCGGCGTTCGCAAGGCGATGAAGGCGTTTGTCCGCCCTATCAAGGAGATCGCCGACGCCATCCAACGCCAGGACAACAAATGGCTCACGACGTTGCCCGGCGTCGGAGGGGCGACGGCGGAGCAGATCGTAGCCACACTGCGGCGGAAAGTCACCAAGTATGCGCTGATGCCCACCCCGACCTTTGACGGCAGGCCGATGCCAGCCAGCAACGTCGATGGCAATGTACTCGAAGACGCATACCACGCTCTGCTCAGCGTCGGCCACGCACCGCAAGAGGCACGCGATCGGCTCGACAAAGCCTTGACGGGCGGCAAGACCTACAAGAGTGTCGAAGAGATATTGTTGGCGATTTATCAGATCGCTCACTAATAATTAGTTTACGTTTAGCGCTCGCAAGACGCCTTGCCGGCACGGCATCCAACGAGCGCTGAACGTAAACGATCCTTGGTTCGGAATCAACCCATGGCTCGGCAGCCGATCGCACAAGCTGGCACGCCCGACGAAGACAAGCAGCGCGATGCCGCGCTTCGGCCTCGGCTTTTGCACGAAGTCATCGGCCAGAACGCCGTCAAGAGACGCATCGAAATTCTGCTGAAGGCTGCTCGCAAGCTCAAAGAACCTCTGTCGCACATATTGTTCGACGGGCCGCCGGGATTAGGCAAGACGACGTTTGCGACCGTGTTGCCCAACGAACTCGGCACGACGATCCAGATGACCAGCGGACCGGCCCTCACGAAGCCCGCGGACATGCTGCCTTTCCTGACCAACGTCACGGAAGGGTCAATTCTGTTTATCGACGAGATTCACCGGATGCCGCGAGTCGTCGAGGAATTCATCTACCCGGCGATGGAGGATTTTCGCATCGACATCGTGTTGGGCGAAGGGATGAGCGCCCGGACGATTTCGATGCCGTTAAAGCGGTTCACGTTGATCGGCGCGACGACGCGTAGCGGGATGTTGTCGAGTCCGATGCGTGATCGATTCAAGATACACGAGCATCTTGATTACTACACTGTTGAAGAATTAGCGCAGATCGTGACAATCAACGCTCGGAAACTAAACACAGCGATCGCAACGGAGGCCGCTGCGGAGATTGCCCAGCGCAGCCGCGGGACGCCCCGCATCGCGAACTCGCGGTTGTGTTGGGCGCGGAGCTATGCCGCCAGTGAATCGGAAGGCCCGATCGACCTGTCGTTGGCACGCTCGGCGCTGGATATGGCCGAGGTCGATCTGCTTGGATTGGACAAGCAAGATCGCCGATACCTCAACACACTCATCGGCGTTTTCGAGGGCGGGCCGACCGGCGTGGAAGCACTGGCGGCGACGATGAACCTACCGTCGGACACGCTAAGCGATGAAATCGAACCGTATCTTCTGCGCGAGCAAATGATCGTCCGTTCGCCACGCGGACGCCTGGCGACAATGAAGGCGTACGCACATCTCGGCAAGCAACCACCGAATCCTCCCGGAGGTGCCGACCAGGGATTGCTCTTTAACTAAATATTCGTAACATACTCGCCAGATTGATCGTTTAGAAAGATCGGCATCCCCGGATCGAGGTTTCGCCGAATCGGTAATGAGGATGGAATTTCGGCTCAAGATTTCGTTGCAGTGAGCGGTCGTTGGCGGGCTGCAACATCGAGCGTGATATGGGATGTGGTTTTTTGTTCACTATGCTGTTTGAAAAAATGCTCGCGTCGCTAGCCAGATCGGTCCATGTTGACTATCTTAACGGCGACAACGCTGTACACCAAATGCAATAGGCGTTACAGCGGTTGTGGGCTGGGTTGGAGAAAGGACGTTCCTGCTATTCCACTGCCGCATTGATTTTCGTTACCCGTAATTGGAGAGCGGCCCTGGATGTCACGCACTTTGATTCTTCTCTTTCGTCGTGATCCGTCCTGCGATCGGCAGGCCAATAACATTCACTTCACAGGGTATAAGCCCCTGTGGCCGGATGGGCGGCCCGTCGCGGTCGGATTGGATGCGTTTTGCAAGATCGGCCAACGCTTGCTCGGCTTGAACAAGCACCTGGCCGGCTGCGAAGAAAAACTCGTAAAAATGGTCTGCATCCCACTGGATGGGCAGGACGACGAACTGAGCCGGATTCCCGGTTATCGCGTTCGGCGATTCTTCCTCAAACGCACCGGCGGTGTTGGTCGGGTGCATTTCATGGACGGCACGCCGACGGTGGCAGATGTCGAACAAACGCGCGACGATCCGCGTGTCATTCATTGGATTGGCCTAAACACCATCGGCGACGGCGAGGTGCAATGGTTCGATCTTGCGGCAGTCGGCATGGAAACTCAGATCAACCATACGCCGCGGCATCGATTGCAAGCAGTCGAGGCGTAGGGCAATTCTTCTCCCCTATATAGACCGCCGTTTATGGCGGGCTTGATAGGGATGGCTGGATCGTATCAACCCTCTATTCCAAGCATCAGGCTTCGCCGTCCTTGATGGCGGTCTTGCGACCGAACTCGAACGTCGCGGGGCCGACCTGCGCGATCCCCTCTGGTCCGCCAAGTTACTTCTCGAAAAACCGTCGGCCATCGCTGACGTTCATCGCGACTATCTTCAAGCGGGCGCGGATATCATTACGACGGCGAGCTATCAAGCAAGCGTGCCCGGATTCATGAATCGGGGCTTGAGCCGATTCGATGCCGAGCGACTGTTGCGACTCAGTGTCAAACTCGCCCAGAACGAACGCGACCAGTTTTGCGAAGCGCTCCCCGCCACCCGCCACCGCCCGCTGGTGGCAGCATCGGTCGGATGTTACGGTGCATTTCTGCACGACGGTTCGGAATACCTCGGCGACTACGGTCTAACCCTCCGACAACTGGCAGATTGGCATCGTGCTCGTCTTGCCATTCTCGTCGAGGCATCGCCCGACTTGCTTGCTTGCGAGACGATCCCATGTCTGATCGAAGCCGAGGCGTTGGCGCTGGCCCTCGCCGATTTTCCCAACATCTCTGCTTGGCTAAGCTTTAGCTGTCGGGACGAATTGCACCTGTGTACGGGCGAGGAATTCTCCGACGCTGTCAGTATCGTCAACGACATCCCCAATGCCATTGCTGTCGGCGTCAATTGCACCGCGCCGTGGCTCATCGAACCGCTATTGTGCTCTGCTCAGGCGATCGCACGCAAGCCGTTCGTCGTCTACCCGAACCTCGGCGAGAGCTGGAACTCGCCATCGCATCGCTGGATAGGCGATGCAACCTCCGAATCGGATTGGAATGGGCGGGCAACTCGCTGGTATGGCGCAGGTGCTCGGCTCATTGGCGGCTGTTGCCGCACCACGCCAGCGATCATCCAACAGATCGCGCAATGTCGGGATGCGATTCGGTAGAATGCCTTACGCGGGGAAAAAGGCCTGGCAAGTGGGTTTGCCCCGCGCTGGCTCCTTCGTCGCCTGCGGGCTTGAAGTCGTTTCATGCTTGTCAAAAGGAATCGCGCGATGTTCACGGATTGGCTAACTCGCATCAAAGCCTGGTTTGGGGGGCCGAAATCGCCGCCAATCATCCACGTTCCGCCTGCTTTGCCAAGAACCCAGTCTCGTTACTTCGTTGCTCAGGGCGTTTTGGCGACGCTGTTCGATGAATATGCCGACCATCGCCAGTCGTTGCGAGGCAACGAAGAGATCGGCTGGCTGCTTCTCGGTCGTCGATCGGATGACGAAATTCATGTCGTCGGCACGATCCCCGCCGGCACGCATCGGGATGCCAGTGCCGTCCACGTTTCGTTCGATATTGAGGCGCAAACTCTGGCGAGCCGAATCGTCAGGCAGACCGATCGCCGATTGCAGATCGTCGGTATCGTGCACACGCATCCGGGTTCGATGCGTCATCCAAGCGACGGTGACCTGCACGGCGATAAGCAATGGATTCGGCAGTTGCAATATGCCGAAGGCCTGTTCGCGATCGGCACGGCAGATGGCCGAGCCTCGGCGGCGAATGCGAGTACGACCGTCGTCAACGGCCTCTGCTTTTCGTGGTATGCGCTGGGTGCCGACGACGCCGACTACCGCAGGGCTGAGATCGACGTTCTAGCCGGCGCGGATGTCGGTTCGCCGCTCCGTGATATTTGGGCAGCGGTCGAATGGTCGAATAAGCCGATCAATCGGATTTGCCAGTTGTTCGCTGCGGTACGCTTGGGTATAATAACTGAAGATGGTGTGGCGTGGGTTCGGGTAGCAATTGTACTGCCTTGGCCTGGACAGCAACTTTACATCTTGCTATCCACCACGGAAGTGCGGTATTATTGGGAGGATGGGCAATCGCTCGTCGCCATCGATCCGCAAGAGGCGGACATCGAGGTTGCCCTGCTGATGATTCTCACGGAATTGACGCGAAAGCAGGCTGAGCCGTGGCCGAAATCACGGTAGGAACTGCGTAGCCATTAGGAGATTGAAACATGGACTTCCGACCACTCAAAACCGACGAACGCCAAAAACTGATCAACGCACTTCGAGGCAACGCCGAGGACAATCTCGCGATCCTCATGAACCGCACGGATACGTCGTTTGTCGGCACAACCGACGAAGTCAGCGACGACGAGGTGATCTCCGCGATCCAGTCGGTGCCGTGCCACTACTAAGGGTTTCCGCTCGCGGCTTAGCACTCGAAAGACCTCGCAAGCCCGCAGGCGACGAAGGAGCCTGCGCGGGTTGAACTCCGCAGGCGACGAAGGAGCCTGCGAGCTTGTGGCAAACTTTTACCCTTCTGGACAGTTTCACTCATGAGCCTGCTCGATACCGAAGCCGGGAAACGTCGAATTCTCACGGTGGAAATTCCCGTCATCGAATGTTACAACAAAGACCGCGCGGACGAATACAAGATCAAACTCGTCCGCCACAGTCGCGGCCTGTTGCTCCGCTATGCCCTTAAGCCGATGCACAACGTCTACCAACTTGAAACGTATCTGGCGAGCGAATACCCCATCGAACCGCCCGAAACGCGCGTCATAACGCCGCTCGATTTCTGCCCGCATCTCATGGAGCATCAAAGACTGTGCATGTGGAGGCAAGGCAGCACTCGCGAAACGAACCGCTGGGATCCAGCCAAGTTTACGAGCGTTTTCGCGGTGCAGGCAGCCTGGCGCTGGTTGGCCTGTTACGAGGTGTGGCGCGACACGGGCGAATGGCCGCTGCCTGATGCGAGATGAATGGATCGGTTTTTCTATTCGCGTTTTCCGCAAGCGGCTTAGCGCTCGGAGAATTCCACCCGAGCGCTAAGCCGCTTGCGGATACGAGCCAACGTGGTCAACCTCTTCCAAGTCGGCGTCGGCAGCGGCGGCATGACCGTCCTCGATATCGTCTCGCGCGATCCACGCCTGACCCACGTCACAATCGTCGATGCTGATTATTATCTGCACCACAACGTACTTCGGCATCTATTTCCGATTGCCGACGTTGATGGTCGAAAGGCCAATCTCGCTGGCCAATGGTTGCAAGACCGTCGGCCCGATTTGAAGGCGAGAATCATCGTCTCCAGGCTGGAGGATGATGCCACCAGGCAAATGATCGAAGCGTCCATCGCGGAATGCGATATCGCCATCTGTGCCGCCGACAACGAGCCAACGAAATATTATTTCGACGCCCTGATGCGCCAACACAAGAAGCCTTGGACCTTGGGCGAGGTGCTCGCGGGCGGCATCGGCGGATTCGTGCATTGGTTCATTCCCCACGGGCCGTGCTACGGTTGCGTCGCCAGCCACCTTCGCCGCAGCGTGACGATCGACACCGGCAAGGCGCCGGATTACTCCGCGCCCGCCGGCCCCGTTGCCGAGACGACGATCCCCGCCAGTCGCGCGTCGATCAGTGTCATTGCGTCGCTGCATGCCCAGATAACGTTGCAGCTACTCGATAACGGCGCCGCCTACGATCCCGGCTTCACGAGCATGTTGTATACGCTGGAGAAAGTGCCCAGCGTCTTCGAGGAAGCCTACCGCACGCACCGGTTTCGTATCCCGCGCTCGCCCGAATGTCTCGTTTGCAGGGACGTTCCCACTGCCGGCGAAGACTTAGATCGGGCACTGAACGACGCTCTTGATCGACTGAAACCTCTATGACGACCTCCACCATCGATACGCCGCGGGGGCTGCATGTCCGTTACGAAAAAGCGGGGCTGATTCTCGACGCGCTGCCTGTCCCCGCAAGCGCAGACGTGGTGATCGTCGAGGCGAACATCAAAATTGCTAAGGTCAAACTCGAGAAACACGACTTCGTGCTGCAAGCCGATGGCGACACGGAGCCGACGACTGCCGAGGTCATTGTGCGTGACAATGCACGTACGTCGGCACGCATCTACTTCCGCATTCCGACGCCGAAGCGGAGCGTAAGAGTGGCGATTCGCTGGCGCGAACATTCGCTCGGCGAAATCACGATTCCAATCCAGGCCGCCGGCGACTTCCTCAAAGGCTGCACGTTGCGCCATGTCTGCTTGCACGCCAAAGTGAAAGAAACGACGGTCGCCTGCAAAACAATCGTTCAGGGCCAATGTCAATCGCTATCCGCGTCAGCGGTAATCGTCAGCCCCGGTTCGTTGGCGTCGCTTGCGGATTATGATCTCCACCTGCAATCCGATCTGCCAGGCGTCGATTTTCATGGAATTCCGGTCGGTTTGACGCGAGCGCAACTAAGCGTCAAGGAGACGCTCCTCACCGTGCCTCTGCCAAAACCGAAACGCATGGGCGACTACCGTGTTTCGTGGCAATTGGACACCCATCGATTGCATGAATGTTTCTTGCGGGTCATCAGCAAGAAGAAATATATGCGGTCGCTGCGCGTGTCAGCGACGCGCTTCGTCGTCAAACTCGAATCGGGTGAAATGCGCCGCCTGCGTTGGTTGCCAACATGCGACGGCGAACCCAATCTCGACGGCATCGTCGAGGCGGCGCCATGCTTTTTCATATCGAGCAGCGAACTCGCCATCGCCGGGTGGACACGCGTCACGCTAGGCATGGTTGACGTGCACGGAGAGACATCGCCAAACGGATCAAGCCAAGACCTCGTGATCACCGACGGAGCGACGCCTTTCATGCCGATCACGCTCACCTCACACGAATTACGATCGATCAAACATTTCACGTTGGCAACGGAACTAGGCACGATCGGCACGCTGCCGCTCGTCCCCGCGCCGACCGCTCAATTCAACGCCGAGGGGGCCTTTGATGGCAACCAGGAATTTCTCTGGTCCGCCGCCGCCGACGAGCAACTCAACGAGAAGCTCGACCAGCTGCTGGGCGGCGGGTGAAAATGGGACTCGCTGCCAACCTCCTGGAACGACAACCTCACGCCAAGGCGCAACATCGTAACGATTACGCGCCCCTCAAAAGTCGATTTTCAAGCTGAAGCGTAAGCGAGGCGGCCTGAATGCCTCGCTTACGCTTCAGCTTGAAAATCGACTTTTGAGGGGCGCGTTATGAATGGGATTCTTCCAAAAATTCCCGCATTTCTTGGCCAAATGCTTGTCTCACCCCCTGGTAGGTAGGTAGAATGAGGTAACAATGAATTATTCCCGCCGTTTTGTGCCGAGTGATTCACGTATGTCCGGTGTCTGATGTGCCGCTTGGTTCTGATTTTGACAATTGTTCGGCCCATACCCAACAAAACTATCTGATTGCGCGAACGGAACATTGGAAATGGGTGCTAGATTATTGGGTTTTGATTTTTGCTTGAAGTTTGTCCCGTTCGATGGATATATTACCTAAATGGATCTGTTCGTACCGAATTGACTTGTGAGGAACTACCATGACGCCACTCTTTGCGTTTCTTAGCCCAACGACAATGATAATCCTCGGGGTCATCGCCGTTCTTATTTTTGGCCGACGTTTGCCGGAAATCGCGAAATCCCTGGGCAAAAGCATCACGGAGTTCAAAAAGGGGGCCGCTGGTTTGGAAAATGGGTTTGACGATATCGTCAACCCAAGTGCATCAGCATCTCCCGCGTCTGCGTCAGCCGCACCCGCCGAACCGATCCGCCCGCCGCAACGTGTCGCACCCGCTGCCCCGAAGTTCGACGATGTCCCCGCCAATGCTGCGCCGGCAAACACCGCCATCACCGCCGCGCCGCCGCAACCCTAATCCTTCGCGCGACCCATCATCGCGCCAATAGCTCGCTTAGCTCAGTTGGTAGAGCGCATGGATCACACCCATGAGGTCGGGGGTTCGAGCCCCTCAGCGAGCATTGAAGTAAGTCGTGATTCCGAAACAAGTTATGTTTACCGTCTGATGGTCAGACGTGCGGTTGAAATCCTCGAATACTGCAAAACGATTTGCAAAACGTTTTGCCATGAGGAACCGCACCGATGCCACGTCCCCGATCCACCATTCCCACGTATCGCAAACATTCTGCAACCGGCCGCGCCGCCGTCTCGTTTTATCGAGCCGATGGAACGCGCACCGAGGTTATCCTGCCCGGCAAGTATGGCAGCAAAGAGAGCAAGGCGGAATACGAACGCCTCTTGTCTCAACTCCGCGCCAACGGTGGCCGCATGCCCACTGACCACCGGCAAGACTTGAGCATCGATGAACTGGTTCTCAAGTTCATGGAACACGCCAACAGCTACTATGTTGATCCAGTCAGTAAACAACCGACCACGGAAGTCGTCGCGTGCCGAGATGCGTTCCGCCCGATCTGCCGACTTTACGGCAATACGTCCGCTTCCGAGTTTGGCCCGGTTGCGCTGCAAACGCTCCGAACCGCGATGACCACGGGTTCGTGGATGACCGATGAAGAACGCGCCCGCCGTGAGAAGAGTAAGCGCCATCTCGGCTTGGCTCGCACGACCACCAACACCCATATTGGGCGCGTCAAGCTGTTGTTTCGCTGGGCATCGGCAAACGAACTGATTCCCGCGTCCACCTACCACGGCATTCAATCAGTAAGCGGCTTGCGTCGTGGCCGATCCGGCGCACGTGAAACCGAACCCGTGGTTCCCGTCGATGCCGAGACCGTGGACAAGATCGTCCACGAACTTCCACCCATCACTTCCGACATAGTGCAGCTACTTCTCTTGACCGGCGCTCGCGTCGGCGAAATCTGCCAACTCAAGACGCCTGACATCGACCGCACCGGCCCCGCATGGTTCGCGACGCTGGACAAGCACAAGACCGCGCACCACGGGCATACCCGCACCATCTGTTTTGGCCCGCAAGCCCAGCTGATTTTGAATCGCTACCTCAAGGCCGATCCCGATGCTTTTCTCTTCTCACCTGCCGAGCAAGATCGGCTGATTGCCGAGCAGAAACGCGCGGCACGAAAGACGCCTGTTCAGCCGAGCCAACAGAATCGGAAGAAGCAAAAACCGAAAAAAAAGCCCGGCGAATGGTTCGATCATACCACTATCAACAACGCCATCCGACGCGCTGCCAAGCGGCTTGGCAGCGAACGGTTCCACGTCCATCAGCTTCGCCATACGGCAGCATTGAACATTCTCCGCGAGCACGGCGCGGAAGCGGCGCGTAGCGTTCTAGGCCACAAGCAAATCAACATGACGTTGCATTACAGCGGCATCGACCTGGAACGCGCAAAAGACGTGATGACGAAGATCGGCTGATACAATCACTCCATCGGGCAGCGGCTTAATTACCCGCTGAACGGCGCGGAGCGGCAACGGTTCACCTATGCCGTTGTTTGCTCCTCGTCGGCCCGATCCTACATAGGTGAAGGAATGTGGTACGCAAACGAAGCGGACGCGCAGGCAGACCAGAATCTCCACGCATGGTTCGATCTCGCGCGTGATGAAGTCGAAGGAATCAGGCTCTGCCGAGACAAGCCCGAAACGAACGATTGGACAACCGCCGCGCCAAGGCGTGGGCCAATCCCGCTACGCTGCATGCCGGAAAAGCACACCGCCGCAATCACGACCGTCGCGGGATGGATGCTGCATCACCA
>SIAQ01000111.1 GCA_009697105.1 Gemmataceae bacterium | reverse complement strand
TCGAACGACGGCTTTGTAAAGGCGCGATCGACGTAGTATCAGTGTATGTGTTTGAAACGGGCACGTAGGGGCTTCCCTTCCTTGGGTAGCAACAAATGTTCCGTGTCTTTCCCCGCACAATCGTCAAGATCCGCCCAGATGATGATCTTGACCCACTGAGTGTCGATCGATGCAATCGATACGCTCAGGTTGTTTCAATTTGCTATTGACCTTTTTTGATTGTAGGCGGTGGAAGATGCCATGTCAAGAGGGGAGGGATTTTCTTGGCGAAAGAATTTTCGCGATCGTAATGAATCAGCGGGATAAACGTAGTCCTATTTGGTTTGCGAATTTGGAAGGATTTTTGCGATTCGATTTGTAAAACAATCTAACGAGAAAAGCCACCCCCTATTATCGAGGAAGCCATGTCCAGCCAAAATCCGAATGATGCTGTCTCGACGAATCCCCTTCATTCACCACCGCCGCCGCCGCCGGTTGATGGCATCGCACCGGGCGTGCCGGCGCCGATTGCGAAAAAACCGTATGAAATGTATGACGACCAGATCGACGCCTCGATGCCGTCGCTCGTGAAGACGGGCGAAGCGAAGAGCGAGGGCATGCAGAGCCTGGCCCAGTCCGCGCGCGGAACCCACCTGAACAGCGCACGGTGGACTTTGATTTTGGTCGGCATTGTGACCATCGCCGCCAACGCCTACCTTCTCTATGCCAACCGCCAGAACGTCGAGCAATTGTTAAGGCAGCGCGGGATCAACCATATGCCTGCCGAGGTCGAAAGCGCACTGCAGCTCGACACCACGGTCGGATTCGGCTTTGTGCTGGTCGGTATCGTATTCATTTTTCTCGGCATCGCCGTTAAATCGAAGCCCATACTTTGCACAAGCCTTGGGTTGGCGTTGTACATCGGCGGCAACGTGATTGCTGCCTTCATCAATCCGCTGACCATCGCGCAGGGACTCATCTTCAAGATTGCGATCATTGCCGGCTTGTTTTCCGCGACCAAGGCAGCGATGGCTTACGAGAAGGAAATGCAAGAGTCGAGCGATGGCTCCGCTGAGGCAGGCTAGTTGGCTGTTTACATAGTTCCCCGTAGCTGAAGTCGTGAGACTTCGGCCACGCCTCTCCGAACTCTCACGAGTTCGGCTACGAGAACGGGCAATTTGCCTCAAAGCATCATTTGCTGGACAACCAATGGACAGAAAGGTCATCGCAATGGCATCCAGTGCATCGGATCGCGGCGATTTTCAGCCATTTCGTCCACTTGATCCGTCGTCGGCAAAATCGACGGAGGGTGAATCGAGCCCGGAAGACATTCCAACGGTCGTACCGCAGCGATCGACCACCCACTTCGGCGTCGAATTGGCTGCTCCTCATGCCTGGCCAATCGGCGCGATCTGTTTGATCGTGCTGGCCCTCGCCATGGCGGGACTGAGCATCGGCCTGCGCGAAGCGAGGATATTTATCATCGCCGGGCTGCCGTGTGTCTGCATAGCCTTGGTGTTGCTACTCACGCGACCGACGGTGCGCCGCGTGCGAATCTCGGACCAGGGCCTGACATTTCTGCCGTCGGGGTACTTTCTGCCGTATAGCAAAATTCATGAGGTTTTCGCGCCACGGCGTGCCGAGGGCAGGGTGAGATTCTCTATCCATCTCCTATGCGAGGGCGGCCACCTGACGCTGACAGACAGGCTGAGTGACGATTCTGAAGAGCTGTATCTTTTTCTCCAATCTCAGCCGTTAGGTTCGGCATTGATACCCGACGATATCGATCCGTTGTTTCATCCGTTTCTCCGCCAGCAAATGGGCGTTCATCTCCCGCACGAGATCGTCGTCTACCGTTGGCCCGCATGGACGGAAGCGGAGGTAATTCACACCTCCTGGCGGCACACAGGGGCGACCCGGGCCGCTTTGGCGTTCCTCGTTACCGGTGTTGCGTGGTTGGCGATTTTTGCCGTCCCCTCGCCGTTCTCGGAATTCTACCTTTTGACACTCGGTCTCGTGATGTGCGGCGTTGCATTGCTGGTATCACTCTTGGGGCTGCTACACAAATCTCAAGCAAAAGGCTCAAAGAAATCGCGGAATGCCACGCTCGTCGTTTCGCCGTCGGGCTTGGCACTCTTGCAAGGAGATTTGAAAGGCGAGATGCGCTGGCGCGAGATCACGAAATTGAAGCTTCAGAAGGGACATCTGTCGATGTCCGCAAACCATACCACGAACGGCTTATCGGTCCAGGTCGCGGGCGCCACGATCCTCATTGGCGATTTCTATCATTGGCCCGCCGAACATTTTGAAGCGCTGATTCGGAAATACTCCGGCCTGTGATGGCTCCTTTCGCCGCTTGCGGCTTAGGATAACAAATTTATTAACTGACCCATTTGCATTTGCCGCTTGCGGCTTAGCGCTCAAGTGGGCCCTGCCGAGCGCTAAGCCGCAAGCGGCAAAACAGGTAAGTTAATAAATTCCATGTGCTTAGCGTTCACAAGGCGTCACGCGAGCGCTACGCCGCAAGCGGCGAATCGAAATCGGACCATTGTTATTTCGGTTTTCCTTGGTGTTTCACTTCGCCAGCACTTTCAGCATCTTCTCGGCAACGAAGCGATTGCCCGCTTCGTTGAGATGCACGCGATCGGAGGTGAGGATGCCCGATACCTTGTTATCCTTGTTGGCGGTCTTCAAGTGATCGACGAATTCTTTGCGGAGATCGCACAGTTGCGATTTCGTATCGCCCGCGACCTTGCGGCTGATCGCGGAATACTCATCGAGTTTGGCATCAAGGCCGTTGCCCCCGCCGGTCTTTTCGCCGATGACGCTGGGCGTGCAGAGAATGACGCGGGCATCGGCCTTTTGGATTTTGCCGATGATCTCACGCAAGCCAGCTTCGAACATTTCGGGAGACGTGCCGTTGGCGGGATTCTTTTCGCCATGCCAAACGTCGTTGATACCGATATAGATGACGACGACGGTCGGCTTCTTGGCGAGCACGTCCTTCTGAAGACGCTTTTGCAGATTGGGGACTTTGTTGCCGCTGATGCCTGCGCCGAAGATTTCGATGCCGAGGTCAGCGTGCTTTTCCTTGATCTGATTTTTGATAACGGTGACGTAGCCTTTCGGTCCCACGCCGCCCGCGGTGATGGAGTCGCCGAGGAATACGATGCGGTCGCCCTTCTTGAGCGACGGGCCATCGCCGGCGTGCGTAAAGCTAATGGCAGTAAACAGCACAATGGCGGAGAGCAAGAAACGCATTGGCAGATCCTTTGAAAAGTGGTCGGTATTGGAAGACTGTTACATTACGTGCAACCATCCTCTCGACCAGCGGAACTTGTTTTTCATGGCGACGGGCGTTAGCATGAAATGATAATGTTTAGCCGCGACGCGCCAGCGGAGCGCGATCTGGTTCCCGCGCTCCGCTAGCGCGTCGCGGCTAAACGAACCCGGGAGACTCCGCATTGAATCAATCGCGTGAAGACATGACGGTGCATCTCGAACGCGCGGTGCTCGTCAGCGTCGCCCTGCCGCAACGCCCGTGGCTCGGTGACGACCCACTTGACGAAATCCGCGGCCTGGCGGAAACCGCTGGTGCTCGCGTCGTCGGCGAACTGACTCAGAAACGCCACGGTATCGTGCCGGCCACGTATATCGGCAAAGGCAAACTCGCCGAACTCACCGATCTCGCCAAAGCCGAGGGCGCCGAAGTCATCATCTTCGACAACGATCTCAGCCCTGCCCAGGTGCGTAACCTCGAACAGGCCACCGGCGCGAAAGTGCTCGACCGCAGCGAACTGATCCTCGACATATTCGCCACCCGGGCACGGACGATCGAGTCGAAACTTCAGGTCGAACTCGCGCAACTCGAATACGCCTTGCCTCGCTTGAAACGCATGTGGACACACTTGTCACGCTACAAAGGCGGCATCGGCCTGCGTGGTCCTGGCGAAACGCAGCTAGAAGAAGATCGTCGGCTCGTCGGCAACAAAATTCGCGATCTCAAGGAACGTCTTGCCGCCGTCCAGGCACGCAAGCAGCGCGAAGTCCACAGCCGAAACGAGGAACACACGATCTCGCTCGTTGGTTACACCAACGCAGGCAAGAGCACGCTGATGAATCGCCTCACCGGCTCGTCCGTCTACGTCGAAAACAAGCTCTTCTCCACGCTCGACACACGCACGCGCCAATGGCGGCTATCCGATTGGGGCCGCGTGCTACTCAGCGATACTGTCGGCTTCATTCGCGATCTGCCGCATCACCTCGTCGCGTCGTTCAAGGCGACGCTCGAAGAAACACGCCAGGCACGATTGCTGTTGCACGTCGTTGACGCGAGCAATCCGCAGGCAGAGGAACATATCGTCGCCGTGAAAAAAGTGCTGGAGGAGATTGGTTGCACCGAAAAACCGACATTGCTGGTGTTGAACAAGATCGATCAGTTGAAGGATCAATCTTACCTGCAGGCACTTGTAGCACATCATCCGCGCGCCGTCGCCGTCAGTGCCTATGCCGGCACAAATATCGATTCGCTGCAGGATGCCGTCATCGAAATGATTAGCGCCGATTTCGCTCAGGTGACAATCGACGTGGACGCCGGCAACGGCCGCGTACTCGCCTACCTGGCCGCGCATGCCGAGATATTCAAGCAAGAGTTCCACGACAACCGCATCAAAATGGTCGGCGTCATGCCGCGGCATCTCGTTCGCCATATCCAGGAACCTGACGTGTTAATCGAAGAGGTCGGCGGCGCGAAAGAAGTGAAAGTCACTGCGCCATGAAACTGCGTGGATGTTCGCCAACCGCGCATGTTTTGAATTCGCTCGTTTTTCGGACTCCCGATGCACGCAATGCTGCCACAACCGCTTCAAATGCGATGAAAACGCAACCGCAGTCAGCTTACACGAATCATTTCAGAACGTTGGGTATCGAATTCAGCGTGATAGGGGCTCCTTCTGCACGCCGATTACCAGAAAATCATCTCATGCGCCCTTCATCAACGCTGCCGTCGTCAGCGAAGGTCTCCGTTTGGCGAGCTACTTCGGTGAAAGCGCGGGCCGCGGCACAGGCACGGGTGGCGGCGCTGGCGGCGGCATCGTTCCAGTCGCTGGCGTTGGCGCGGCTCTCGTATTGGCGTCTGGTTCGGGGCTTGGCATCGCTGCTACGCCCGCTCCAGTCAGCGGCGGCAACCCAGGCACGGGCGGCTTCGCTGGCATCGGCGGCGGGTTCGGCGGCGGCGCCGGCTTCCCATCACTCTCTGGTGGTGGCTTCACGCGCGCAGCCGGTCAATCCGGCGGCGGTGGCACAGGCAGCGGAACAGGCGAAGGCACCACCGACCAAAACCAAAACAACACGCCCGCCATCAACTTTGAAGCCACCCTCGTCAACATCCAGACCCAAGCCCAGGCTCAGTTCCAGAGCCAACACCAATCGAACCACGGCGGACACGGGCATCACGGCGGCGGACACGTCGTCCCCACTCCCGCCTCTCTGCTCCTCGGCCTCCTCGGCCTGCCCGGCCTCTACTTCCTCAGTCGTCGTAAAGATGACGCCGTGACGGAAGCCTAATCAACCTTGACGCCACTGACAATAGTCGCTTTACGAGCCGGAAGCGTAAGCGACGGACTGGAGAAATCCGTCGCTTACGCTTCCGGCTCGTACCTTTGTCGGATGCATCAACTTTGCACCCAATCTCACCAAGCCTGAAGCATTCGCAAATGCTTCAGGCTCGCTTCGTTTCTTGCTGTATCTCGACGAATCCGATAAACTCATCCATACAAATTCGTGCGACAACTCCAGAGCCGAAAACGTATGCAACGGTCTAAATACACCGTATCTTATGCTTCCGGCTCTGGGGCTTGCGGCGAGAATTCATCGTACCTTTCGAGGCATTATTATGAGCAAAGAAGATCAACTGCGCCAGGTTCTCGAATGCGGCATCGTCGCCGTCGTGCGATCGCCCGATAGCCAGCAACTCGTCGAAGCCGTGCGAGCGCTGGCGGACGGTGGCGTTACCGTTGCCGAGATCACGATGACCGTGCCCGGCGCGCTCGACGTCGTCAGAGCGGTTCGAGCCGCGCTGGGTGACCGTGTGCTCCTTGGCGCCGGCACGATTCTCGATCCCGAGACCGCGCGGGCGGCAATCCTCGCGGGAGCGGAGTACATCGTGTCGCCTACCGTGAACTTTGAGGTCATCAAGCTCTGCCAACGCTATGACAAACTCGTCATGCCCGGCGCGTTCACACCCACGGAAATCCTCGCGGCGTGGGAAGCAGGCGCGGACATCGTCAAAGTTTTTCCCGCCGATGCCGTCGGGCCGGCGTTCTTCAAGGCCGTCAAAGGCCCGTTGCCTCAGATTCGACTCATGCCGACCGGAGGCGTCGATCTGACGACAGCGCCGGCATTCCTGAAGGCCGGCGCCTGCTGCCTCGGCGTCGGCGGACAGCTCGTCGAACCCGCCGCGATTGCCGCTCGCAACTTCGCACGCATCCGCGAACTGGCGCAGCAGTATGTCAGCATCGTCAAGGAAACGCGAGCAAGCATGAAGAAATAATCGTTCAGTCGCAACGCGTAGCGGAGCTCACATTGCATCCCGCGCTCCGCTGGCGCGTCGCGGCTAAACAAAAACGATTGGCGCAATATGCGGATTACCACTCTCACTCGCGAACAGGTCCGCGCCTACGACAAGCACGCCATCGAGCAGATCGGCATACCATCCGTTGTGCTCATGGAAAACGCCGGCCGCGGCGCTGCTGAAGTGTTGCGTACGTTGGGCATCCACGGCAAAGTCGCCATTTGTTGCGGCAAAGGCAACAACGGCGGCGACGGCCTGGTCCTAGCACGCCACCTCGCCAACTGGGGCTTCGACACCCTCTCTCTGCTATTCGCTCATCCCGACCAACTCGCGCCCGATGCCGGCAGTCAGTGGAAGATCGTACAGAAAATGTCCGTAGCCTCGAAAATCATCCTCGCCCGTAGTACAGCAATCGACGAATCCATACTAGCAGCCACATTCGCTCAAGCGGATTGGATCGTAGACGCGATGTTCGGCACCGGCCTGACGGGACCGCTGCGCCCACCGTTCGATCGCATCGTTGAGATCATCAATGAGGCAACGAAGCGCGTCCTCGCCATCGATATCCCGTCCGGACTCGACTGCGACACCGGTGTCGCGCTCGGCCGCACGATCCGAGCGGCACACACCGTCACATTCGTCGCGCAGAAGCAAGGGTTCACTAACCCCACATCTGCCACGTACACCGGCACGATCCATGTCGCTGATATTGGCATCGTGCTGCATGAGCGCCCGTGAGCACGGGTTATTTTTTTTCCGGTCCATGATTCTCATGGTGAGCCGGCGCGAAAATCGGATGATTGCGATGACCACGTGCGACGATGTACGCAACCAGGTCGAGCACCTCTTCGCGCGATAGTTTGTCGAGCAGCCCCTTCGGCATCAGTGAAATCGGCGATTTCACGCGTTCGTCGATGTCGGCCTTCCGCAATGTCAGCGGCTTGCCCTTGGCGAGCGGGTTGTCGATCACCTGGTACGCTTCGGGCGTTTCCGAGATCACCAGACCGCTGATAATGCGACCCGAGGTAAGTGTGAACGTGATCGAGTGATACTTCTCGTTGATGCGTTTCGACGGATCGAGCAATTCGGCTAGAATATCGAGCGATCCCATCTTTAGGTCGAGCTTGGCGAGATCGGGGCCGAAATCGATGCCTTCGCCGTTGAGCTTGTGACAGGCGATACAGTTGGCAACCTTGAACGCCGACTTACCGACTTCAAACGATCGCTTGGCCAACGTCTTGACCTCGGGAGCGAGTTCCTCAATCGTCCACGCATGTCCTTGTGTGCTGAGCTTGAGCAGCGCGTCTTTGACGACAAGGTTCGTCTTGGTTGCGTAGGCCGTGGGATCGGCTTGAAATTCGTTTACATCGTCAACCACGTACAGCGTGGCGTACATGCGCCGCCAATGGCCTGGATAAGTGCAAACGATGGCATAAACGCCGGGCGTCTTCGGAACGTCGAATGGCAGAGCTTGCGATTCGCCCGGCTGCAACAAGCGACTCCCTAGCAACACGCTTGGCGATTTCGGAATGTGGTGGCGCTTGGCGGCGTCGGCATCCTGGGATGTTGCTTCGGCCAGCAAGCCGATCTCTTCAAGAGTACCGGGCGCGACAATGGCGAGGTTGTGCGGCATGAAGTCGGTGTTCGAGAAGCGGAACTCGACGGGCCGACCTGCCTGCACGACAATCTTGTCACGGTCGTAGATCATGCGTTCCTGGACCGTGCCGATGGCGATGACACGAACGTCGGCGTTTTTCAGACGCAACTCGACCTCGGCGGCCTGGGTTTCGGGCAGGAGCTTGGCGAGCTTGCGGGCCAGGCTGACTGCTTCCTGGGCGCCGACTTGAGTGCGCTGCTTCGCGGGCAGCTCGGTGAAATGGGCGACGAGATGATCGACTAGCGAACGGACCTCGCCCTTCGGCCAATGCTTCTCCGGGATGTTTTTGATAATGGCGACGGCTGCGTCACTCTGCCGACGCGCTTTGATGAGAGCGGCGAGATCGCGAATGATGTCGGCCTCGTGCCCAGGCACGCGCGGCACGACAGCGAGCGCGGCGGCCAGCGTGACGTCGTTGCCCGTGCTAAGCAGCCCGCTGACGTGTGGGTAAAGCGTGCCGAGCACCGTCGGCGATTCAACCAGCACGGCGGCGGCGAGCACGTCGCGAAGCCGGGCGTCATTGCCTCGGGCGTAGGAAAAAACGTCATCCGCGGAGCCGTCAGCCGTCATCCAGGCGACGAGACCGAGGCGACGGGCCTCGGCGTTCTTGCCTTTTGTCGCGAGCCTCCTCCACGAAGGCGACAGCGGGCGCAGTTCGTCAGACGAGCGCTGGCTTACGAAGCGCGTGACAGCCGTCAGACTCGAAGTTTCATCGCTAACGTCCAGAGCATTGCTCAGTTCAAACGCCAATGCTAATGGCGAAATCTTATTCGCGCCGGCCAGTCCCTTGAGGGCAGTCTCCACTTGCTCCGGCTTCACTTCGGCACGAGCGAGGACGGCACGATACGAGGCGTCGTCGACGCCCGGTAGCAGAAGTTTCTCGATGCTCAGATTACGCAGGGCGTACTGCTGGGCGGCAGCGGAAAGTCGGCCGGCTTTCTTGGCGTCGGCAAGGTAAGCATCCACCTTGAGCGACTTGGCTGCCTCCTTGAGAACGAAATCGAGCGTGGCATCGATCGGCAGCACGGCGGCGGCGAAGACCGCCTCGGCGGCGTCGGGACCGTTGTAGAACGTCGCCGCTATGACCGCCTCGGCTCGCACGCGCGGATGGGAATCGCGGGCCAGCTTCGTCAGCAACGGGCCGACCTCCTTGATCTTGCCATGCCAATCACGCAACACGCGCGTCGCCGCCGCCCGCGCGTTCGGTTCCGGCGATTGCAGCACGCGCCGCAGCAGGTCTTCGTTCACGACATGCAACATCGAATGGACAAAGAGTGCGTCGGTCAGCGACTGAGCATGTGCGGGATTCGCTGGGTCTAGCTTGGCAGCGAAGCGGGCGGCAGCAGCGGTCGCGGGGTTCTCCGTCGTCTCCGAGGCTTGAACCGTTTGATACGGGTGACCCGCAAAACGCGTCAGCTCGAGGCGAGCACGATAGCGGATGTCGTCGTCCGGCGAGGCCAAATGTTGCGCGACTTCGTCCGCCGGTTTGCCAGCCATCCTCACCGGCTTTCGCAGCGGTTGGCCATCCACGGTCACGCGATAAATTCGGCCATGGCGATGATCGCGATTCGGATCGCGCAGGTTGTGTTGCAAATGCCCGACAAGCGGATTCTGCCAATCCGTGATGTACAACGCCCCGTCGCCGCCGATGTTGACCGAGGTCGGACGGAAGTTTAGGTCCTTCGATGACATGATCGGCTCGACCGGCGTGCAGAATAGGCCTGCACCTTGATCGACAAACTTGTACTGGGCGACGCCCTGGAAACCGATGCAGTTGACAATAAGCAGATTGCCACGCATCTCGGGCGGGAAATGGCTGCCGGCGATTAGGCCCGTGCCCGATACCGGACGATACTGTTTGACGTAGAGTTGGCCCGGCGTATTCCGCGGCGGGAAAAGGACGTGTTTGCCTGTACCGCTCGTGCCGTCGCTGACGAACTGGTTGCCCCAACGATCGATGCAATCGCCGTGCGGATTCGGGCCAATTGGGAAATGGAAACGCGATTCATGAGTCAAGGGATCGAAGCGATAGACGCCGGTGCCAGCGTGGCGGAACGGGCGACCCGACGGTGATTCGATGCCAAACACCTGGAAGATACCGCTCTGGTAATAGAGGCCGCCGTCCTGTCCGAAGGCGAAGGAATTGGCGGTGTGGTGCGTGTCAGCGGAATCGATGCCGCTGAGGATGCGAATTTTCACATCGGCAACGCCGTCGCCATCAGTATCTTTGAGAAAAAAAAGATCGGGAGCCGAGGCGACAAGAAGGCCGCCGCCCCAGAACGCGAGGCCGGTCGGATTGTGGAGCTTGTCGGCGAAGACGACCATGCGGTCGGCCTTGCCATCACTGTCGTCATCGAAGAACGTGACGATGGCGTCTTTGAGTCCCTCGTTCGGATGCCAGTGCGGATACGAAGGCCAAACGGCCACCCAAAGATTGCCATCCGGACCCACAGCCGACTGCACCGGATTAATCAAGCGGGGAAATTTCTCCTCCGAGGCGAACAGGTTGATCTTCATCCCCTTGTGCACAGTCATCTTCGTAATCGCTTCTTCACCGCCGAGAAACGGATACGAGCCGTCGGGATTCTTGCCTGGCTTATTCGTTTTGATTTTGAGTGGCGGCGGCGTGTTGCTGTCGTCCACGGTCATGTCGCCGCCCTGGGCGATGGACCAAACTCGGCGTTCGCGGTTGGCAGTCTTAATGTTGAAGATTTCGAGTTCGCGCTTCGAGATGGTGGCGTTATTTTGGCCGTCGTAGTTGCCTGTCTTCGAGCGGCCGCCGAACACGTTGTAGCCATCCGTCACGCGATAATAGTTGAACCAGTGGACGTTCTTGTCGAGGACGGCGGCACGAATCTGTTCCAGGTGAGCAACCTCGCGCTCTGGCGCTTTGCCAAACAGCGTTGCGTCGATGACTTCAGCCAAGGCCCGGTTCCCCTCATCGCTCAAGTGGATGCCGTTGATCGTGAGCGGCGTTTTCGCTTTGGCATAGAGTGCTTGCGTCGGGTGGAACAAATCGACGTAGGCCACCTTCCGCGCCGCCGCCACGTCGGCGATTGCCTTGGTGTAGATTGTCAGGCGAGCGTTGTTTTCCTTACCGTTCGGTAACGTCGGCGAGCGCAGGTCTTCATGCCCGATCGGCGAGAACAGCACGACGCGCGGCGCCGATGTGCCGTTGTATTTTTGCTTCTCGCAGTGATCGAGAAAAGCTTCGAGTTGCTTGCGAAAGGTTCCAATGCCCGCTTCGTCGCCGAACGATTCGTTGTAACCGAAGAAAGCGAAAATCACGTCGGCCTTCGAATGCGTCAAATGCACATCGGGGCTGCCGAAGCTCTGCTCGCGTGGTCGATTCGCAATTTCGTCGCCGGCGTAGCCCAGGTTGCGAATCACGAGTTCGTGCTTCGGAAAGCGGTGCTGAAGCATCGTCTCCAGCCAGCCATCGTGCTGCATGCGGTCGGCAAGCGTATTGCCGATGATGCAGATATGGTCGCCTTTCTTCAGCTCAAACTGAGCCTGAACGGCACCAGGAATTCCTCCGACCAATAGAGACGCAAGAATGACAAGCAGGAATGATCGATTCCTCATGAAACGCTCCAAAGCAAGAAAATCGCGGGGCCCAATTCTGATCGCTCGTGTTCATTAGAACACACCGGTTCGTAGTACAGTATATTCGCGAAAGAGCCACATGGCCCACTCGTTGCGGCATTCGCCGAGGTGATCCGCCGGCGTTACGGAATTGCCCCTGATTCGATCAACAGGTACCGAGGGTGTTTCATGGGCGTTTTTGCTCGCTGAAGAAGAATGCGATCGGGGGCAGGTGGATGGACATTTTCCGTGCTCGCCCCAGAGCCGAAAGCGTAGACGACGGCGTATTGGTTCCGTCGCTTACGCTACCCGTTCTGGGGCTCGAATCGCATCACACCCCGCGTGGCCTGCCCCAGTGATCGCGGTAGGTGCGGCGCACCATCGGGCCGGCTTCCTTGTCGTTGTGGACTTCTTCGGTCTTCGGATCAAAGTTGATGACCCGCCGGACCCGCGTGGCGATGTTGCCAAGATGACACAGCGACGAGCTGAGGTGGCCGATCTCGATGTCAGCGGCGGGGCGATTGCCGGTGCGGATGCACTCGAAGAAGTTGCGATGATGCGCAAGCAGGTTCGGTCGGCCTGCCATCGTCTTCAGCTCTTTGTTGCGTTCGCCGTAGAGCTTCCAGCCCGATTCCTTGCCGAGGATAATCACACCGCGGGTTCCGTAGTAGGCGTCGCCGTTCTCGTAGCCGTCCATTTTATAGGGGGTCCAAATGCGTTGCTCGTAGATCAGCTGCTTCTTTCGGCCTTCTTTGCCGACGGAAGGCCATTCAAAGATGACGGTTTGCGTGTCGGGGAATTCCTGATCGTCGTCGAAGAAGTACTTGCCGCCCAGCGCGGTGATGGTGCTGGGATGGGTGTCAACGCCAAGCCCCCAGCGGCCGATGTCGAGATCGTGGACGCCGTCGTTGCCCATGTCGCCTGCGCCGAAGTTGTACCACCAGCGCCAGACGCCGTGAAGACGGTTGGCTTGATAGGGGACCAGCGGTGCTGGGCCGACCCAGTTGTCGTAATCGAGAGTGGCGGGCGGGTCGGAGGGTCGCAGTCGGCCGATGTTGCGGCGCAGTTGGCTATTCCAGACGCGGACGGAGAGCACTTCGCCGATGGCCCCTTCGCGGATCAGCTGCATGGCCGCCATGACATGTTCGGTCGATCGGCTTTGCGTGCCAACCTGGCAGACTTTGCGAGCACGGCGGGCGGCCTCAATCATGAGGCGACCCTCGCGGATATTGTGCGAGCATGGTTTTTCGACATAGACGTGCTTGCCGGCGTCGAGCGCGAGGATGCTCGCGGGAGCATGCCAATGATCGGGCGTGGCGATGAAGACGGCGTTGATTTCGCGTACTTCGAGCAGGCGGCGCATGTCGGCCAGCGTCGCCGGTTCCCGGCCGTCCTGGGCGGCAGCCGTGGCGGCGGCGGCCAAGCGCGTGCGATCCACATCGCACACATGTGTGATCCGCACATCCTTCTGCGTCACCAGCGTGCGGATGTGGTGCGTGCCCATCCCGCCGGGCCCGATGACCCCGACAAGCACACGCTCGTTCGCCCCTTGCACTGCGGCATAGCTTGTCGCCGTCAGTGCAGCCGTGCCGACGGCTGTCGCACCGGTAGTTTTGAGAAAGTCGCGTCGTGTCGAGTCAGTCACGAATCAATCCCCCTTATCATGAACGGAAATGAGCAAAACGATGAGGGGAATGATAGCCGGGTTCGCAGCCGATTGCAAACAGGTAATCGGAAAAATTTTGACTGGGTTCTCGCACGTGGCGCAGACGCAAAACAACGCAAGAGACACCGTCGGGACCCACGAGGGTATCTCCGCTTTTGTGTCTTTAGCGTTTTTTCGCGGCTTCATCGAACGGCAGCGGGTTCAATCGGGCAACGTTACCGATTCGCCGCCGCGCGCCGTTGCCAGGGCGCCGACGGTGAAGGAACCGGTCGATTCCACGAGGTAGCGCACGCTGCTATCGCCGAGGAGGATGTTGGCGCCGCCGGAATGAAAGCCGTAAATTTCGTTGTCGTTGCTGCAATTGACGAAACATCCCGCGGGACCATAGGTGCCATGATTGCCAACGGTGAAATCCTGCACTTCATTCGCCCAGCCTGCACCCGACGGGGTGCCCGCGACTATTTTTCCCTTTTCATAGGTAACCGGTCGACCAGCGACCTCGGCATAGGCGATGGTGTTGGAAAGTCCATCGGAGACATGCGAAACCTTGGCCAATCCGGTGACGTTATTGACTTTGAGCAAACCGGTTGGATCGGTTGTGGCCGCGAAAAAAGTTGGCGTCCGCGCGGCATCAATGCTCCCGATCGGTGAGTAGTCGGTTCGGTAATGTTAGCCAGCGCCCTGTTGGTTGGCTGTCCCCGCCGGGATCGGTATCGCCGAGTTCGGCGTGGAAGGGCACACGAAAACCGGCAGAATAATGTCGATGAATGCCGCATTCGCCGGCACGAACCAGTCTACGGTCAGATTCCATTTCGTGAAAAGCGGACCTTGATCCAGGTAAGGCAGGAGCGGCACCAAGCTGCTACGCTTTGGCAGCGTTGCCGTAATACTGGTCGGAAAACCCTTGTAAGAATCCAAATGGGCATGCATCGCGATGCCGATCTGTTTCATGTTGTTCGTGCATTGCGTTCGCGCCGCCGCCTCGCGCACCTTTTGCACGGCCGGCACCAGAAGGGCAATCAGTATCGCGATGATAGCGATCACCACCAGTAATTCGATTAGCGTAAAGCCTTTTCGTGAATAATAACGCATGACTGGTCTCCGTTTTGAAAAATGAGATGTGAATTAGATCGATTGGTATGGTACCTGATGGAATTGGAGATTCCTAGATAAATCTTCATTTTTTTTAAGGAATATGAAATGAAGCAAACCACGATTTCGCGTGATTGGTGCACAACGCTCCGCGTTGTTGGGCGTCCAACGCTCCTCGTTGTGGAGCGTCCAACGCGGAGTGTGGTATACCAATCACGGGAATGGTTCCGTGTTGGGCAGCACATTTGTGGCATGCGATTCCGTGCGTCAACTTTGACGCAATCACACGATCGGAATCGTATGCCACCCGTACGCTAACAGAAAACGACAGGTTCTGAACCAGGCCAAAATGTGACGCGGTCGACAAAAGTCGCTTTACGAGCCGGAAGCGTTAGCGACGGATGGTTATGCCAGACCGTCGCTTACGCTTCCGGCTCGTAAACCAAACATCCTACATTTAAGCTGTGACAGGGCACCGGTGCGTCGTCAACGCTATGATCTCGGGTACGAACCGGAAGCGATTGGTTCGGCGTTTTGCAGCGAGCCGCCAAGTGTTTGGCATCACTCGCTGTATTCGTTAGGCGTGTTGCCAACGTGCCTTCCGTCGGTGAGATATACTTTGAATGGCTAGATTTATCCGATCCATTGAATGGTGGCACAGACATTCTTGTCTGTGTTTGCGGTTTACACAGACAAGAATGTCTGTGCCAACAATGCGACAAATCCGACCGTGTGAACTATAGCACTTCAGAACCGTACCCCACGGCAAGAAATCTCGGGATTCGAGCGAGATCACTACGGCAATCCCGAACCGATGTCGCTTGCGTAAACGGTGAGGAACGAATCTCGATACCGTTGCCGAGTTCACTTCGACGCGCTCAGCACCGGTTCAACGGACACAGGTACGGCGGGGCGGGCATGCAGCTTGCTCCTCACCCAGGCGTAGATGCCTGGCGTGATCGACAGGAACACCACCACTAGCACGACCTTTTCGATATGCTCCTCAACGTGAAACTCGCGGCCCAGCATGCCGCCGACCATCGGATTGATTACCGTGGGGAGAAAGTAACCCGCCAGGACCATGCTAAACACCCAGCCGACGCCGCCGACGACGTTGTAGAAAATGAATTTGCGATACTCCATCTTGCCCACCCCGGCGACGACGGGAGCGAAGGTGCGCAGGATCGGCACGAAGCGGGCGAGGATGATCGTTATCGGCCCATGTTTCTCGTAGAACTGCTGTGCCTTTAGCAAATGGTCCTTGTTGAAGAACAGCGACTTCTCGCGATTGAATATCTTCGGCCCTGTCTTTACGCCAATCCAGTAGCCTACGGTATCGCCGACGATCGCGGAAATGCTGAGCGTGAGAAGCAGCAGCGGCACACTCCAACCGCAGGCGGGATTGGCGGCGATCAGGCCCGTGATGACAAGCAACGAATCGCCTGGCAGGAAGAAACCGATTAACAGGCCGGTCTCGGTGAAAACGATCACATTGAGTGCGATGAAGGCGAGAATCGTGTATTCCGGCCTGGCCAATGTCGCCATCAACGCTCGACTATTGAGCAGGTTGCCGCAAAGTTCCTTGATGAATGCCAACGTGTCGACGGGTGCGGCCGGCTCTTCCGTCACAATGGCAGACTTGCCGTCTTGCGCGAATGCCGACTCATTCACAACGGCCGCGGCGAGGCAGGCAAGCAGGAGAAGACGGAGAAAATACTTTTGCCACGAGGGGATAGCGAATTTCATGACGCGGTTCCTGCATCGTAAAACGGGTCCATGTAGTGGGTGAAGATTACACCTCGCGGGCGTTTTGGGGAAGAGCAATTTGGGCTGAGCGAGGCCCCTCTAAACATTGCTTATATTTTGTCGGCTCGCCAAGTTGACTTCGCGCGTACAATAGTAGCGGACGATCTGGCGCCCCTACTCCAAGGAGAAACTTCGATGCAACGCTTCCTGATGATTGCCGCCTTGGCCTTGTTGACCGCGAGTTGGGCGTCGAGCGCCGCAGACGCTCAAACGGTCGTTTACATCGGTCGGCCTTATATCCCCGTCATCGTCCTTCCGCCGCCGACGACAACGTATTATGTTGCGCCAGCCACGACGACCGTGACCTATTCATCGTCGTATTCGTACTATCCGCCAGTCGTGCCGCAGACGGTGGTCACGTACTCAGCCCCGGTGCTCGTCCACTATGCCGTACCCGCTGTCGTTGTGGTGCCGACCGTTGTCGAAACACGCACCACCTACAGCTTCGGCGTTCTGCGTCCGCGTGGCTACTACACCGAAGTCCGCGTTCGTCCATAGTCCATGAAGATGCAACCTCAAGGGTGAGGTACTCCGAACCCCATAGGCACCAACTAAAGGAAATGGTTTCAGGAAAATACAAACTCACCACAGAGAACACAGAGGCCACAGAGAAAATGCGAAGAATAGGAGATGAGGCGCTCAGTCCGATTCGTGAAAGATGCATTTCACAATTCCGGGCATCTTCTCCGTGTTCTCTGTGGTGAATTGCTTTCGTCCGCCACTGTTTCCTTGAGTTGGTGCTTATGGGGTGAGATACTCCGAACGCTTGGGCTGGCGCTTGAATCATCCCAGCGGTTCGGAGACCTTCACAGCTGGGCTTGCATCGAAATCCGTACACTTTTCAAACCCGTCGAAATTGCCGGTCGAGTTCCTGACGCGTAAACAACAGCGCGGTCGGACGCCCGTGCGGGCAGTGATGTGTGTCGTTGGAAAGATGCCGCATCTCAACCAGGGCGCTGATCTCCTCCGCATTCAGCGGATCGCCCGATCGGACTGCCGCGTGACAGGCCATTAAGCTCATCAAGCCGTTTAGCATTTGCTCGCGCGTCGGCACTTGGTCTTGGCTGACCAAATGATCGACGACGCGTTTCAAAATTTCCGCGGGCGAACGTCGGCCCAGCAGCGCGGGGTAGCGGGTGATGATGACGGTGTTGCCGCCGAAATCCTCGACGCCCAGGCCGAGCTCTTCAAGATCGCGCCGACGTTCGAGCACGAGTGCCGCCTGTTCCGCCGAAAGTTCGACCGGCTCCGGGATCAACAGGTGCTGCGATTCGAGCGTGCCCTGCTTCAAGCGTCCCTTGATCGCTTCAAACAGCACCCGTTCATGCAGCGCATGTTGATCGATGACCAACATCCCCTCCGTCGTTTCCACGACGAGATAGGTATTGTGCAACTGGATGGCGTTCAGAACTTCTGAGGAATCCGTGGTCCTTGGTCCTTGGTCCTTGGCAGTCGTCGGCACTTCTTCGCTGCCTGACTCTTGACTTTCGTCCCCAGATTCCTGACTCCCGATTCCCGACTCATGATCCCTGATTCCTGACCCCTGATTCCCGACTCCTGCGACCATTGGCTGCTTGCTAAACGCCGGGAACCCCGGCATCGCGAAGAGCGACGGCGTATACTCCGTCGGCTTCGGGCTGAAGTACGAGCCCGTCCCGTTGGTCGACGCCGAGGGCGACGGCGCTTGCATGCGAGCCGTCAGTTCCTCTTCCGAAAGGCGATTGCGCACCGTCGATAGGATGAACGAGTACAGCGCACTCGAATCGCGGAACCGCACCTCGGACTTCGTCGGATGCACGTTCACATCGACCTGATCAGGCGGTATCTCCAGGTAGAGAAACGCCACCGCGTATCGCCCGGTCATCAACAAACCGCGATAGCCTTCCTGCAACGCATGCCCCAGCGAACGATCCCGAATCCATCGGCCGTTCAGGAACAGATACTGCGCCTTGGCGTTGCCTCGCTCGCAAGCCGGGTCGGCAATGTAGCCGAACAGGTGAGCCGGGCCTTGCTGCCTATCGATGGCATAGAGTTGATCGCGAACCTCTTTGCCGAAAAAGATGCCGATGCGTTCGAGCAAGTCAGCCGTGGCCGGAATCTCGTAGACCTTCTTGCCATTGTGCTTGAGCGAAATGTGCAAGCCCGGCGTCGACAGTGCGATGCGCGTGACGATCTCGCAGATATGTCCGGTCTCGGTCGAGGCGGTGCGCAAAAACTTTCGGCGAACCGGCGTGTTGAAGAAGAGATGCCGAACTTCGATGCGCGTGCCGACCGCGCCATTCCAAACGCGGATCGGCGAGAGATCGCTGCCGTGGCAGCTGAGCTCCGTGCCGACGAGTGCGTCAACCGTGCGCGACTGGAGATTGACCTGCGCGACCCCGCCGATCGACGCGAGTGCTTCGCCGCGAAAGCCCATCGTGCGCACGGCAAAGAGATCGTCGGCATTGGCGAGCTTGCTGGTAGCGTGGTTGGAAAACGCGAGTTCGAGATCGTCGGGATGGATGCCATGCCCGTTATCGACGACGCGAATCAGCTCGCTGCCGCCTTCTTCGATATCGATATCGATGCGCGTACTGCCCGCATCAAGGCTGTTTTCGAGCAGCTCCTTGACAACGCTGGCAGGCCGTTCAATGACCTCGCCCGCCGCGATCTTGGTGATGACATTATTCGGTAACTGCAAAATGCGCCGCATGCGCCCATTCCCACGTCCGTGGTGCGAAGTTGTTTAAGGACTATCATATGGTTGTACGCGCGAACGGCTGGAAGCTTACAATCGATAACGCTTGAGGTATGATCTATGTGGATTGTGATTGGCCTGGGTATCTGCGCGGGAATCGTTGGCGGCATACTTGGCCCACTTCTAATTGTGCTGCTTATGCCCCGAAAAATCTGCCCGGATTGTGGAAGCAAACTATCGCTACTTCGCAATTGCTGGGATTCGACTGGTGCTATCCGACGATGCCCCGAATGCAATTGCGGCGTGGACGTTCAGGGAAAAAAAATAAAGAAAAAACGGCGGTCGCGAGAATGATTGCACCAAATGTAGGTTAGCGCAAACCTCCGAACAGCAGCAAGCGAGCCACCGGTTGGGGCCATATAATGAGGCATACAGTCCTCAATCATGCCGAAGTGGAGGAGCATCATGGCCAAGTTTCGTTGGGACGACTACATCGAAGAGCGCAAAGACATCATGCTCGGCAAGCCCGTGTTCAAAGGCACGAGGCTGACCGTCGAACTCGTCCTGAAAGCCCTCGGCGCGGGAACAACGCAGGACGAACTGCTGGCCGAGTTCCCGCACCTCAAGCCGGAACACATCCGCGCCGCGATGCTCTTCGCCGCCGATGTCCTGACGATGGATGCGTAGTTGGGGGCGACGTCGATGCGAATACTAACCGACGAGAACGTTCCCCGAAGCGTATTGACTTGGTTGCGTGCGATGGGCCACGATGTCACCTCGGCTTCCGAACTCGGAATTGGTGATCCGGATTCGCGCTGGCTGACCCTCGCCGAAGGTGAGCAACGATTGATACTCACATCCGATAAGGACTTCGGCGACCTGGTATTTCGAGACAACCTGACAACCTTCGGCATCATTTTGCTTCGCCTCGACGATATAGCCATCCCCGCGTGGGTCACCCGTCTTCAGGAAGTTTGGAGCGTGGTCGAGGCCAACCCGTCTGGGTGTTTCATTGTGGTCAGGTCGCTTACGCGTCCCTCCGCTGACGTAGCATCCTCGTCGTTTTCTCGCGACGGATTGGGCAGCATACCCGGACGCGACGTGGACGCGCTGGCAGCGAAGCAATACCGCGATCCGTTTCGACCAGCTTGCTTTGTCTCGTCACGGTTTGCCTGAACGGTCAGCGCGGCGGGGGATGCCTGACACGATTCACCGATTTTTGATGGCGATGCGAGCGAGGAGGAAGCTGCGATGTGCCATTTACCCCCACCCTACGCGCATCACGACCTAAAAATCCGAATTCCGACATGGTAGTCACTTCTCGCCCTTGCGTTCGTTTTTTTTTGGCGTCGATCGAAATCTCGATCAAGTCGCTGCGTATAATGCATTGCCTTAATACTTATTTCGATAAGGCCACTTCTTTTCGTCTGGGTGCACGGACGTACCCGTAATTGTCACGATGCCGGCCAGGCGCAATACCGGTTATGAGTTCTGCTTCACAATATCTTGCTCTGACTCTCGAATAACAATTTGACAAGACGACGCACAACTACTACGACAGCGCTACTTGATCTCTATCTTGGTATACAACAAGGGAGTTCGGCAAGGTTGATTCCGAGTCCAATGATTCGCTGATGGCGGGTCACGGTATGGCAACGGCGAGCGGTGGCGTTCTGGTGCTGGTCCTGGAGTAGCTTCCTCG
>SIAQ01000110.1 GCA_009697105.1 Gemmataceae bacterium | reverse complement strand
ATGGCGGCGGTGCGTAACTGCATCGTGCACATATTGCGCGACATCGGTGCGCCCGGCCTTGCCGCTGCCATACGAAGGATGGGAAATTGGCTTTCCCAAGCCCTGAACCTTCTCGGCGTGCCGCAGGCTGAATAATCAAACCGCCCTGACCGACTACGGACCTTCACGTTACGCTAATCCGACTCGTCTTGAATCTTTCATTAGCTATGTTTATTATCCCGCCGCTCTTTTCAAGGATGAAGGCGGAGCGGTTTCATGGATTCGGAACACGATACGTGCAATAAACCTGGTTTGTTGGCACAGTCACTTGCCTATGCTGTGGGACTTGTCTGTGGTAGGCCCTACTTGGCACTGCTGCTCACCGCGCTCACATGCGTCGCGTGCGGTGTATTTACGTGGACCAAGCTCGCCTATCTTACCCATCGCAACGATCTCATCAGCGGCAAGAAGGAATATCTCAAACGTTGGCACCGCTATGTCGAAGAGTTCGGCGACGACGATGACATGGTCGTCGTCGTTCGCGGCGCTTCCCGCGAGAAACTTCAGCAAACTCTCGATGAGGTCGCGGCGGAGATTCAGCAGAGGCCCGAACGCTTCCATCGCCTGTTCTACAAAGTCGATCTTCAGCCGCTGCATTCGCGCTTGCTGATGTTCTTGCCGACCGACCAGATCCGTGGGATTCAGGATCACCTTCAAGGCATGTCGCTCTTGCTTGAGCCGCCGGTGCTTGGCACGTTCTTCGACAAATGGGTCGGTTGGCGGAATCTGAGCATTCAGCAACTGCTGCGCGAGAGCGAACGCCGGCTTGCGGTTTTCGACGCCGATCAGCCGAATCTCGAAGCCGAGCAATTCTTTCGTCAACTCGACGCGATCAGCCGAGGCGCATGCGACTACCTCGCCTCCGAGTCACGCTACCGCAACCCCTGGCGTGGCGCCATGCCGTCGGGCAAGCAGCCAGGCGAGGCCGACTATCTCGCCAAACCACAATATTTCTTTAGCAGTGATGGCACGCTCGCATTCCTCCTCGTCAGCCCAATGACGGAAAAGGATAACGGCAACTTCACATCCGCCCAGAACAGCATCGCGGAGTTGCGCGAGATACTGACACGGTTGCGTGCGAAACATTCCGATGTCGAGTTCGGGTTGACCGGTCTGCCCGTGCTCGAAAACGATGAAATGGTCGCCTCGCAGAACGATAGCAATTTCGCATCGTGGCTCGCGCTCATCGGCGTCGCGCTGCTCTATCTCATCGTCTATCGCGGCTATCGCTATCCGCTGATGACCGTGGGCGCACTGATGGTCGGCACGCTCTGGGCGCTGGGCTGGGTCACGCTCACGGTCGGGCATCTCAACATCCTCTCGTCTGCCTTCGCGGTGATGTTGATCGGCATGGGCGACTACGGCGTGCTCTGGGTCACGCGGTTTGGCCAGGAGCGCCAGGCCGGGCTCGACATTCCCGCCGCCATGCGTGAGACGGCGCTGCACGTCGGGCCAAGCATCGCGACGGCGGCGGTGACGACGGCATTCGCGTTCTTCGCCGCCATGCTCGCCGATCTTCAGGCAGTAACCGAGCTCGGTTGGATCGCCGGATGCGGCGTGTTGCTCTGTGCCTTGTCGTGTTTCGTCGTCACACCGGCGCTGTTGGCCATCTTCGATATTCGCGTGCACAGCCAAGATACGGGCAGTGAACAGATTCTCTCGATGCAGGAACATCGGGAGGCTCGCCGTGAATGGCTCGGCTGGCTGATGCGCAAGCCGCGTTATGTCGTCATCACGGCGGTGGCGGTGACCATTGTTCTCGCCTGCTGTGCGTCGCAAATTCGCTATGACCACAATCTGCTCAACATGCAGGCTCAGTCGCTCGAATCGGTGCAGTGGGAGAAGACGCTCATCGAGCATACTACCGGTTCGAGTTGGTCCGCTGTCAATTGGTCCACAACGCCGGAAGAAGCACTTGCGCTCAAGGCGAAATATGAACAACTGCCTGAAGTGAGCAGCGTCGTAACGATCGCGTCGCTCATTCCACGTGATCAGGATCGCAAGCTCGAAAGCCTGCGCGATATTCAATATCGCCTACGTAAGCTGCCCAATCGCGGCGACATTCTCGAACGCGGCACGCCGAACCTTAACGACATTCAACTGACCGGCACGCGCGTACTGAAGGCCGTTGCCAGGTTGCAAAAGGATCGGCCCAACGACGCGATCGCGAAATTGGAAGGCGGCTTGCAGCAGTTGCTCGCCGTCACTCAGCCAAGGTCAGCGGATTCCACGGAGGTCGGTTTCGGCGAGGCGCAGGACCACCCCGCAGGCCCACAGGTTATCGCCTACCACCTGCACCAGTACGAAGGAATAATGACGCGCGACCTCGCCGACGACCTGCACCGCCTGCGCGATGTCTCCTCGCCGACACCGATTCGGCTCGAAGACCTGCCGACCTGCCTGCGTGAACGCTACATCGGCAAGAATGGCAAATGGCTAGTGCGCGTGTTTAGCAAGGAATGCCTGTGGAACTTCGAGCCGTTGGCAGGCTTCGTCAAGCAGGTCGGCACTGTCGATCCGGAGACGACGGGCAAACCGTTCACCACGCTCGAAGGCCTGAAGGCGATGCAAAGCGGCTTCCTCTGGGCCGGCGTCTATGCGTTGATCGCCATGATCCTCGTGCTCCTGCTTGATTTTGGTACGATCAAACATACGCTCGTTGCGCTGCTGCCGCTGGCGATGGGGTTGGTTGCAACGCTTGGCCTGATGGCGCTGTTCGGCGTGCCGTTGAACCCGGCAAACATGATTGCCTTCCCGCTCATCCTCGGCGTCGGCGCGGACAACGGTGTACACGTGATGCACGACTTCCGCAGCCGGGATCGTTCGCAGCGCTATCGGCTCACCCACGCCACGGGCCGCGGCATCATGGTCGCGGCTTTGACGACGATCCTCGGGTTCGGCACGCTGATGTTCGCTCAGCATCGCGGGATGGCATCGCTCGGTTTGTTCCTGACCGTCGGCGTGAGTTGCTGCATGTTCACGGCGTTGGTGTTTCTGCCGGCGCTCTTGCACGTGCTAGGCCGCCGCGACAAATCGCAAACGGAGAATTCAAGCCCAGGGGTAAGGTACTCCGAGCCTCTGGGATGGACGAACGTTAGCCGTTGATAAACCTCTAACGGGTGGTTTGTCGCTTTTCCGAGCCGCGACCGTGAGGGAGCGGCCGCCAGCGTGCGCACGGTATCATGTCGGCCACTCCCTGACGGTCGCGGCTCGGAAAAGGTTCGATCTGTCCGAGAATGCGACATTCTCTGCCGTGCGAAGTATAGGTGTCCTCCTCACTCACGCCCAAACACAATTGACCGCACACGCACGAAGTCGCCGGTGTTGCCGACCGGGATCGGGTCGAAGCGAATGCCGACGATTGACCCGCGATAGGTTTTCGATTCCGCGAGATCGACGTCGTAGGTGCGGAGCTTGCCGTCGCCCTGGATGGGAAAACGCAGGCTGTTCTTTTCCTTGAACTCCGGTTGATCGAATGTTGCCCAGTAGATTTGCGCGATCTTTTCCTTCGTGTTAAAGGCCGCCTCGATGCGTAGCTTCGGTGCATCCTCGGCAGCGAAGAACGTGGCCGGCGCATGCATCTGCGGATCGTCCTTGTCGAGCAGTACTTTCAACTCGCCACGGATCGGCCAACCGGCGTCGGCGGCGTTAACGTGATGCCAGCCCTGGCGGTCCTTGGCGAAACGATACGTCGGCGGGGCAGGGCGTTTGGCATATTTCACGACATGCGCGCGGATGTCGGACAGTTTTCCGACGATAAGAACATATTCGTATTCGTGAGCAATGTCGTGATCGAGGATCTCCTGACGATTCGGCGCAATGTAGCCGGCGGCGATATCTTTGGGTCCGCCACGGCCTGGGTTGCCCGCGAATCCGCCGGTAAATTTGAACATACGCGGATGCCAAACACCCAAACCCCAATTGTCATCGTTGACATGTGCTGCCCAATTCTCAGTAGCCAGCCAATGCGACCATGGGCCTTTCTGATCCTTCGCCAACACGATCTGCGTCAACGTGTCATCCGTGAACGGCTTGCTACCAATGTAAGTCATGAGCCGATGGTACGGCCCATTCGTATAGACGGCGGGCATTTCCTGCGTGCGGGCGGCATATTGCGTCATGTCGCCACGTTGGTTGGTCAGTCGACACTTGACGCGTGCGGTGTGGCCGTCGAGTCTTATCCACGATTCAAAGCTGCATTCGCCAGGTTCGTTGTCGAGCGGCCATTGCATCGGGATGCACTTGACGTAGATCGTCTTGCCGTCGTTGCTCAAATCGATGATCTTGGAAGGGTTCTTGAAATCGTCACCGACTTGGATCGGGTTCCAGCCGAGATGCCGCCAATGTTTCGCAGGCTCCTTCTCGCCAGCGACAAAAGGCACCGGGCCGGCGTAATACGACATCTGAATCTGTCGGCCAAAGTCGAAGCTGTTGACGAGATTCTTGTCCTGCCCCGAGGGTGATAGGTAAGTGATCGCGCCGCCAAGCGTGAGATCGACACCGATCTTCACCGAGCCGTTGTCGAGGTGCGACATTTTAGGAAGATTTGAATCACAGAGGCATGGAATTTCCGAGCCTGAGCGCCAGCGAGGGGCTTCGTTCGGCCCTTCGCTGGCGCTCAGTCTCGGATCGGATTGCTTCTTCTTTTTCTTTTTCCCCGGCGGCATGTCGGGAAAGTCGAACTTCTCGGGCAACGGATTGGCGATGCGCAGCGGTTGCGTGTCGCCGAGATCTTTTTGCCAGGCGGTGAGTCGGTCGGTCAAGCGCGTGATCGTTTTGGAATGGGCGGGATCCTTGACGAGGTCCATCATCTCGTGCGGGTCGGTTTCGAGGTCGAAGAGTTGCGTCTTGTTGATGTGCGGATAGACGATGATCTTCCAGCGTTCGTCGCGCACGCTGCGTTGGAATTGGCGATAGGCGAGGAAGACGGAATCGCGCACCTGTTTCGCGTCGCCCTTCAACACGGGAACCAAGCTTTTGCCGTCGCTGCCGGCGGGGCCTTTGACCTGTGCGAGATCGCCGAGCGTCGGGAAAATGTCGAAGAGGTAGGCGAGGGCATCGGTTTGCTGGCCTTTGGGAATGCCCGGCCCGGCCATGATGAGCGGCGCCCGCATCGAATGGTCGTATAGATTTTGTTTGCCGAACAGACCATGGCTGCCGATCGCCAGGCCATGATCGCTGGCGAAGACGATGATCGTGTCGTCCTCCAACCCAGCATCGCGCAACGCTTGCAGAATTCGGCCAACCTGAGCATCGACGTAGGTCACGTACGCATAGTAATCCGCCAGGTGTTGCCTGACGACGTCCGGTGTGCGCGGCCAAGGGGCGAGCTTCTCATCGCGTATCACCATCTCGCCGTTGTTAAACGAATGCACTGGCATGAAGTTCGGCGGCAGCGGCGGTTTCTCTTTGTTGTACATCTCGTGATATTCCTTCGGCGCGACGCGCGGATCGTGTGGACCGTTCAACGAAGCGTAAGCGATGAACGGTTGGTTCCCGCCCTTCTGTGCCTTGATGAAGTCGATGACGCTGTCCGCGAAGAGTTCGCACGAATGTTTGCCGGTGAGCTTTTTTTCGGTGAGCGTGCGTTTCTCGGTGATGTCGGAGACGGGCAGAGCGTACGGGCTGCCCATGCCGCCGAAGAAGATGTTCTTGCCCGCACTGAAGGCCGCCAGCACCGAAGCTTGCTGGTTGTGCCATTTGCCCGTGATGAACGTGCGATACCCAGCTCGCGCAAACATCTCCGGCCAGGTGTTGATGCCTTTAAGCCCGTCATTCACGCGAAACAGCGATCGGCCGCTCAGCATCATGGCACGGGACGGCACGCAGACGGCGCCTTGCATCGCGCCCATGCAATACGCCCGGCGAAAGGCCGTGCCGCGTGCGACGAGCTTGTCCAGGTTCGGCGTTTTGATCTGCTTGTTGCCCAGTGCCGCAATCGTGTCGGCACGCTGATCGTCAGAAAAAATGAACAGCACGTTGGGCCGTTTTAGCTTCTCCTGTGCGGAAGCGCACGTGGGCACGGCGGCGAATAATGCGAACAGAGCGATCACGCAATATTTCGATTTCATGGAAAGGTTCTCCGAATTGTTTAGCCGTTCGCCTTGGGCGAACGCGAACCCGACGACGCGCCAGATGGAATAATCCCGATCAACATCGCGCCAACGCTACGGCGACCTCGGCGGCCTCGAGTAGCGACGATGCGTCGGCCACGCCCTGGCCCGCGATGTCGTAGGCCGTGCCGTGGGCGACGCTGGTGCGGACGATCGGCAAGCCGAGCGTGACGTTGACCAGCGCTCGGCCGGCGAGTAGTTTGAGGGCAATATGGCCTTGATCGTGATAGATGGCGACGATGCCATCGAACCGCCCGGCGCGTGCTTGCATGAAGATGGCGTCACAGGCAATCGGCCCCCTAACGTCGATGCCGGTGGCCTGGCCTCGCGCGACTGCCGGCGCGATGAGCCGTGCTTCCTCGTCTCCGAAGATGCCGCCGTCGCTCGCATGGGGATTGAGCGCACAGACGCCGACACGTGCCGGCTTTGCGCACAGCCTACCCATGACATTGGCCACTAGGCGAATTTTCTCGAACACCGCATCGGCGGTGAGGTTGGCGAACACATCCCGCACGGCCATGTGAAGTGTTACATGCACGACGCCGACGGGATTCCGCATCGGTTCCAGGGCCGGGGCGTATAGCATCATGCCGAAATCGCGCACGCCGGTTTTTTCCGCGAGTATCTCGGTGTGGCCCGGATAATGCAAACCGGCGGCGTGCAGTCCCTCTTTGTTGAGTGGCAACGTGACGATGCCATCGGCCTGCTTCGCCAACGTCAGGTCGATGGCGGTGCAGAGAAAATCGAACGCCGCCCCGCCTGCCCCAGCGCTGAGCTTGCCAGGAATGACTTGTGAAAGATCTCGCTTCGTTGCCTGCAACACGGGAATCGCCCTTGGTTCCGGTTTGCCGTGCGTCACATCGTCGATCGCAATGACACACGCTGGCTGCGCTGCGAATTGCAACGCCGAGCGCATCGCCGAGACATCGCCCACGACGATTGGTTGACAGACACGGCACAACGCAATCCAAGCCTTGGCGACGATCTCCGGGCCAATGCCCGCGACATCGCCCATCGTAATCAGCATTCGCGGCAACGTAGTCATGCGGCAATTGTATGCACGTGCGTCACCGGAGTACGTGCAATTCGGTCGGAGCCGCGCATGCTGTAAGCGGTTTGAATCTGACAGCTTAGGAAAACTATAATAAGAACTTCCCGATTTCAATTTGCCGCTTGCGGCTTAGCGCTCGCGTGGCGCCTTGCGAGCGCTAAGCCGCAAGCGGCAAATTGGCGTAAGCGACGGTTTTCTCTAGTCCGTGGTTTGCGCTTCTGGGTCTACAATACGTCCAAGTCAGTTTCCCATATCACAACAAAATGACTCCATCATCACCCGTCGCATTGATCACGGGAACCGGCAGCGGTATCGGCCTCGCCCTGGCGCATCGGCTTGCCCGTGAAGGGTACGCCATCGCCGCACTGGATCGACGTGATGACGGGCTTCGCTCGTTGGCCGACGACTTGCTCGCGCAAGGGCATCGCATCGCCTGGGCGCTTGCCGATGTCACCGATCCGCCGGCGCTGATCGCAGCGGTGCGTGAGTTGGAGGCGCAGCTGGGGCCGACCGATTTGTTGGTTGCCAACGCGGGTATTGGATTGGAAACGAGCGGATTGAATTACGACATCGCCGCCATGAACAAGGTGCTGAATGTCAATCTGCTAGGCGTGTCAAATAGCATCGGCGCCGTTTTGCCGGGGATGGTGGAACGGCGGCGTGGGCATATCGTGGGCATGTCAAGTATTGCGTCGTATCGCGGCATGCCACGGATGCTCGCTTACAGCGCGAGCAAGGCCGGCGTCAATGCGATCATGGATGGCCTGCGCGTTGAATTGAAACCGATCGGCATCTACGTCACGACCATCTGCCCCGGATGGATCCGCACGCCGATGACCGCGCAACTCGAAGGGACGCTTGAACACATGGTCGATCTCGATACGGCCGTGGAGGAAATCGCTTACGCGATTCGGAAAAAATTGCTGTTCCATACCTTCCCACGCCGCATGCGTTGGAAGCTCGGTTTCATGCGGATTTGGCCGCTCTCCTGGCAGGATGCCATGATTCGCAGCATGATGAATCAGGTAAATGTGAAGAAGGAGGCGGAATAACGCCGCTTGCGGCTTAGCGCTCCTGTGGGATATTCCGAGCGCTAAGCCGCAAGCGGAATACGAGATCACTTCGTTTCCAACACCACGCGAAAGCCGGTGGTGTAGGTGCGGTCGTCGGGCGGCAGATGGTTGCGCATGGCGGCGCGACAGGCTTTGGCGGACGATGGCCAAGCGCCGCCGCGCAGCACCCGTTCGGTGCCGGTCTTCGGTCCTTGCGGATCCGCCTTCGTGGCTTGCTTGTAATAATCCGCCGCATATCAGTCAGCACACCATTCCTGCACATTGCCATGCATGTCGTGCAAACCGAACGCATTCGGCTTATATTCGCCGACTTTGACTGTAGCACGGAAGAACGGCCCCGCCGTCTCCTTGCCGTAGGAGGAGTAGACTAGGCCATTGATGTTTCCGAGTGTTGAGTTGAAATTGTTGCCGTAATGAAAGACGCTGGTGGTTCCCGCTCGGCAGGAATATTCCCATTCGGCTTCCGTGGGCAGGCGATAGGTTTTGCCTTCCGTTGTGCTGAGTTTTTGGCAAAAGGCGACGGCGTCGTGCCAGGACACACGTTCGACGGGATACGATGACGTGTCGCGCTTGTCGACGCGTTGTTTGCCAGCGCCGTTCGCTGAGAAAAAGCTCGGCTTCGTGCCAGCGATTTTCTTGTACTGACCTTGCGTCACTTCAAACACGCCCAGGTAGAAGGCTCGTGTGATAGCGATCTCCTGTTGCGATTTGTCAGCGTTGCGATGCAGCTCGGCATCGGGCGAGCCGATTGTGAATTTTCCGGCCGGAACCAGAGCGAATTTAATGTCGAGTGAATTGCTGACGAACTTTGGCGGATCCTTGCCTTGCGACCCGTGCATAGACGTTTGCAAATCAACCGTGAACCAAACAAATGTGAACCCGGCGACAACCAAAGCGCCGATGAATTGAATGATAATGTGCATGCTTGAATCTCGTACTAAACGAAGCGGATAACCGATGCTCAGTTTAGTACGTGTGACAGGACGAGCCCAGATGCCCGTCACATAACCCGCCATAGATGGCGGGCTTTATCGAGATTTCACGCCGCCGCGGCGAGACGCGGTGACTGCAAATTCGCGTACAGAGCAAGATGTCGCTCCGCCACGAGGCGCCAATCGTACGGGCGGACGGCGGCTTTCGTCTGCTCGCGCATGCGGGCCACCAGCGCGTCATTCGTGAACAGGCGCGTCAGGGCGTTGCTGAGTTGTTCGTCGTCTTCCGGCGGCACGAGTAGGCCGGTCTTGTTCGGTTGGATCAGGTCAGCCAGGCCCGGCATGTCGCTCGCAATCACGGGCAGGCCTGACGCGAAACTCTCCAGCACGACCAAGCCGAACGCCTCCCATTGCCGTGAGGGCACGACGGCGAAGCGGGCGTTCTGCAATACATTATTTTTCGCGGCGCCTGAAAGCTTGCCAAGAAATCGGACACGATCGGTAATGCCAAGCTGATCGCACAGCAGCTCAAGGTACGGTCGCTCCTCGCCGTCGCCGACAATCGCCAATGTTGCATCACATGTTTCGGCCGATCGGGCAAGCGCGTGCAGCAACACATCGACGCCTTTGCGATATTTCAGTCTGCCCAGAAAGACCGCGTAGCCGCCTGACGGAAGGTTCGGGATTTCCTGCGGAAGCGTTGTCGATGGTGTGTCAAACTCAGCCAAATTCACGCCGTTGGGAATATCAATGATTCGATGAGCGGCTTCGGGACAAAGTCGCGCCAAGCCGTCGTGCGTGAATCGGCTGATCGCGATAAGCGCATCGGCGGCTCGCAGGCTTTCGACGCAGCGTGTCTCGATTACTTTTTTCTTCAATCTTACGTTGTCGGCATAGACGTCGCCGCCGTGACTCGTGACGACGATCGGCACGCCTAGCTCATCCTTCACGAGCGACGCCAAATACATCGACGGGTAGATGCCATGGCAGTGTACGATATCGAAGCCAAGCCGCTGGTGCAGTTTGAGCAAATAGCGCCGATACCAGGCGACGAAAAGATGCGTCGAATAGAACCGCGGATGGCGCTCGACACGGTAAGGCAAAAGATGATCGGCGACGAGCAGCTTTCGCGGGTACGGCGCGAGCACCGTCGGTTCATGCCCCAGCGCGAGGTGTTGCCTGGCCAAGGCGTCGATGCAGAGCTCCTGCCCGCCAAGTTTGGGCAGAGCTGTTTCGGTGTACAAACAAATACGCATAACGCCGTTCCCCTTCGGTCGACTGCACGGAGCGGTCACGAACAAGTCGCGAGACGAGCTTGCATCAAGAAGGTAGAGTATTAACGTTTGCGACGAATCCGTCAAGGCGGATTCGGGTGTATGAGCGTGCGTGCACGACAGCACTTGCGTAGAGCCAAATTTAACACGGATATCACTGATTACGCGGATAGGAAATACACTTGGTAGCGTTTTTCCCTATCCGCGTAATCAGTGATATCCGTGGTTTATTTCCTTAACAGGTGCTGTCATGCACCCGGCGTGCGTCAGGTAGCCTCACGACGCAATTTGCCGATCCAGCCAGTCTTGCATATCTTTCAAAAACGGGGCTGGCGGTTGCTCAAACTCCAGCGTATGATGTGCACCGTTATAATCGATGATTTGCTTGTCGGGCGTTGCGAATTTATCGACGAATTCGCGCGTCAGGTCGTTGCTGATGATGCGATCCTCCGACGCCAGGAGCAGCAGCACCGGCACATGTACGTATTTCGGCGTGAACCGCAGATAGCCGTCGAGGCGGACGCTTTCAACGAGTAGCCGCGCGGTTGCTTGATGCAAACGCAGCGGATCGTCGCGCAGGAACTGCTGCCAAGTGGGCGACGACGTGAACAACTCGGGATCATTGAGCGGGATCGGGTACTTCGTGCGCGGTCGAAACAAGCGCGAGAAGAAGATACCGAGCCGCTGCCAAAGTGTGGGCCGAACCTTGGCGAAGAACCCGGGGCAGAGCAGCATCAGGCCGTTGACCAGGCCAGGATGTCGGCGTTCCAACGCGACTACAAGTTTCCCGCCCCACGAAATGCCCGCGAGGAAGACCGGCAACAGGCCGCGGGTCTGTTCATCTGCCGTCGTTCGCGGCAATGCCGTCAGGAACTCGGCGATGTCGTCAAGCAGTCGGCGGAAGCTCGGCGCATCGCCTCGCGTTTCGGCGTTCATGCCGGAACCCCGGCGATCGAGAAAGTAGACCTCGTATCCCGCCTGGGCGAGTTGCGTACAGGAATATTCGTACCACCCCGCATGGCTCTGAATGCCGTGAACGAAGACCACGATTCCACGCGGTTTCTGCGTGGTAAGGTACTTGCGGTACTTCCAGCGATAACCATCGCTCGCTTGATGCTCTTCAATGGTAAATGGAGGCGTCGGCTCAGCCAAGCAGCACCTCCTTGCGAACCGCGACGCGCGCCAGCGCAACGGCATCGACGGTGACGCCCAGCCCCGGCCCCGCCAGCGCCCGCGCCCAACCGCCCCAGCCGAACGTGATGTTGCTCGTTGCGAGGTTTTCGCGCACGAGATGGCTGTCGTAGCTGCCTTCCAAATAACGAATGTCCTTGACGCTGCTCGCGAAATGCCGACCCGCCGCCGACAATATCGCCGACTCGCCGACCTGGCAACCGAGTTGATAGCCCAACCCCGCCTGCTTCGCCATTTGTGCAAGCCGAAGTGTCGCGATGAATCCACCGCACTTCGATAGCCGCAAATTGAAGAGATCGCACATGCTCAAAATGATCGCTCGTTTGGCGTCAAACTCGCCGCACAACGATTCGTCAAGCATGATCGGCACGCCAACATCGCGGCGAACACCTGCTAGCGTCTCTGACGCCTCGTGAGGAATCGGTTGCTCGACCGACGTGATGCCGAACGGCTTCAACTCAAGGATACGATCGCGCACATTGGAAGTCGTCCAGGCCTCGTTGGCGTCGATACGGATGTCCATCTTCCGCCCGACGCGCCGCCGAATCGCGCTCAGGCGATCCACGTCGTTTTGGCCTTCGATGCCGACCTTTATCTTGACCTGGCGGAAGCCGTAGACCCACATCTTCCACGCCGAAACGCGGGCCTTAAACCCTTTCGCCGACGTAATGGCGCCACTGTAGCGAACATGCGTTTTCGGTTCAAACAGATCGGGCGCGAGCCGTTGCGTCACCGCCGAGACCGGCTCGTGAAAATGTTTGCCGAACGCATCGAGCAACGCTAGCTCAAGAGCGCAGCGTGCCCCGTTGCCCATGCAACCGCGCTCATCGCCGACGATCGGCGCGAGCTTCAGGCGTTCCGCCATGCCGACGGCCCAGTTGAAATCTCGGCAATCGTCGAGTTGAGCCGCGAGGTCGCTTTGCAGGAGCAGCGAAAGTGCGGAATCGATCGTCTCGCCCGTGACATATTCGCGTGGCACACCTTCACCGAAGCCCTGCGTGCCATCGTCGAGTGTGACGCGAATGACGACGTTGTCGGTCTCCGTGCGCGTATGAGAAGCATGCTGGATCGGCTTTTTAAGCGGAATCCGTACATGCCAGGCGATTATTTCCTTGACGCGCATCGACAGCCTCTTCTTCGGGAGAATTCGCTTATTATACGAAGTTGCTCAAAAAGGAGTCCGTAGTCCGTGGTCCGTTCGGTTTTGCCGCTTGCGGCTTAGCGCTCGCGTGGCGCCTTGCGAGCGCTAAGCCGCAAGCGGCGGAATCGGGACGTTCTTGTTTCGATTTTCCCAAGTACAATATCCGCACGAAATATTCAAATTATCGGAGACGGTGAAATGCGAGTCGGCATCATCGCGTTGTTGCAGGAATCGAACACGTTTATAAAAGGCGAGACGACGCTCGCGCATTTCGAGGCTGACATCTTGCTCGAAGGCGAAGCGGTGCGCAAGCGGCTCGCCGACGCACATCACGAAATCGGTGGGTTCTTCGTCGGACTCGCGGAGCAGAAGCTCGAAGCCGTGCCGATCTTCGCCGCCCGGGCGCTGCCGTTCGGCGTGCTGACGGCGGAAACTCTCGATGCGCTGGTGCGTCGGCTCGATGCGGCTCTCGACCGCGCGGGACCACTCGACGGGTTGCTCGTCGCTCCACACGGCGCGACGGTGGCCGCGAACCACGCCGATGCCGATGGATACTGGCTGACCCACCTTCGCCAGCGCGTCGGTCGCAAGATGCCGATCGTCGGCACGCTCGATCTGCACGCCAATGTGTCGCCGAAAATGATCGCAGCCTGCGACGCATATATCGGCTATCGCACCAATCCGCATCTCGACCAACGCCAACGCGGCATCGAGGCGGCCCGGCTTATCGCGATGACACTGCGCGGCGAGATCAAGCCAACCATGGCGGCGGCGTTTCTACCGCTCGCCGTCAACATCGAACGTCAGCTCACCGCCGAGCAGCCGTGCCGCGGCGTCTACGATTACGCCGACGCGCTGCTCGATAAGGAAGGCGTCGTGACCAACAGTGTGATACTTAGTTTTCCGTATGCCGACGTTGCCGAGATGGGGGCCTGCGTCATCAGCGTGACGAATAACGACTTCGCCCTTGCCGAGGAAACCGCGCTCGGTCTGGGTCAATATTGGTGGGATCGCCGGCATGCGTTCGTCGGCCAAATGACGAGCATCAGCGAAGCGTGCGACCGCGCCGCCAAGCTCGATGGCCCGATCACGCTTCTCGACATGGGCGACAACGTCGGCGGCGGCTCGCCCGGCGACGGCACGCTGCTCGCAATCGCGCTGGCCAATCGCCGTGACCTTCTGCCGGCATGCGTCTGTCTCGCCGATGCCGATTCCGTGCAGAAGGCCATCGCGGCAGGCGTTGGCACGCGCGTCACGCTAACCGTAGGCGGCAAAACCGATGACCTCCACGGGCCACCCTTTGAAGCCGAGTTCACCGTGCAATCGCTCGGCGACGGCAAGTTCTCTGAAACCGAGCCACGCCACGGCGGCTTCCTGCACTTCAATCAAGGCCCGACCGCGATCGTCGCCACCGACACCGGCTTGACCATCATGCTTACGACTCGCCGCATGGTCCCATTCAGCATCAGGCAACTGACAAGCCACGGCGTCGACCTGTCAGCGTTTCGCGTGTTGGTTGCCAAAGGCGTCCACGCCCCGGTGGCAGCCTATGCACCCGTGTCGAAACACCTGATCCGTGTCGATACCCCTGGCGTGACCTCCGCCGACATGACCCGGCTCGAATATAAGAATCGCCGCCGACCGATGTTTCCGTTTGAACTGGATACGACGTGGTGACGGGATTGGAAGTCGAAAGATCACGAAACGGACACCGAAACTCAAGCCGAATCGACTTCCGACCCGAAGGAGCCGCGCATTAATAACTTGAGCAATACACTTCTGCGGACGGATAGTGTAAGTCCATTCGCCAGGTTCGTCCAAGGCCGCCTTCACAAGCAGTCCTTGTTCTGTCGTTGTGTTACTGATGAGGTTGACAATCATTTCGTAACTGGCCAGTGACCGACGCGACCAGCCGGCAGTCGAGGCTCGGCCGGCTGCGCCGTCCTGCGTTGCCTCGCTTACGCTTCGGGTTAGTGCTTTTGCAACGCTAAGATATCGGTTACGAGCCGGAAACGTAAGCGACGGATGGTTATGCCAGTCCGTTGCTTACGCTTCCGGCTCGTAAATCAAACATCCTACATTTAAGCTGTGACAGAGCACCAGGATCGTCAAAACGAAGTTGACGGAAATCCAAGTTGAACTCCCGATCGCCCTTTTTTCGCATCACACCACTGCAAAATCCAACAGTCGCCGGGCGTTGCGGTGGTAGACCATCTCGATCACGTCCTCCGGAAGGCCCACACCTTGCAGCGTCGGCAGGGCGGGTTCACCCTCGGCAGGCTTCCAGTCGGCGTCGGCGATCGGGCTGGGGCCGTGCCAGGTGCTCTCCCAGAGTGTGCGTTGGCACCAGTATCGGCTCACGTAATGCTCGCGCGTCAAATGGTGGCGCGTCACCAGGTCCGTGCCAAACAGGAATCGATCCGCACGCCGCACCAGCAGATCGCGATGGGCGTCGGCTCGCGGCGAGACCTCGCGCACTTGCCATTTGGTCGCGCTGGTGTCGATGTAAAATTGCGGATACTCGTCAAGCAACGCCTCGAGATGATCGGGATGCTCCGAATCGCCGGCCATGTGGGCGCCGATCCAGGTCAGGTCGGGAAACAGCTCCATCATGCGTCGCAGGCCGATATATTGATCTGCCTTCGTGCCGAATTTCGCGGCGTCGGCGTAGACGGTGCGGAACCAGGCATCGGGATCGGCGACGTGCACCATGACGAGCCGAACGCCCGCGGCACGTGCGCGTTGCACGGCTTCGATACGCCAGGGCGCGTCGATAATCAAGCCGCGATCGCGCCCACGCGGAGCCGACCAGAGCTTGACAACTTTGACGCCAAACTCGTAATACTGGTCCATCATGCGATAGACGTCGTCATCGCTTTCCTCGATGTTTCGCTTGTTAATCATCGCGTTGAAAACGAGCCGATCGCCCAGGCGATCGCGCAACGGCTGGATATCGTCGAGCGGGCACATCGTCACGGTTTGCGTGATACCGAAGTCGGCGGCGACATCGAGCATCAGCTCGGCCTGGTCGAGGCTCGCACCGGGGCCAGACCCTAGTGGCGGCCCGGTCGGCGGATCACCGGGCCGGGTGACCATGACGTGAGCGTGAAAGTCGATGATCGTGCCGTGGTACTCCAGGTGCGCGCGGTCGGCGTAGTTGATGCCGGTGACGTTGTATTCGGGGGCAGCGATGGGGTGCATGTTGTGGCCTCTCGGACAGTGATACTTGATCGAGAAGCCCAGGTGTGAGGTGCTCCGAACCTCTGGGATAGGCCAATTTAAGGAAATTGTGTCAATCCAGAGCAGACTAATCACAGAGGCACAGAGGAAATGCGCAGAATTGTGAATTGATTTTGTCACGATTCCGGTTGCTGATTCAGTTCCCCATTCCTCGCATTTTCTCTGTGCTCTCTGTGCCTCTGTGGTTCAATTGCATTTGCCTGACGTCGATTTCGTAAGTTGGTGCCTGTGGGGTTCGGAGTACCTCACCCTTGGGCTTGCGTGCTCAATTCCACCACATTGGTGGAACCGCATTATTCTATGAGCGAGAGTTGGAAAATGAGAAACGGCGTGCTGCCAATGGCTGGCATACACGCCGTTACTTTAGGGCGTCATCGCGACGCCGAGGGAACAAATCGATCTTTCCGCTTGCGGCTTAGCGCTCGCACGTTGCCATGCGGCGGCTCGACTCACAAACGGAAATCATTTCAGTTATTCGGCAGCGGCAGGCTTTGCAGCAGCTTGCCGAGGTTTTCAAAGGTGAGCCGAGCGTTAATGACGATATTCGGGCCTTTGGATGAGGCACGTAAAGTGTTCATGACATCGGCGAGGACCTTGGCCTTCTCGTCGCCTTTGGCCATGTCGTCGACTTTGCCTTTGAACAGGGTGATGGCGAAGTTGATGCCAGCCGCGGTTTTATTGGCGGTGTCAGCATCTTTCATGTTGAGACCAAGCTGAACGTCGATGTCCTTTTGAATGGTGATCGCCGCGGAGAATCCGTCCATCTGTTTGATGGCTTCGACGGCCATCTTGGCTTGCGGTGCGCCTTCGGGGGCGTTCTCAGCAAGTTTGCCAAGCACCTTGCTGGTGGCGACAAAGCTGATGCTCTGTTTGGCCGTCACGGTTTGAAGGAGATTGGTGACGGTTTCGGATTTGAACTTGCCCGCTCCTTTGGCGCCAGACCGTGCGACGGCGTCGCCGAAGTCCTTTTTGGTCAAGCAGGCGATCAGCGTCTTTTTGTTGAGGACACCGACGAGCATCGACTTTTCGCCTTTGGGCGAAACCTCAAACGCTTTGGCGTTGCCGATCATGACGATCTTCAGCCCGCCGCCTGCGTCTTTGCTGGCGTCGGTGAACGCGGCTTCAATCTTCTCGGCGTCGAAGGTGCCTTCGAGGAGGATGAAGCCCTCTTCCGGATTGCGATCCGCCGGGATCGAGATAGTGATCGTGGAAAGATCGCGGAAAACATCGAAGCCCGCTTTCTTCAGGTATTTCGCCAGGCCCTTTTCATCGAGCTGCTCATCAATCTTGCCCTTGACAATGTCGAGGATCGCTTTGTTCGCCTTCACAACCTCGGACTTCATGATCTGCTGGAAATTGATCGTGACGACCAATTCGGAGTCCGGCGGCAGCAGGTTCGTCTGCTGTGCGCGAACCGTCGATACGCTCGCAACCATCGCCACGGCACAGACCGCAGCAATCCATAGTTTTCGGCTAGTTTGCATGAGAAAAAACTCCTTCGATTAAGTTCCCTTGAATTCACTACTTTCCATGGTGTATGGAATGATACCTGTGAAGGACGTTAAAGTTTCAAAAAAAACGGGCAATCAAGCCCCACCATGAGCGCAGCGATTGGCGGGGGTGAATCCGCCCGTCGAACCCCCAGGAATCGCTTCGCTCATCCTGGGACTTTCGAAATTACTGGCGCTTCTGGTCCTCGATGCAATACAGATGCCGTTCGCCGCGGATGAAGATTTGGCCGTTCGAGATTGCCGGCGAGGCGATGATCGGCTCGCCCATGGCGTTGTCGGCGAGCAACTCGAACTTGTCGCTTGCCCGGAAGACTTTAACCGCGCCTTCCTTGGTTGCCACATAAACGCGATCACCGCCGGCAACGGGGGAGGCGTGGAACTGTTCGCCAAGCCGTTCGCGCCAGTGCTGCGTGCCGGTTTTCGCGTCATAGCAGGTGACAAAGTTGCGATCGCCGGGCAGGAAGATTAGACCCTTGTAAAGTATGGGCGAGGGCACGAACGCCGACGCCTTTTTGTTTTTCCACAGCACATGCGACTTGGTCAAATCGCCTCGGCTGCCGTCGAGTTTGATTGCCATCGTATTCTCGCCGGAAGCCGCGAAGACGATGTCGCCCAGGACAATCGGGCTGGGGATACATTGGAAATGCATGCCATCGACGCGCCAAAGTTCGCCGCCTTTGTCGGCGTCATAGCTACGGACGAAGTTCGTGCCAAAGGTGATGATCTCCGTGCGGTCTTTGACCTTGACGACAAGCGGGCTGGTCCAGTTCACAGAGCCAGGCCGATCAGCCTTCCAGCGGTTGGCGCCGGTCTTCGTATCGACGGCGAGCAGATACGATTGCGACCAGTGATCGACTTGCACGAGCAGCATGTCCTTGAGGAGGATCGGCGACGTGCCCATGCCCCAACGGTTGCGGAACGAGCCGTACTCGTCGGCGAGCGAACGTATCCAGATGGGCTTGCCGTCAAAGTCGAGGGCGACGAGATCGCCGGTCCCGAAGAGGACGTAAACCGCCTTGCCATCGGTCGCGGGAGTCGGCACCGCCATACCGCCAGCCGGGTAGAGATCCGTCGGCGCGGAGCCAAACAGCCGAGCATGCCAAAGCAGATGTCCGTCGGATCGGCGATAGCATTGCACATGGAGTTTATCGTTTTGTCGGCCATCGGATGCCGTGATGAAGACGCGATCGTCCCACACGATCGGCTGACTGACGCCAGCGCCTTTCAGCTCGACCTTCCAGCGCACGTTCTTGGTATTCGACCAGTGCAACGGCAAGTTCTTCTCGGCCGATACGCCTGTGTTATTCGGTCCACGCCAAGCGGGCCAATTGTCGGCGTGAAGCAACGGTGACAACAGGCAAAGGCAGGCAAGCGCGAAAGTGCATCGCATGGCGTAGGCTCCAAATGCAGCGTGAAGGCGCAGCGTTATTCTACGAAATGAACGCGTTTAGGGGACGTTGGCCAACGGGGCAGGGAATCGCCAAAGCCCCCCGACAAAGGCAACATCGTTTACTTCGCTTGGTGCAGGCCGTGTCAACATATTTGCACAGGACGGGTAACGCGAATTTACTGCGCCGGTGTACGGATCAATTCGAGCCGCACGACACCGGCTTTGTCGATGCGGTGAAACTCGCGTGTCAGGTCGCGCCGCACGGGGAGTTCGTTCTCGCCGGCAACGGTCGCTTCAACGGTTACGGTAAATGTTTCGCCCTTGGACTTCGTCACCTGGATACGCACTCTGCCATCGGGCTGCCAATCGGTGCGCTCGTCGGTGAAGGCGGCGCCAGAGGCCAACAATCGGGCGGCGGCGAATTCGATGCCGGCCCGGGCGAGGTTGTCCGCTTGCAGCTGGCGTTCACGCTGATGGAGAAATCGCCGTTGCGATACCATTTGCAAGGTAACGACGGACAACACAATCGCCAGCACCGCAAGAACGACCAATACGGTTATTGCTGCCACGCCTTGTCGCTGGGTCGTCATCGCTGGTCTCCTCCGATCGCGGCGGCGAGTTCCAGGGCTTGGTCGGCCAAGTCCTGTTCCTCGCGTGTCCGGTGCAGGCGAAGTCGGACAAGCTTTTCGCCTCCGACCGGATGCACGAAGTCAATTCGCACGTCTTTGGCATCGATCTGGACGACGCGCTCGCTGAGTTCGTCGGCTGCAAAGACCGACCGCCAAAGCGAGCCGTCTTTCCATTGGTACACGATTTGGGTCTGGTTCTTCAGGCTCAAGATCAAGGTCCGCTCGTCGGCCTGGAGGTCTTGCCAATTCGCCAAGGTATTCTCGGCCTTGGCGACATCGTCGCGGAATTCATCGGCGAGTCGGCTGATCTGCAGGAGTCGATCGAAGCTAACGGTTTGCGCGTGCTCCGTTTCCAGCGTGAGCTTGAGCAACACCGCCAAGATGCCGCCAAGTATCGCTAATACGCCAATGACGACGAGAAGTTCCACCAAGGTAAAACCGGACCGGCGTTGCGCTGGTGTCATGACGCACCTCCCGCCGATTTCGCGTTGCGTGGTCCGACGACGGTCGTCAGGCGTACGCTCCAGAGCGGTTGATCGTCCGCCTCTCGCCAGAGAACTTCGACCGAAACAACCTTGGCGTTCGGCGCTCCCGCATCCGGGCCGACGGCAATCACCAGTTTCCCGGCTGGCAGCAATTCGGACATTACTGATGGCACACTCTGAGCCTTCGCCCAGTCGGCGTCAAGTTTTGCGAACGGTTCCGCGCGTGCCGATTCGAGCACGTTTGCTGCTAGTTCCAGTGCCGCCTGACGCGCGGCCGACCTCGCCCGTTCGCGCAGACTAACGATGACGACCTGGGCGATAGTGACACTGACGACGGCGACGATGGCGAGCGCGACCGTAACCTCGACGACGGAGAAAGCGGTTCGACGGTAAGGATGTTGGTTGCATGGCATCTTGGGGTTACTCATGAAGGACTGGCTGGGCGAATCGCATCCTACTTCGTCGCCGCTGACCGTTTATTTTTCGTAAAGCGGAAAAAACATGCGATTTCATGGAATGAGTATAACGAAATGATTTTCAAAAAGCTAGGTCGTGTGGACAAGGTTGCGGTAAATCTGGTAAGACACAGGCCATACCTTTTGCCAAGGAGGGCCTGTCATGCTTGCTCGCCATGCGATTTCGGACGCCGACTGGGATCGGATCAAAGACCTGTTGCCCGGTCGTGAGGGACA
>SIAQ01000109.1 GCA_009697105.1 Gemmataceae bacterium | reverse complement strand
GTTGGCAAGGGCGAGACTACCCAAAAAATCCCATGGCGCCCAGCCACGAATCACCCCTGGCGAAAAGGGTTCAAGAAGAAAGCATAGAGAAATGTATGCGGACATTTCTAATGCAACGAAAATGGGGACATTTCTATTGCGGTGCGACACACCATCGACTGTAACCTTGACATCAGTGCCCGCGTGCGGGATTACTGGGCACAGCAGCCCCAAAAGTCCGAGAGCAGCGCGGCGACCAGGATCAAGAAGGATTTCGCGGACCTCGTCAAGTGGCCTTAATGCTGAATCCGGCGATCGGGCAAGAGCTGGATCATCGAACGAGAGCAGGAAAATGCGACATGGTAGATTGTTATCGCCGAACTATCGGATACCGTTGACCGGGCCGGCATTCCGCAATTCGCCGTCCTTGCAGGCCGCCCGGCGACTGATCCTAGTGCTTCATCAACGCTTAATTTTCGGGTAGTCGATTTCCGAGCTTGAGCGAACGAAGGGCTAAACCGGTGCCCCTCGCTGGCGCTTTTTGAAGCTGCACATTTTGCTTTTGCACCGAAGGTGCCACGACAAATCAGCTTAGGATAACGCCCTGGGGTTGAATCCGGACCAAGGAAATCTGCCCTGAAAGGGCTACACCGACGCCAGCGTCCGTTTGTTACGCCCTTATCAGGGCTTAATCTCGTGGCGGTCTCTTTTCCCAGGGCGTTGCCCTAAGCTGATTTGTCGTGGCACCTTCGGTGCAAAAAATGCGCAACTTCAAAACTGGCGCTCAGGCTCGGACACCCCGAAAATCAAGCGTTGACAGAGCACTAGCCCCCTTTCTTCTTCAGGGCCTTCGCGAGACCGTCGCCGACTTTGTGGAGCATGGTCTTAAGGGGAGCGTCGTCCATCATCTCACAGATCATCAGGATCTCCCAATCGACAATACCTCAACGGGAGCGTTGCGGCGATCATATCTGCCGAGGAGGCAGGTGCAAGCAAATACCCGAAAAAATTCAGCCTTGTTTCGCGCGGCATGTAGTTGTTCCAGCGGGCCAGGCAAGTTAGCATTATCGTTACCGAATCCCGCAGCCGACCATAATTCGGCGGCAGTTCGACAGCGCATTCACGAAACCAATTTCGAACCTACCGTTTTCGCGTATGATGGAAGAAGGGAAGGGGTACGAAAATAGGAGTGCTCCCATGCAACGCGGTAGTATTTCGGGATTCAGGGCAATTGTTCTCGTTGGAGCGCTGTTCCTCAACGGTTGGCTGCACGGGCAGCAAGCGGAGCAGCCTCGGCCTGTCGTTGAGCTGACCTCGTATCGCGAAGTTGTTAAGCGCGTGCTGCCTGCAGTCGTCAGCATAGAGACGCGTGCGAAGGATCCTGGCGCCGCGGGCAATCCGCTGCCGGAGGCGTTTCGGCGTGGGCCGGCGGACAATCAGCCGTTTGGTTTTGGATCGGGTTTTTTCATTGATGCCGCGGGCGTCATCGTCACCAATTATCATGTCATCGAAGGCGCCGAATCGGCCGTCGTGCAACTTCATGATGGCCGAAAGTTGAGCACGAAGAACATCCGCGGCGATCGGCGTTCCGATCTCGCGGTCATCGTGCTGGACGCGAAGAACGAACGCTTCCCGATTCTCGTGTTCGGCGATTCCGACGCGATGGAGATCGGCGACCGCGTGCTTGCAGTCGGGGCGCCGTTTGGCCTGGCGGGCAGCGTGACACAGGGGATCGTCAGCGCCAAGGGGCGGAACGGGCTACGAATGAACATGTACGAAGATTTCCTGCAAACCGATGCGGCCATCAATCCAGGCAATAGCGGTGGCCCGCTCGTGAATCTGCACGGCGAAGTCGTCGGCATCAATGCCGCGATCAAGACCAAGTCCGGCGGGTTTCAGGGCGTCGGCCTGGCGACCTCGAGCAACCTCGCCCGCCAGATCGTGCACGCATTGGCGACGACGGGCACGGTTCGCCGCGGGTATCTCGGGGCGCAGATCAACGAACTATCGCCGGAAGTCGCCGATCGGTTTGGGCTGATGAAGGATGGCGGCGCGATCATCGCCGATCTGTTCGACAAAACGCCGGCGGCGAAAGCAGGCCTCGTGGCGGGCGATATCGTCCTCACCGTTGCGGGCAAGCCGACACGCGATGGGTCGGCGTTGCAGCGCATCGTCGCGATGTTGCCATTGGGCAAAGCGGTCGCGATCGAGCTGCTGCGCGACGGTAAGCCGACGAAGCTGACGATCGCAATCGAGGAACAGCCAGCAGACTACGGCGTCGATGTCGGCGTGCCAGCCCCGCGCAACTCGAGAACGTTGCCGAAAGGCGTGGCAATGGCGATGCTCGGCGTGGACCTCGCCGATTTGATGCCGGAATTGGCCGAGGATCTGGGATATCGGCGAACGCAGCCTGGCGTCGTCATCACACGCATCCATGACGCCAGCGCCACCGCCGCGGGATTGAAAGTCGGTACCGTGCTGACGCGCATCGAGTCGCAGCGTGTGACGAGCGTGGCCACCGCGTCAAAGACATTGCAAGGCGTGGAGGCGGGACATGATATCTTGGTGCAGATCGTGACGCCGCAGGGCGGGGTGAATTACGCGGTGGTGCGGCGGTAATTGGTTTTCCGCACGCAGTGCATTGCTCACTCCCCGAACGGCAGCAGCGGTTGCACGCACTCGGATTCGCCGCGCTTCGGCTGGTTGCGTTTGCGCGGCCTGGCGCTGGCCTGGCCGATGATGATCGACGCTCCGGGTTTGCCGCGGCGAGTGGTGTGGATCATCACATTCAGGCCAAGCTCGACACAGGTCTTGTGGGCGGCGGCGTGGGCAAGCTCCGGGTCGTTGCATTGCTCGCTTAGGTGGAGTTGCACCACATCGCGTAATCGGCCCGGTGTCGATGTGCGGACGATCTCCGCGAGCAAGCCGACCGCCTGCTCGTTGGACAGGTGGCCCTCATCGCCAAGTACGCGGCGAATCAGGTGCGGACTCCGCCCGCTATGCATTTGCATGTTTACGTCGTGATTGAACTCCAGCGCCAATAGCTCCACGTCGGCAAGAGATCGCGCGAGGTCCGGCTGCCAGGAGCCAAGGTCGGCGGCATAACCGACCGCCCACTCGGCGCCGAGAATCGCGCCGGTGCCCTCGAAGCGGAACCCGCACGTCGTCGCGCCATCGTGCCTGAGCGCGATCGGCAGACATCGGCAGTGCGGCGATAGCGTGAACCATTCGCCAATCGGGTAGCGATTGAGCCGACCGGCTACGTCCATCTCTGCGATCGCCGAGCTTTCCGCGCTCAACGCCGAGAGGTGGTCGGCATGGCAGTAGAACGCAACCTTTAGCTTGGCAACATGATTGAGCGTCGCCGGCTGCCAATGATCGGTATGCGGGTGCGTCAACAGCACGGCGTGGATCTGGTCCCACGTCAGTCGGCAGCGATGCATGCGTGCGGCAAGCTGCTTCGCGGATAGACCGAAATCGAGCAAGATGCCGAACCCGTCCACATCAAGCACGCAGGCGTTGCCCGAACTCCCACTGGCAAGAACGTGAAATCGCACAGCCATGGCATTCTCCATCCTGAAGGGGGAAACTCCATCGTCCGATTTGTATTGCCGTTCGCGGCTTAGCGCTCGAATAATCCCACGAGAGCGCTAATCCGCAAGCGGTGAATACGGCATCGCTAGTTTATGCGCGGGGGATGGAAGTGTCATCGCTTCGGCCAATCGAGCGTCACCTCGTGCACCAGTGTATCATTGTCCGTCCAGCCGCGCGATGCGGCAACGTGATGCCAGAATCGGCGATACCACAGTTGCACAACCACGCGACGGACCTCGCCGTTGAAGCGGAACGTCGCTCGCTCCGGTTGGTCGGGGTGGAGTCGCGTGTCGGTCGAATCAAACATCGGCAGCCAGAACGGCGACGGCGTTTTCGCGTGTTCGCCGACGAGCTGCTTGGCGTACAGGACTCCGGGCACCTGCGCCAAATTACCCGCGCTGGCCGGCAGCTTCGGACCCTCGTGCAACGACACATCGCTACCCTCGGCATCGGTCGCATGCACCACGAGGATGAGCTGGCGATCCGGGAAGCCCGTCGGCACGCGATGGCCGACGTCGCTTGCCAACAGCTCGACGTGCACGGCGTTGTCGCGTAGGTCCGCCTGCAACCGGACGGCTCGGCGGAGCATCGCCGGTGTCGTGCCGGGCGTGTGATGGCTGGCGAGCGACAGCGGCTCCCGCTCAATGCCGCCTTTGCCTGGAGCGATGTTCGTCATCGCGCCGGTCGGGGCCATGTGGCACGTCTGACATTGCTTGCCCTGACCGCGCGCCGGGCTGGCGAGCCATTCCGAATAGGTCGCATAGGCATGCACGCCAAAGACGACGCCTTCATGGCAGCCCGCACAATATCGGCTCTCCTTGTAGATCGGCGAAACCGCAAACGACTCGCCCGGCCTGATCGCGTCATCCAACGGCCCGAACGTCAGCATGTCGCCGGCGGGCGGACGCAGCAGCGCCAACGCATCTCGGCCAAAGAGCTTGCCGAAGTTGTCGGTGGCGGTATCGGCGACCTTGTGGCAGTAGTCGCAATGCACGCCCGCCTTGGCCACGCCTTCGGCCTTGCGTATGTCGTAGTCTAGCGTCGGCGAGCGCAAGGTTGGCGCATGGCACGACGCGCAGACCGCCGAGCCATCGGGATGCTCACGCCGAGCGTTCCACGAAAGGTGGCGGTTGTCGCCATCGAAGAGACTCAGGAACTTGGGATTCGTCGCCGACTTGGCGTGAGCGCTGCCAAGCCATTCGCGATAGATTTCGCCATGACAATTGGCACAGTTGTGCGGCTTGCTGAGATCGCGATGCGGATCGATCCATTCGTAGGCGTCGTTGTCTTCGTTCGGCAATGGATTGAGATGAAGCGAAGGCGACAACGATGAAGTGATACGAAAGCCCGGTTTATGTGCGACAAGCCAACTCGACCCAGAGTTGCCAGGCAAGCGGAAGCGACCGTCGAGATCGCTGCGAACACGCTCACCCCGCCCCTGCCAGCCGATGGTTGCGTCCGGTATCGGGCCGTGCGCGTCGTGTACTACGCCATCGACGACGACGGGACGTATTAGCAGGATCGTCGTAATTGCGATGCACGTAAGCAGCAAGCCAACGGCAATCGTACGTGCTGACATGAAAAATAACTCAAAAACGTCGGCTTGTCGTTTAGCGCTCGCGTGGGATACACCGAGCGCTAAACGACAAGCCGGAGGGAATTCGTTACCGCTTCACGTGCTTGTCCGCGTAGTCGAGGAACGCACGCCAGTCTTCGCGATTCATGGAGTGCTTGCCGTCGCGCATGAAGTAGCCGAGCGGACCGTCCGATAGCTTGCCACGAGCGGGCGGCGTCTTGGCAGCGATGCCCTTGGCGCCGACCAGGCGATACACCGGGTCGGCGGCGATCAGCATCTCGAATTGGCCATTGGGGTTCGCCCAGGCGTCTTCCACCGCATTCGACAACAGCACCGGTCTGGGGGCACACATCGCCACCAGGCAATGTTGATCGAATGGCAAGCGGTCCGGCTGATCGTTGAACTTCTTGAACGCGGCATTGAACCAGTGCGGAAAGCTCGTGTTGATCCGCTTGACCGATTCGCCGATCTTGCCTCGACTCGGCGCCGTCCCACCGCAACCGGCCTGATGCGGGATCACAACGGCGATGCGATCGTCGAACGCACCCGCCAACAGCGTCGCTTTGCCGAGCCGCGAATGGCCGACGGCGATGATCGCCGTGGCGTCGATGTCGGCGTCGGTGACGAGATAATCGATGACGCGTTGATAGCCCCACGCCCAGGCGGCGATCGTGGCCCAATCGTTCGCCCCATCCTTGCCGATGACGCGCTGCACGCCTTCGCGCACGTCCGAGCGATCGGGATCGATGTCGCCGCTGTAGAACGTCGCCACGGCATAGCCGCGATCGATAGCGTCTTCGATGTTCCAGAGGTCATTGGATGTGCCTCGGCTCGCGTCGGTAGCGCGGTTGTTTTTCACGCCTTTCTGATTCGGATAGATCCAGTTCGTGTTGAGGTGGACCTTCGGGTCGTCGAGAGCCGCGTGATTGCCGCAAAAATTCATGCCGACAAACACCGGTGCGGCTTTGGTGCGTTTGTTGGGAATGACGAGCAGCAGATTGATCTTCGGCCCATCAGGAGTGCCGAGGCTGAGCGTGATCTCCTTGAGAGTCGCCTTGCCGTTGAGGGCCTTGGCGTCGATGCGTTCGACCTTCGCATGTACTTTGACGGCCGGCGGCGCTTTGCCATACATGTAGCGTTCGAAGAGGCCTTTCAGTTCTGGCCGGCGTTCTTTGAACCACTGATCCTTGGTGGTGACGCGCTCGCCGTTGAAGCGCACGAGCGGGTCGGGCAGTTCAGGCCGCGATGGCAGTTTGTCGGGATCGGGAAAGTCGCCTCCCGTGGCGGCAGCTGCCAGGCTCAGTGTCATGACGATACCCCCGATACGAAAAACGATGTCGCGCAACATGAGGGGACCTCGTGGGTGGATGGGTCGAACTTTGTATTCTGCTTGCGTTTAGCGCTCGCGTGGAATGATCCGAGCGCTAAACGCAAGCAGAATGGCTATATCGCCGCCAGGATCGCCTGGCGGAACTCGGCGATGCCGGCGTGGCGCTGACTGACCGAGCGGGCCAGCGCTTTGTGGATCGCGTCCGCAAGCGCCGGGGGTAGATCGCCGCGCCGCTCCGTCAACGGGACGAACAAACGCCGCAGCATCGATGAATAGCGGCGTTCCTTCGCCGTCGGCATCTCCAGGGCAGGGGTTGCGGTCAGCAGATGGTACAACACGGCGGCAGTGGAATACTGGTCGGCGGCGGGGTTCACGTCGTGGAAGTTGAACAGCACCTCGGGCGGGATGAACGAAACGAGGTCGAGCAGCGAGGCCGTCAACCCCAGGCCGCTGAAGGGCGCGGTCTGATAAAGTCGGCCCACGCCGAAATCGGCGAGCATGACTGTTTCTTTGCCGTCGATGTCGCCGATGAGGATATTGCCCGGTTTGATGTCGCGATGCACGAAGTGATGGGCATGGGCATACAGCAATGCGTGCAGAATCTGATTCGCGATCCGCACCGTGCGTTTCACCGACAGCGGACCGTCACGCTTGAGCAGTTCGGTCATGCTGAGGCTGGCGAAATAATCGGTGACGAAATAGAGGCCGGCGGGACAGACATCCGCCTCGCGCAAACGCAGGATATGGGCATGATCGAGCCGCGTGAGCATCCGCACATAGCGCAGAAATTCGTGGAGATGCGCATCGGTCGCTTGCGTTGCCGGTCGCACGACTTTGATGGCATAGCGTAAGGGATGGCCGACACGCTGGGCGAGATAGGTCACGCCCATGACGCCTCGGCCAAGCTCACGTTCCAGCGTGTAGCCGGGGATCACCGGCAGCCCGACGGGCACGGCCAGGTCATGGTGAAAACGGATCGTGGATGATGATGTCGGCGTGGCGCTGATGCGTTTGACCTGCACGCGCAGGATCGTATGGCCGGCACGAATCTGGTCGCCGTCCTTGAGGTCGGCGGTGAAGACTTGTGAGCCGTTGACGAATGTGCCATTGTGGCTGCCCATGTCGATGAGCCGACATTCCGGCGGATTCACTTCCAGCATGAAATGAATGCGCGAGAAATATTTGTCCTTCGCGGGCAACTGAAAATGCGCGTGCTTCGATCGGCCGACGAGAAAGGTGTCGTGCTGATCGAACGCGAATTCCAGCCCCTTGTGTGGGCCAGCGATGACATTGAGTAATACTCGCATGGCAGCGAACTGCATGGGTGAAAAGGAAACGCAAACTCGCTTGAGCCGCATGATGTGCGTATTATATGGGACTGGGAGTTGTCGAACTCGGCTGAATTTCCGCTTGCGGCTTAGCACTCGCTGGCGATTTGTGATCGCTAAGCCGCAAGCGGAAAACGATCACTCCCCGTAGCGTGCGACCAACTTTGAGATAACGTTCGTTGCCCGGAGGCGGTCCATGCCGTAGTTTTCCGCGACGTCGATGGCGGCTTCTCGGACGGCGTGGAACTCAAGTACCTCGAACGGCGCGCCCGATTCTTCCGCTTCGGAGCGCAATCCCGTCAGGCTCAGCACGATGACGGCGGCGTGAATCGCGACCGCCGCGCGGGCCACGGCGACACCCTTTTTGGCAAGCCAATGATGCTGGCGTTGCAGTTCTTTCTCAAATATTGCAGTGAACTGGTCTTCATTCATCCGGCCACTTTGAAATTCGGCAAGGTGGTGATACAGCGGCCGGGCCAACCGGGGCAGCACAATTTCCATCAGTTCCTTCGACATGGCGGACCCCAGGGAAGAATGTCATTTATTGGTCGACCGCCGACCGAACTTAAAAAAATCTTACCTCGCAGTTGAGGTATAAGCAAAAAATCGGACGCAATGAATCGAAAATTCAGTCGGAAACGAGATCGATTCTGCCGTTCCAAGAATTCAGGGTGTGGTATCGCGTTAGGCGCTTTGGCCAAACCTTGCGGGGAATGGCGCAATCGATGCGGTGGTTTGGGCAAGGCTCTTTCACAACCTCCCGTGAGTGGATCTGATACAACGGCTAGGCTCGCCAAAAACGTCGTTCGGGGCTGCGAAACAAATACCTGTCATTTCAACGGGCCGTGCATACATCAATTAAATCGACCACGCTTATTGGAGTCCGCACGTGAAACCCTCTCTCGCAGTCTTTCTCCTGTTTACCATCACCCTTCTTAGCCAGGCACAAGAAGCCAAACTCGGCAAATCGACGAAAGTCTCATGGAAGAAATTCGGCCTCGACAAAAACTTCCGCTCCGAAGGCGTCGCCGTCGCTGACGTCAATAAAGACGGCAAGATGGACGTCATCGTCGGTGATTGCTGGTACGAAGCCCCGCAGGACTCCACCGGCGAATGGAAACGCCACACCCTTCGTGCCGACCGTAAATTCGATCCGAACAACTACAGCGATTCCTTCGCCTGTTTCAGCGACGACTTCAACGGCGACTCCTGGCCTGACGTCATCGTCATCCCCTTCCCAGGCAACCCATGTTACTGGTACGAAAACCCCGGCGCCAAGGGCGGCCTCTGGAAAGCCAATCTTCTTACCAACAGCGCCTGCAACGAGACGCCGATTTATTTCGATCTTTTCAAGACCGGTAAAAAAAACCTCGTCATGGGCTGGAATCCGCAGAAAGACGAAAAGGACATCAAGAAAGGCAACTACGACGATCGCGGCGAAATCTGCTACTTCGTGCCCGGCAAAGATCCGACCCAACCCTGGACACGCATTTCAATCAGCGGGCCGAGTTCTAAAGGCAAGACCATCCCAGGTACCGCACGCTTCGCTCACGGCCTGGGCCATGGCGACATCAACGGCGATGGTCGAGCCGATGTCATCGTTCCGCAAGGTTGGTGGGAACAACCCGAGAAACACGATGGCACACCGTGGAAGTTCCATGCTAGCAATATCACAGCCGCCTGCGCCGACATGCACGTCATCGACATCGACGGCGACGGCAAGGCCGACATCGTCAGCACCAGCGCCCACAACTACGGTTTCTGGTGGAGCCAACAGAAGTCGCTGAACACGTTCTTGCAGCAGCCGCTGTTCCTGCCGCCGGGTGATGTCGCGAAGGTCAAGAAGGGTTTCGAGTTGAAAGGCGCGGAGAAATCGCTATTCGATGCCATCAACAAAACCCGCAACGATCAACACAAACGAGCGCCATTCGCGGCCGACCCGGAATTATGCGGCCTCGCCGGCATTCTCGCAAACTTGGCGGTCACTGGACAGAAGAAGAACCTTGACCTCAAGAAAAGCTACTCGGGCAAGATTATTCATGTCGCACAGAACGGATTCGCGACGACGGAAGCGCTCAATGAAATTGTGAAATCCCTTTTGCCCAGTAACGACAAACAACGTGAGTTATTGCTGCCGCATTTTGTTGTTGGCGTGGCTGCGGCTGCGGGCAAGAACGGGCAAACGCATTACGTCCTTATCATCGGTGATCGCGGCCACTTCTCGCTGCCGTCGCAAACGCACGCCTTGCACCATGTCGATATCGACGGCGACGGCGTTCCAGACCTAGTCACCGGTCGCCGTTGGTGGGCACATGGTCCCAAAGGCGACGCCGGGCCGAACGATCCTGCTTATCTCTACTGGTTCCAGGCCAAGAAGAGCAAGGAGGGCATCGTGTCGTTCGTGCCTCACGAAATCGACGACGATTCCGGCATTGGCACGCAGTTCGCCATCGCCGACATGAACGGCGACGGCGTGCCCGACATCATCATCTCCAACAAACGCGGCGTGTTCGTATTCCTGCAGATTCGAGCGAAGGACTGAGGTTTAAATTCCTTTTCCGCTTGCCGTTTAGCGCTCGGAGAATCCCATGCGAGCCTAACCGGCAATCGGAATGCGGGAAACGTTCGCGCTGACATCGCTGCGGTCGGACGCTATAATGAGTGGATGAAAATCGTTACCAGCAAACGGGAGAATTCTCGATGAGTCATACAAGCGAACACATAGCCGCCGGCGAAGGCCCACACCAGCACACGGCGGACGCTGGACATGGTGCCGCCACCCACACCGACGCCGACTGGACAGGGTTCCGTGCCGACGACTACAACGCAGGCAGAGCCGTGGTCGTACTCGTGCTCAGTATTTTTTGCATGGGAGTCGGCATCTACTCCATCGTGGCCTACACGGTCATCAATTGGAACTGAGTCTATTCCGCTTACGGCTTAGCGCTCGGCTCATCTCTCAAATGTGCTAGGCCGAAAGCGGAAACCAACAAATATCACAACCGATCAACGCACATCTGCCGAATCGCTCGGCGTTTCACCCAGAAATTGATCCATCGCGTAAGCGACAGCAGCAACATCGGGACGGCGAACCAGGCAAGGATGATCAACGTTGCCGTCGTTTGCAAACTCGAAAGCCATTTGCGCAACGGATACAGCACCATTCGGATGAGCACGCGGTCCGTAAGAAAGCGCGTCAGTTCGGCGTGCGTCAACATGTCGTCGTCATCCGCGCGAGCCTCGGCTCGCATCTCGCTCAAGAAGTCCGGCACGCCATAGTCCGCGAACTTTTTCTGTAGCTGGCGGTTGAGCAGGTAATTTAGCAACGGCGGCAGCGTCCAGTCGATCACCGTCTCCGAGGCGGCGCCCTGCCAATCGGGATACTCCGCAAATATCCTGGCCTTGGCATGCTTGGCGATTTTCCCAGCGGCCTCCGCTTGCAGTAGATCGAGCCGATCGAGCATGCGCACCACATTGAGACCTGGCTGTTTCTCGTGAATCTCATCCCAGCGATTCAAATCGATTTCGCCAGCTTCGAGACGCATGTCAGCCACGATGATCGCACTGGAGCCATAGGCGGCGATCACGGGCAGCCATTCCTTGCCGATGCGGCTTTGCCTCAGCCCGACCTCGGCGGAGCTGTACATTCCCTCAAAGAAACCGATGGCCCCGCACAGGATCGGCAGCGCAATGGTGTTGAGCGTTAAGATGATGGCAGTCAGCCAAAACCGCACGCGAGGCCAAGGCAGCCGATACGCCCCAAACCGACGCAATACGAGCGACACCGGCAGCCCCGCCAAGACGCCGACGAACACGCCGAGCAACGTCCAGACCGCCACGCGCCAAACGACGCTCCACCACGGGAAGTCGTTCCAGATCGTCTTAACGATGCCCCAATCGTCCTCGGGCAGGTTGCAGCCGGGGAGCAACACCAATATCAGCGGAAGCCAATGTAAATTGCGCATTTTGATCCAACCAATCGCTTTCATTACGGCATCAAATCATCCAGCGCGAAAGTTGCTACCACGGTGCCGTCGAGTGTCAGTGGGATCGTGTCCCCTGGCTTGTAGATCGTAGTCTTCGCATACCCTGGCAACGCGGTCGGGCCAGATGGCTCCTCGTAGACTTCGATTTGCCGATCGATGAGTTTGATAATCCAAAATAAAGGGATGCCGGCCCGGGCGTAGATGCGGCCTTTGTCGGTGCGATCTCCCGGTAGCGATGAATCGGCGATTTCCATGACGGCGCCGATATTGGGCGGTGTGGGATGATTGCGGTCATACATTGAATCATCGCCCCGTACCACGGAGATATCCGGTTCCGGCTCACTCTCGATCAGTGTGATCGCCGACTGGATACGCAAATCCCATCCCCCGGGCAAAGTGGTCAGCAGCTTTCGGTTGGAACGCTGGATGGTTCGGTCGTGTTGAAGATTACGTGCCATTTTGTGTACCAGGTAGCCTTCGATGAGTTCGAGATCGTCGTCCTCCGTTAGAAAGCCCGAACTGATGAGCCAATGGTATTCGTTGACCGTGAATCGGCGGAATCCCGCCATGGTCCCAAGCATCGGCAGCGGTGGTGCAGTAACGATCATCATCAGCTCCAAATCATTTGTCTTTTATCTCGATTATCCTATCACATTCCGCGCCGTCCGTGCAACGTCACGACGACGATGCCCGCGGGAGCACGACAGCACTTGCGGAGAACCAAATTTTACCACGGATTACACGGATTACGCAGATAAGAAACACCTTGAAAGCGTTTTTCCCTATCCGTGATTTCAGTGCTATCCGTGGTTAAATTCTTACAAATCGTGTCATGCACTGCGCCAGCGTTGCAGCACCTCGGGCAACGGATATTCTGTGATCGGCACGCCGAGCGTCGGAATCGCCTGCAATCTGCGCCAGGCCCGCGTCACCAGCGTCTCCTGGTCGCGGACGAAGTCGGCATCGAGATTCACCTTCGCGAAAACGCTTTCGCATTGCATCGGCGCGAACGCATTGTCAACGATGTACTGCGCGATTGCCGAATTGCAGTGGATGTGCCGCTCGCGCTGCTTCGGCAGATCGAGCGGCGGCACCTCGCCCAGGATGTATCGCAAATACAAATCAGAGTCGATGATCGCTTCGACATCCCGCCCGCACACGTCACACATATAGCCGGTATCGCATTGCATCAGTAAATATCCAAGCCCAGTGGGTGAGGTACTCCGAACCCCTGGGATGGTGCAGTCAGATCCCAGGGGTTCGGAGTACCTCACCCCTGAGCTTTATTTGTTACAATGGCATCAACGCCTCATTCTCTATTGTGTCAGGGAGCCGGTCATGAATCCAGCCACGCAGGAAAAAGAAACCGTCAGCTTTGCCGAGAATGCGCTGCGCATGGGCGGCAAGAGCGAAGAGGAAGCTAGCCGCATGGGCGCCGTGGACAAGGCGGACGAACAAGTCGATCGGCTCTTCCGGTTTCAAACCGCTAACAGCCCTGTTCACAAGGCAATCTGGGATGGTCAGGTTCCGCTGGAACTGTTCCAAACCCCTGACCTGCCCGCTTCCGCTCCGTGCGACGGCGTCATGGAGAACTCGCTCGCTGTCATTCGGAAGCGGCGCGAGGAAAAAACGCTGCTCAACCAAGATCGCAAACTCTCCGCCGAGACGATCGACGACCTCGCCGGCGCTGGCTACTGGGGCCTGTTGATCGATCCGAAGTTTGGAGGCGTGGGCGCGCCGTTCGCCCGCTTCGCGCCATTTCTCGTCAAAATGGGCGTGCTCGACTCAATGACCTCCGCCCTGGCATCGGTCCATGGTTGCATCGGCGCCGTCGATCCGTTGCGCACATTCGGCAGCGACGAACAGAAAGCACGCCTGCTTCCCATCCTGGCGAGCGGCAAGAAAATCTCGGCGTTCGCGTTAACCGAACCCGGCGCCGGGTCCGACCTCACTGCCCTCAAGACCACCGCGACGCTCGTCGGCGATCACTACGAAGTCACTGGCGAGAAGCTGTTCATCACCAATATCGTGCTGGGCCGAATGATTGGGCTTGTCGCCCTCATCGATAACAAACCCGCCGTGCTGATCGCGGAATTGCCGAGCGAGGAGAACGCGGAATTTCAGATCGTCCGCTACGGCCTGTATGCCTTGAAGCATGCCTACAATGTCGGCATGAAATTCAACAAGTTCCGCGTGCCCGCCGCCAATCTGCTCAAACCGCCTTCGGGCGACGGCCTGACCATCGCCTATCACGGCCTAAACCTCGGCCGACTGTCGCTCTGTGCCGGGGCGGCAGCGAGCATGCGCATCTTCCTTGCCAATATCCTGCCCTGGGCGAATTTCCGCCGAACCTATGGCCAATCGATCGACACGCGCGAAGTCGTCAAACGCCGCATCGCTCGATTGGCCGCGCTCATAGCGGGGTGCGATGCGCTTATCGCCTGGGGCTCGCATCTCGTCGATGAAGGCTATCGCGGCGAGCTCGAATGCATCATCGCCAAAATCTTCGCCTCGGAGGCGCAGAAGGAAGCCGCCATCGAGCTGTTCATGAAGACCCATGGCGGGCGCTCGTTTCTGCACGGCCATCTCTTTGGCGACAATGTACACGAGTATCTCGCGCCGTGTATCTACGAAGGCGAAGGCGACATGCTCGGCATGGCGTTCTTCAAATCACTCGTCAAGGAACACGGCAAGGCCTACTTCGAGCCAATCGGCAAAGCGCTGCAAACGCATGGCATCACGAACTTCAGCATGACGAATCCCATCCACGTCTGGAAGCTCCGCCGCGAACTCGGAACCTACGCCCGATGGTCGATAGGTCGCAAGTTCCTCGGCTCCGATCGCGCGACCGTTCCCGGCATGGACCCACGGCTCGCTCGTCATCTGGAATTTGTTCAGGAAGCGTGTCAATTTCACGCCGTGGAGTTGTCGAACGCGATGACGAAGCACCAGCTCAAACTCGCCGACCGCCAGTGCCGAATGCTGGAGCTGTCGCAACGTGTGCAGGACACGATGGTGATGATCGTGACGCTGATGTGGGCGCACGGGAAGAAGTCGGAGATTGCCATCGCTTCGGCGGATATATTGTGCCAAGACCTTGAGCGAAAGCTGACGGGCGACAGGCCCAACGATGCGTACTTCCGCGCTGTCAGCGAGTTGGCAGACAAGATCGTTGCCGGCGGATTCGAGGAATTGATCGGCGTGCCGCGCGAAGAGATCATGATGCGGTATTGATGACACTTCTCGCTGATCTCCACCATAAACTTCACCACAGAGACACAGAGGCACCGAGAAAATCATCGGAAAAATATACCTTTGACGGGTGAGTTTGACGCTTTTCCGAGCCGCGACCGTAAGGGAGTGGCCGACAGGATGCCGTGCGGTTTATGTCGGCCACTCCCTTACAGTCGCAGCTCGGAAATGTTTCTATCGGTTTGGAAAAGCGACAATTTCTACCGTGCGAAGTATACGAACCCGCTCCCTATGAATGGATGACTGTAGTCAACAAAAACCAGTGGTGCCAAACTTCCAGTTCTTCGCATTCTCTCTGTGCCTCTGTGGTTAATGTTGGAGTGGAGATAGGCGAGAGGAGTCGTATTGATGCGTGTTTCTTCCGCTTGCGGCAGACCTGCGCAACACGGAAGCGCTGTTCGACCTTAGGTGTTGCGCCTTCAGCCCAACCCCAATCATGCGGACTATCCAAGCTTCGGTTTCAGCGGCGCGGGGTAGACGGCCCAGGTGCTTGCGTAGGTCGCTTCCAGGTCGACATTGATGTAGCGATCGGGCCAAAGAAACAACGGCATCGCGGCCAGAGGCTCTCCGAGCGAGATCGGTTCAACGTAGGCCTTGGCGATGGTGTCCTCGCTGCGGGCCATGTAGGATGCCAATGTCAACGGTTTATCCGGGTGAAACTCGAATTCGCCGTCATACTCGCTCCAGATCACATGGTGTATTCCCGACGGGTCACGTGATGTCGGAGGAAAGAGATCGATTACGAGGACATGCACGCCTTGAATAAGGAAGTCGAGCGTTTTTTGCACGAATTTCTGCATGCGGGCCTTGTTGGATTTGTTGCCTGGCGAAACGATCTCGATCACCGCGATCAGGATGCCATCGACGTTACGAATCGCCAGCAGATCCTTACGCGCGAGAGAGCCCTCTGACTCCGATTCCCATGTGAACCGAGTCTTCGGCGGTGCCTCCGCGACGGCGACGCCAAACCCGTTGCTCGACGTGGTATCGCGCTTTCCATTCCGCGCGGGGCGATCCTCCACGGCGAGGACATCCGGGTAATAGCCGTCGGCGTAAAGTTCGCCAATGGCATAAAGCCCCTCCGGCAGATGGCCTGCATTCAGCCAATTGGAAAGTGAGACTACCCAATTTTGATGAAACCAATGAAACATCCCGTCGCTGACACGCGACCAATTGTGAATCGGCATGGCGGCATCCCTCGTGTGTTGGCTCTCTTTTTTCATCATACGCGAATCACATCCAGCCGGTGGATTCTTCGCGGACGATCGTCTCGATGGCGTCGATCCAGGCTGGGTGATCGTTGAGGCAGGGGCAGGCGTGCAGCGTTTCGCCGCCGGCGTGTTGGAACGTTTCGCGCGACTCGTGGCCGATCTCGTCGATCGTCTCCAGGCAGTCCGCCGTGAATCCGGGGAGCGCGACGAACACTTTTTTCATGCCGGTTTTGGCAAGCTTTTCGAGCACGTCGTCGGTATACGGTTTCAGCCAAACCTCACGGCCAAAAAGCGATTGGTACGTCTGCGTCCAGGTTTCGCGTTTCCAGCCGAGCTTCTGGATGAGCGCCCGAGTTGTGCGTGTGACGTGCGTGGCGTACGGATCACCGGCGGCGGTATAGCGCTTTGGGATGCCGTGAAAGCTCAGCACGAAATGATCGGGTTGCCAGGAGAGTTTCGCGAGTTCGTCGGTGATGAGTTTGGCCATCGCGTCTATGTAACGCGGATGTTGATAGTACGGCGGGACGATGCGCAATGCTGGCACGCGGCGTTGTTCGAGCAGGCACTTGAAGAGCACGTCGGTTGCCGAGGCCGTGGTCGTCGCGGAATATTGCGGATACATCGGGAGGACGACGAGCCGATCGACGCCGGTGCGGATCATTTCGTCGAGCACCTTGGCGACGGGCGGATTGCCGACCTGCATACCAAAGCGAACGGGAACATTTGGAAAGCGGGCTTGCACGAGATCGGTTTGGCGCTTCGTCCAATGTAGCAAAGGCGAACCCGTGACTTTGTCCCAAATGCGTGCATATTTAGCGGCGGAAGCGGCGGGACGGCGCCACAAGATTAGTTGGAAGATCGCTGGCCAATACCACGGCGGATTCTCGATGACGCGCGGATCGCCCAAGAACTGCTTCAGGTACGGACGAAGCGCCTCCGGTGTTGGAGCGTCCGGCGTTCCGAGTTGGATAATGAGAACGCCGAGCATGGAGAATAACAGGATTATGGAGCAAGCCCAGGGGTGAGGTGCTCCGAACCTCTGGGATCGCTGCGGGTGTTCCCAGGGGTTCGGAGTACCTCACCCCTGGGCTTGGTTTGGACTACGCCTTCTTCTTGCAGCCTGGGCCTTCTTTAGCGTCTTGCTTTTCGGTGATATGCCCATCGCCGGCGGCCTTGATGGCGGTCGAACGCTCGGCGTTCATCGGCGTGTAGTGCTGCCATTGCGCGGGCACGTTGGCCTCGGCGAAGATCGCTTCGACCGGGCATTCCGGAATGCAAGCTTCGCAGTCGATGCAATCCGCCGGATCGATGTAAAGTAGTACGTCGTCTTGATAGAAGCACTCGACCGGACAGACCGCCACGCAGTCGGTGTATTTACAATCGTGACACGGTTCGCAAACAGTATGCGTCATGTTTCCCACCCGTTTCCAGCCCAGCCCGCCGCTGAAATGTGTATGTGCAAAAACCCACCTGCGGGGTGGTGGGGTGATTTCTTCTCTTATCGTAGTATCGGTAGCGAAATAATGAGGAAATGTCCAGTCGAGAAAATCAACTCCGTTTAGCCGCTTGCCTTTGGCGAGCGAGGTCGGCGATTGGGCGTGAACCGCAGGCCGCGCTCGCCGAAAGCGAGCGGCTGAATGAGAGCATCGATTTCGTTAAGGCAACACCTTGGTTTTCGTGTCATTGCCTGGCGTGCCGTCGCCCGGCGTGATGCGGATGCGGTAGTTGCCGTTGCCCGTAAACGAGCCTTGCACGGAGAAGATTCCAAACGCCGGGATCATGGGGATCGTGGTCGGATCGATGATAGGAATGGGCATCCAAACACCGAGGACGAATTTCTCGAGGTGCCAGGTCCGCCCGCCGTCGACGGGGTAGACGGCTGGGCCGTTGTTTTTAATCGTTGCCTTGACTTTGACGCCGACCTTCGACGGGAAGCTGACTTCCAAATCAGGCATGGCGATGGCAGGCATGATGAACGGCTGCGAATCATTGACGTTGTTCGGCGGCATGTCGCCGGGATTGACGAAGGCTTTATACCAGCCTGGCGCGAGCGGGATCGGCAGAAACGTTTTCGTGTCGCCTGCGTTTAGCGCGCCAATCGCGCCGTGGTCGATAATCGGACCGCCCGGCAGCTTTTGCGTCTTCAGCCGCGCGCCTGCGGGAGCGTTCCCCGTGCCGATGTTCTTGACGGTGATTGTTGCCTTACCGGCCGCGACGACGATCGGCAGGATATCACGATCCATAAATGTCGGGACGTTGAACAGTGAAGTGTCGTTCAGATGATAGAGCAGGGCGTCACCAGGGCTGACGAACGCCTTGTGGTTGCCCGGTGCGAACGGTATCGCAATGAACGATTTGGTATCGCCTGCGTTCAATGCGCCGATCGGGCCGTGATCGACAATCGGGCCGGCTGGCAGCTTTTGCGTCTTGAGATGAGCGCCGGCGGCAGCGTTCTGCGTGCCGATGTTCTTGACCTTGATCGTCGCCTTGCCCGAAGCCACGAGGACGGGCAGGATGTCGTGATCGATGAACGTTCCGACGTTGAAGTTCTGGTTATCGTTGAAATGGTACGGGGCGGCATCGCCTGCGTCGATGAAGGCTCTGTACAAGCCGCCGACAAGCGGGATTGGCAGAAAAACTTTCGTGTCGCCTGCGTTTAGCGCGCCGACCGGGCCGTGATCGATAATCGGGCCGGCCGGCAGCTTTTTCGTCTTGAGATGAGCTCCGGCGAGAGCGTTTGCCGATCCGATGTTTTTGATTTTGATCGTGGCCATGCCGCCGACGACGGTGACGGGCAGAATATCGCGATCGATGTAGGTTGGCATGGCGAAGATTTCGCTGTCATTGCCGTGGAGCGGCGCAGCGTCGCCCGGCGTGACCATCGCTTTATACAAGCCAGGCGCGAACGAGAGGGCGAGGAAAACCTTGGAGTCGCCGACGGCCAAGGCGCCGATGGGGCCGTGATCGACGATCGGTCCGCCAGGCAGTTTCCTTGTCTTCAGATGCGCGCCAGCGCCGGCGTCTGCCAAGCCGACGTTCTTGATTTTGATCGTCGCTTTGCCACCTGACACGAAGATCGGCAGCACATCGAAATCCGAAAGCGCGGCGGCGGCGACAGCGAATAATCGTTGATCGTTCGCACCGTGCGGAGCAGCGTCGCCTAAGGTCACGAAAGCACGGTAGTTGCCCGCTGGCAGAATTAGGCCGGCGAGCGGATGGATCGCGTTGACCGCCAACGCGCCGATCGGGCCGTGGTCAACGAGCGGTCCGCCGGGGAGTTTCTGCGTCATCAGGGTTCGGCCGGCTGCCATCGGCGCCGTGCCGACGTTCTTGATCTTGAGCCAAACCTTGCCCGCCGCGAACCCGACAGGCAACACGGCGGCATCGGAATACGACGCATCGGTGATCGAGAATAGTCGCTTGTCGTTGAAGTCATACGGCAAGTCATCGTCGGGTGCGATAAATGCGACATAGTTGCCCGGTGCCAGGCCAATTAAGAAAAACGTTTTGACGCTGTAATGAAACAACGGCCCGATCGGTCCCATGTCTTGTGGCAACGAACCCAGGGCCAACTTTTTGACGAACAGCCGTCGGCCGAAGTTGTTGCTCAGGTGGCCCAGGTTCTTCACGCGCACCATCGCATTCGAGCCGACCGTGAAGACCGGCATCACCGCCAGGTCGCGCATGAACGGAAAATCCGGCGGCAGTGGACTGGGTACGTCGTCCCACAGTATCTCCGGCGCCGGCGGCGGAATCAACTCGCCCTCGGTCGGCAGATTTTGCTCACCGGGCATGTCGGTATCGCCAGGAATCTTGCCTTTGTCTTTGTCGTTTGAAAAGTTGAACGTGAAGGTCTCGACTGCGGGAGCCGAGTAAACGTGTTCGCCGTCCTCGGTTTTCTCGGGGACAAGCCAGCAGTCTTTCGTTTTGAATTGCAGCCATTTCTGCGTCGGCGAACCCGCCCAGATTCGCATTCGGCTGGCGGCGACCAGTTCGTCCTTGTGCTTAACATCGAGTTCCTTGCCTGCTTCGATTTCAAAACTCAGGGCATCGGTCGTTTCCGCGGGATTGTCGGGAATCCAGACCCAGCCGCCTTCTTGCGGAGCGCGGAATTGCAGGAACACGGTCAACGTGTCGCCGGTTTCGTTGCGGATTTTTAGGACGCGCTTGTTCTGCAACGTGACGTCGTCCTTGTCGCCGAATGCTGGTTTATCGGGCTTCGGATCATCCTGAGCGCCGGCAGACGATGCCGACAGAGCAAGCGCGATGATAAAGATTCCAAAGGGTTGTAAGACGCGTTTCATGATGGTGGACCTCCAAGGGAGAAATGCGGAGGTGAAGATCATTCTAGGGAACCGCATGACGATTGTTGGACAGCGAAAAGGTTACCCTTCGCGGTTGGGATTGTCGCATTGTCCGAGCCTGAGCGCCAGCCTTAAGTTTTACCGCATCGTGACATCCGAATGCGGCGACGATCTAAGTGTCCCTGCTTGTAAGTTTGGTTTGTAACGTTTTCCACACCGTCGTCCTTACCTTTATAGACTGCGGCCCGGAGGTATT
>SIAQ01000108.1 GCA_009697105.1 Gemmataceae bacterium | reverse complement strand
GCTGCTCCAGGACCAACACCAGAACGCCACCGCTCGCCGTTGCCATACCGTGACCCGCCATCAGCGAATCATTGGACTCGGAATCAACCTTGCCGAACTTCCTTGTTGTATACCAAGATAGAGATCAAGTAGCGCTGTCGTATTAATACCGTATTGGCGTCATAGTAGGTGCCGCCGGACGGATAGGTATCGCTCACGTTGATGTCCAAAGAGGCAGGGCCATTATAGTTGGCACTGGGCAGGAAAGAGAGGCCTTCGAGAGCCGCATTGATGTCGTCGATTGTGCCGGTGAACGTCATCTCCGTATCGCCGCTGCCGGTCCCGGTGAGAAAAGTGAGGCCTGACGTGGAGCCAAGTGTGGTGGTTCCGTTGAAAGCAACGAGCTGGATTTGGCGTTCTGCCAAACCTGCGATCGGCATAATCGGGAACAAAATGGCGTTATTGTTGGCGGCAGAGAAAACGAGGACGATGTCTTCGTTGGTGACCTGCGGTCCGCAACTCTGCATTTCGGGGTTCTGAACTGCGACCGAATTGTTATTGTAGGTGGGTGCCGAAAAGCCGGCGGGTTGCGTAGCCGGTGCCGCGAACTGGCCCTGGCGAGTTCCAGTGATGATGGGCCATGATTGGTTTGCATTGATATTCACCCCATTAGCTACTGCAACCGTCAGCGTACCGCCAAGCGAAACCGTTCCGGTTACCACAAGTTGGCTGCTGGTGTTATTGCCGGTGATGAGTATCGATGTCTGCGTCTGCCCGCCCATAGTTACGTTGCCGGTGACGTTCAAAACCCCTGCCGTAGTGGTCGTGCCGGGGCGGACGGTGGCTTGGCCGACTTGCAAGTTGCCTACGATGGTACCAGATCCTCCCACCGTCCCGCCGTTTACTGTGAAGGTTTGGACATTGACTATGCTGGCATCGCTGAGCACGGCGGCGCCGGCGGATTGCGAAAACTGGCTGGTCTCGAATGTTGTCGCCGAGCCGTCTGTGAAATTCATGTTCCCGGCATTTGTGAACACAATTTCTATCGCGTCGCCGTTACCATTGACCCCGTTCGCTATCACGCACGCTGTGCCGTTGCCGATTACGTTAATGACGCCCCCGGCGAGGTTGTTAAAAGTGCCGCCAAAAACATTTCCGGCTCTAATGCGGCCGACATCCGACGGGCTAGCGTTGAGGGTTCCTGAATTATCAAAGGTTGCCTCCTCGAATTCCCATATCCCGTCTCCGCTCCAATTGACCGTTCCCCTGTTATCGAACTTACAGGCGCCGAATGAAAAATCCGTTTGACCGCCGGTCATGGTAACGGTGTTTCCTGCCGAATTAATCAGACTTACCCTCACGAAGTTGCCATCTGAGAGCGTCAATGGACTTCCCGAGAACGTCATAGTGAAACTATCACCGGGTTCTACATCGATAGTTCCACCGAAAATCTGTGATGCGATTACTGATCCCGACCCATTGCCGGAGCTGTCAAAGGTGATGTTGCGCTCCAATTTGATAGTGTACCCGACATCAGGGTGCACGAAAATCGCGGCGTAAGTGCCGTTTGCATTCGGATCGAAAAGCGCACAGTTGCCACCTGGGGTGAAATACAACTTGTCGTCGGCGTCGGGCTTCTCGGTCGCTACCGGGTTGGCCGAACCCCAACCGCCGATCCGCCAGTTCTCGAAACGCGAGACTAGCGTCTGATTGGTGGCCGACAAATCCGGATCGGGGCGCCAGTAATAACTTGAGAGGACTACTCTATCCTCGAGATATTCAAGGCAAGGGACAAATTGATTTTGTGGTCTTGTCCGATCGGGCTTGCGGCGTTTGCCCAAAACACGTTGGCCCATCCTAATCAGATTGGTGAAAAACGACATGGCAATTCTCCTTTTTGTGAGGATGTGAGGCCTACATTATTTTTTTTGATCTCTGACAAGCCGAAAGCCGAGGTTCTTGCCCCGGTCGGACGGCTCGCCCTTGAAGTAGCGTATACCCGCCTGACAGTAATAGTCGCCGAGGCCATAATCGCTGCCTCGATATACCCGTTCCGTTCCGCCTTTTTTCCAGAGGTCTTCGCACCATTGCTGAATGTTGCCGTGCATATCAAATAGCCCCAGTTTGTTCGGCGCATACGATGCCACCTTGGTCGTGCGTTGCAGGTACGGCCCCTTTTCCGCGTATCCGAACGGTTTGCCATTAAAGTTCGCCTCCTTCGACGACAGGTCGTTCGTCGGCTTGGCGAAATAAAAATGGTACGAACACTCTTCTTCGGAAGTCGCGCCTCCACGACAGGCATATTCCCATTCCGCCTCGCTCGGCAAACGGTATCGATAGCCTTTCCCCTTTTCTTTCTCGTTCAACTTCTTGATGAACTCCTGCGCATCGTTCCACGATACCATCTCGACCGGAAAGTGCTTCAGGTCCTCATCCTTGATGTCCTGGACCTTGCCTTTTCCCTTGCCGTTACGGGAGAAGTGGCTCGGGTTATTACCCGTCACTTCCTGCCACTGCCCCTGCGTGACCGTATGGATCGCGATCTCGAAATCGGACGTAATTTCCGTCTTCTTGCCTGCCTTGCCGCCGCCCCCACCCATGTAGAACGTCGCCTTCGGCAGCGGCACAAATTTCATCCCCAGCGGCCCGGCCTTCGGCTCTGCGCGTTGGGGGACGGGAACTCGAACAAGTCGGAAGCCGATATAGAGATCGTTGTTCCGGTCCGACGGGTCGGCCGTGAAGCGATTGGACGCCCGGCAGCCAATGCCGATGATGCCACAAAAGCCGCCCCGGGCGACCCGATCCTCGCTCCCGTTTTTGAAGCGGTCTTCGCACCATTGTCCAACATTCCCGTGCATGTCGTACAGGCCAATTTTATTCGGGGGATACGATCCCACCTTGGCCGGGCGCTGCAGGTATGGCCCCCTGTCCGCCTTGCCGACCGGCGCTTGCCCGTTGAAGTTCGCCTCCTTGGACGACAGGTCGTTTGTCGGCTTGGCGAAGTAGAAATCGAAAGAACACTCTTCTTCGGAAGTGGCGCCTCCCCGGCAGGCGTATTCCCATTCCGCGTCGCTCGGCAAGCGGTATTGGTAACCCTTCGCTTTCTCGGTTTCGTTCAGATTCTTGATGAACTCCTGGGCGTCGTTCCACGACACTCCTTCCACCGGGAAGTTCCACAGATTTTCATCCAAGATGTCCTTGACCACGTTTCTCTCCGAGCCGGTGCGGGAGAAAAAGCTCGGGGTGCTGCCCATCACCTCCAGCCATTGCCGCTGCGTCACCGTGTGGATCGCGATCTCGAAATCGGACTGTATCTCCGTTTTCTTGCCTGCCGTTTTCTTCCCAGCCTTGCCACTGCCGCCGCCCATGTAGAAGGTCGCTTTCGGCAGCGGCACGAATTTCATCCCCAACGGCCCGACCTTCGGCTTTGCGTGTTGGGCGAGGGTGGGGTTGGCGATCAGAGCTACGACGACAAGGCAGATCGAAGCCAAAATGCGATGCGACAACATGGGTAGGCTCCTTGAAGGGTTGACACAAAGTCCGCTTGCCTGCGGCCGCAAGTTACCGGACGGGAACTCGCATGAGGCGGAAGCCGACGGTGCTGCCGCAGCCCGACGGCGATTCGCCCATGCGCATTGACTATGCCGAGTCAATGTGGCTTAAGATGCAGAGCTTGCGAGGTCCGGAATGTAGCCTTATCAAACGGCAGTCGCCGAATGAAAACGAACGCACTATCCGCGTGAAGCGTGAAGCGTGAAGCGTGAAGCGTGAAGTTGGGGCATCGGAAAATCTCCGTGTGGGTCTTTTTGGGGACCGGAAATTATCACTGTGTGGAACTGTATACAGGTGGATTGGCACTGGCAAGTGTTTTTGGAATTAATTTCCAAATAGGGTTTTGTTCGCGATCCGCGCGCAAAGCAAATTCAAACCTCTTACTGCGGGCGTGATTCTGACGCCATTTTGATACACCTTCGGCGATTCTATCCGACCGGAAATGTCATTGCAAAGTCCGTTGCTGAAAAAAGCTGAAAAAACGAAAGAAATTTGCGATCAATAACCTGCATGCACTTGCCCCCTCTCTCCCTGGATTTCGTGGCCAACACCCCCTAAAACCGCCAAAAAAAACCTGGGGAAAAGCGCAAAATCGCTTGGCCACCGGCCGATGGCCAAGCGCCTTCTTGCCAAGGCCGGCGCGGTCCTTCGTGTCGTTTCCCCGTAGGTGGAAGCGCCGGGTTTTGCGTTTTCATTGCGTTTTCCGTATTGACGGTGCAGCCATATCGTATCATGACAAGGGACGCCGGTGAATGGAGATTTGTCTAGCCGTTCGCTTTGGGCGAACGTGTTTGTTTTGCCATCAACGTGAACCTACCGATATGCCAGCCCATTGGATTGCTCGATCTGCCCACGGAGGCGCTGCGCGCGTGGTTGGCGGCGCATGGCGAGAAGCCGATGCGTGTTGGTCAGGTTCGGCGTTGGCTGTTGATGCGCGGAGCGGAATCGTTTGAAGCGATGACCGACCTGCCGAAGACGCTGCGGGTGGAGTTGGCCGACGCTTTCACGCCATTCGCCGGGCGGGTGGTGAAACATCAAACCGCTGACGACGACACCCATAAGCTGGTGCTAGAGTTCGGCAGTATCAAAGCTGGGCGCATCGAGTGCGTGTTGATCCAGGACGCCGGCCGACGCACCGCCTGTATCAGCACGCAGGTCGGGTGCGGCATGGGCTGCGTGTTTTGTGCCAGCGGGATCGACGGCGTGGATCGCAACCTTACTGTGGGCGAAATCGTCGAACAACTCGTCCGCCTGCGCAACCTGCCCGGCCCGCGGAACGAACCGTCGCCGGAGGGCGTCGAACGGCTATCGCATATCGTCGTCATGGGCATGGGCGAACCGTTGGCGAATCTCGACAATCTGCTGGAGGCGTTGGAAATCGCAACAGCCAAGGACGGCCTGGGCATCGGCGCGCGACATGTGACGATCTCGACCGTCGGCCTGCCCGCGAAGATTCGGCGCCTGGCCGAGAGCGGGAAGCAGTACCACCTGGCGGTATCGCTGCACGCGCCGAACGACGCCTTGCGCAATCGCATCGTGCCGACCAACGACAAGACCGGCATGGACGCGATTCTCGCCGCCGCGGAGGAGTTCCTCCAGAAAACCGGTCGGCAGGTTACCTATGAATATGTGCTGCTCGGCGAGTTGAATGATCGGCCTGCGCACGCGCGCGAGTTAGTGGCGGTATTGAGGGGCCGGCGTGCCCATGTGAACGTGATCCCGTTCAACGAAGTCGAAGGCTTACCCTACCAGCGGCCGACCGATTTGGCTTTGCAGTCGTTCATCGAAGTGCTTGAAAACGGCGGCATCAGCGTGAAAGTGCGCAAACGCAAAGGCTCGCAGATCGACGCGGCTTGTGGGCAGTTACGGCGGAAGATGTTGGCGCAAACGTGAACGATTTTCCGCTTGCGGCTTAGCGCTCAGCTTGGCCATGCTGAGCGCTAAGCCGCAAGCGGAAGATGGATCTGACTACCGAAAACGGAACCCTTCGGCGTTTTCGGGGTTTGAATAATAGGAGCCGAAGGTTGTCCCTCACGGGCGAGGCGACCGTGGCATTGACAGGCGAGACGAGCACGCAATTGGCGCTGCGCGATCCGGACATCCGCCTGATGCTGCGCGTCCGCGACGATGATGCCACGGCGTTTGCGGACCTTGTCGAACTTTACCAGCATCGCCTCGTTACGGTGATGCATCATCTGGTCGGCAATGCCGAGGAATGCGAAGATTTGGCCCAGGAGGTTTTTCTACGAGTCTACCGCACACGCAAGAAGTATCATCCCAAGGCGAAATTTTCGACCTGGCTATTCACCATCGGCAACAATCTTGCCATGAACATCCTGCGCGATCGGCAGCGAAAATTCACGGTCCCGCTCGACGTTCGTGATTCCGGTCCGCTGGGCCCCAGACCGGCCGAACAGCTCGTCCATGATAAGGCCGGTCAGCCGCATCAACGCCTACAACACCAGGAGTTGGCCGGCGTCGTCAAGGTGGCGTTGGAAACATTAAACGAACGGCAGCGGATTGCCGTGGTGCTTAATAAGTTCGAGGACATGAATTACGCTGATATCGCCGATGTGATGGGCATGTCCACCAAGGCAGTGAAGTCGCTGCTGAGCCGAGCACGCGAGAATTTGCGCCAAGCGTTGAAGGGATATATCCAGATAGAAGGCCAGGCGGCGGCGGACTCGAGGGATGAATAGGGTTTTCAAATAGCCCGCCTTTTTTGGCGGGCTAACTAATTCGCGGAGTTGACTAAGGTACGATGACACCCCTGAACGACGACGAAAAAGCAGAACTCGTCGCCTATCTCGACGGCGAGCTTGACGAGGCGGCTACGCAGGCGATGGAGACACGCCTGGCGACCGACCCCGCCGCGCGCGCGGAAATGGATACCCTGAAACAAACCTGGGGCATGCTCGATTACCTACCGAAAGCCAGCCCGTCGTCAAACTTCACCAACCGGACGATGGATAAGCTGACGCTGGAGAACTTCGTTCCGACTCCAGCGGCGAAGACGCAACCGATGCCGAGCCGATCGCGTCCGTGGATCGTGGCGGCGGGTTGGGCGGCGGTCGTGGTCGTGGCAGTCGTCGTCGGCTTTTTCGCGGTGTCCCATCTTGCACCGGCGCCGACGCATGCCGACCCGCAGCACGATCCCGATCTGCCCTTTGTTCGCCACTTGCGAATCGTCGAGAAGTGGCGTTGGTACGAGAACATCGATGATTTGGACTTCGCGAAGAAATTAGCTCATCCCGAAATGTTCGGCGATGATCCGAGTTAAGGTGCGCCCATCATGAAACGCTACCACATTTGGTGTTTGTCGCTATTCAGCATTGCGCTGACACTCACCTACGCCGTCGCCGATCCCAGTGCGGACGAATTGAAAGCCGCCCGACATCGCTTGGAAGAATGGCGAAAGTTCCATCCCGATGAAATCGCGCGGATGCAGGCGTCACTCAAGCAATTTCAGGAGATGCCCGAGAATCGCCGCGATGCAATCGTGAAATTGGACCTCGACCTCCACTCCCTTCCCGAGCCACGCCGGACCAAGTACGCTAGCGCGCTGGACCGTTATGCCGATTGGCTCGAACGTCTGCACACCTTGCACCCGAAGATTTGGCAAACGATCAAGGACTCGCCGAACGCCGCCGAACGGTTCAAGCTGATTCGGGATCAACGCGAACAAGAATGGATGGAATCGCAGCCGAAGCCATACCGTGACCAGTTTGACAAGCTGCCGTTCGGCGAGGCGCGAACGGCATTCATCGCGACGCTACGCAGTGAAGAACGCCAAAAGCGTGAGCAATGGATAATCGCCCAGCGGTTTTGGCGTGATCTGGAGGGCAAGCAAACGTTGCTCTGCCGGCTGCCTGAATACAGCGAGTCGGTCAAATTGTACGTGACGGAGTTCTTGTTGCCCTACATAACCGATGCCGAGAAGAAGCACTTGGCGAATGCCGATGGCCGTTGGCCGGACTATCCGATGGCGCTGGTCGAGATCGCCTCGACTCGTCCGACCGCTCTGCCGCCGGCGAGGACGGAGGAACAGCCGACGAAATTTTCACAGTTCCCCGTGCCGGTTCAGCAACGGTTTGCGGACAAGAAGGCAGGCGGTGTCAAAGCGAAGGTATTGCTACAGTTGAGCCAGTTTGAAGGCCCGAATTTCGCCACCAAGGCCGCCGAGATCGCCCTGCGTGAGAACAAGCTGCCGTTCGGTTTCGAGTATTTGGCGTGCAACGACAAATCACTGATGAAGCCAATGCAGGAGTTCGTCAAAACTCAACTTTTGCCGACACTGAAGGACGACGCCGACCGCCGAAAATTGACCGACAACCTTGGCAAATGGCCGTACTACGCGCAGGCCATTCAAGAGCTGTCGAAAAAGCATCAACTCACGCCGCCCTGGCATTACCTGCCCGATGCGGAAAAGTACCGCTGGGATGATTACCGTAAACCGAAGACGCCCAAAGCGGTGTTGCCATGAGTGGTCCTTAGTCCGTGGTTCTTAGTCCTTGGATAGAATATTTTTAGTACCCGGCCAAGGACTAAGAACCACGGACCAAGGACAATTGACAATGTACCCGCATCGCATCCGATTACGTGGGCCGTGGGAATGCGAGCCGGTGGTCGCTGGCGCCTTTATGCCACGGCGCATCATCATGCCTGCCCGGTGGCATGACGCGGGCTTGGCGGGAACCACGGGCGAGGCACGCTTCACACGCAAGTTCGGCTACCCAGGCCGCGCCGATGAGACCGAGCACATCTGGATCACCTGCGATGGCGTGACGGGATTGCGCCAGGTTTCTCTGAACGGCGTACGTTTTGTCAGCGAACTGAGGACCGAATTCGATTTCGATGCGACCGCAGTGATGGCGGCACGCAACCATCTCGAAGTCATCATCCACGGCGAGGGCGAAGACGCCGGCCTATGGGGCGAAGTCGCCATGGAAATCCGCAAGGACGCGTTCCTTGCCGATGTGCGTCTGGAACAAATCGACGGAATTTGGCATGTCCTGGGCCAAGCCGTGGGTGTCGCCGATCGGGAACTCGAACTGTATACGCTGATCGACAATCGCAATGCCGACTACCGAATCATCGCTCCGAGCGTGGCAGGCAAACCGTTTTTCGTGCCGTTGCCGACGATAAGTTCGGCCAACCATGCCGTGCGTATCGAGCTAATCAACGTATCCACCGTCTGGTACGCCGTCGAGATTCCAATTCCGCATTGGCGTAACGCGGGCGGGTGTGATATAACCGACTGAAGTGTTCCGCTTGCGGCTTAGCGCTCAAGAGACGCCACGCGAGCGCTAAGCCGCAAGCGGAATGCATCAATTTGCCCAATCCGTTTACGCCCTCGAATCGTCGAATATCCGTACCGTCTCGCTTCGTTTTTCTTTGAGGACTTTCCGATGTTCGCTGTTGCTTCTCCCAAGCGGTTGCTCGCCTTCGCGGCGGTCGTTGCCTGCGCGGCAATGACGCCCTCGGCAAGCCAAGCCGCGTGCTGTTACTTTTCCGCAAAGAACGCCGACATCTTGCAGCCGGCACAAAAGGTGTTCATCACCTGGAACCCCGATGAAAAGATCGAAACCTTCACCGTGCAACCGAAGTTTGAAGGCAACGCCCTCGACTTCGGCATGGTCATCCCGACGCCCAGCCAGCCGAAGCTGAGCGAAATGCCGCGCGATTTCTTCAAACACCTTGCGATCTATTCGATCATGAAGCAACGGCAATTCCCGAACTCGGAGCTGCTGCCAAGGATCTACAATCGGCGCGAAACCCTCGGCGAGTTCGCACGTGATGCCAACAAGGCTTCTCGCGAAAACGAAGACGCGCCGGCGAAGAAGTCGACCGTCGTCGTCCTCGAAGCCGGCGTCGTCGGTTCGCTCGATTACAAGATCATCGAAGCCACCCGGGCCGACGATCTGTTCAAATGGCTTTCCGATAACAAGTACCACTACTCCGGCGATGCGGGAACGCTCAATTTCTATGTGCAGAAAAAATGGCTCTTCACGGTGATGAAGATCGACACCGCCCAGATGAAGCGCAACAAGGATGGCACGTTCGACGGCGAAGTGACGCCGACGCGCTTCCGTTTCGCCACCGAAAAGATGATCTATCCGCTCAAGATCACGCAGATTTCCGTGCGAGAGAAGACCGAAGCCCTGTTCTATGTGCAGGCCCCGTTCAAGTGCGATCTTGAAGGCGACAATTCCTACCAGTACACCTGGGTGCCAATGCTGCAAGCCGCGTCCGGTTGCATGCCGAGCGGCATTCCGGGCAAGGGCGGCGATTGGTTGGCGGCGTTCAAGGGTGGCATCCCGCCGCTCATGCAACGCGCTCAACTGCTCAACTTCAGCTTCATCGCGGGCCAACGTCCGGCGCCGAACGCCAAGGGCCATATCCCGACGACGATGGAATGGGCGCGCAAGCTGAGCAAGGAAGACGTCAGCATCCTGACCGGCAAAGCGCCGTACAGCCAAACCGTGCCGAACGTCGACGAAGGCTTTAGCCGGGCCGACCTGAAAGACCCGCAGCGCGCGGAAGCGATCTACAAGGTCATCCGCGCTCGATTGGCGAAATCGCAGAAGGAACATCCGCTGGGCTACCTCGTTCGGCACGCGCCGGCGGAGGATGTGAAGAACCTGCAACAGCTCGCCGGCCATCTCAGCGAGAGCTGGTTCATCACGAAGTTCCGCAAGATTTTCTGCCGGGATGAAATGAACGATGACCTGTCGATCGTGCCCGCCCGCTACAACGGCGCGGAAGACAACTCGGAGTACGAGGAACTGTTCCCCGTTTCGCCGCCGTGATCGGCAAACGCATCGAAACATATAGCCCGCCATTTATGGCGGGTTTTTCACAGACCCGCCATAAATGGCGGGCTATATAAGTAATTTCACCCATAAAGGAGACCTCGCATGAGACTGCGATTGTTAGCCCTCGTTGCCGTGCTGGCGCTGTGCCTGCCCGCGACGACGCATGCTGCCTGTTGCTACTTCTCGGCCAAGAACGCTGATATTTTACAACCCGCCCAAAAGGTGTTCATCACCTGGGACCCGGAAAAGAAGGCGGAGACATTCACCGTTCAGCCGAAGTTTGAAGGCAACGCCCTCGATTTCGGCATGGTTATCCCGACGCCTTCGCAGCCGAAACTGCACGAGATGCCGCGCGATTTCTTCAAGCATCTCGCCGTCTACACGATCATGCGTCAGCGTGCCTTCGCGGATTCCAAGCTGCTGCCTTTGATTGAGCCGCAGCCGGATTTTTTCTTCCCCGGGGCTCCTGTTCCGGTCGCACAGGCTGCGAACGGGCAGGCGAAAGGCCAAGTGGCGGAGCGGGAAAAACGCGAGCCGGCGATCAAGATTCTCGAAGCGGGCACGGTTGGTTCGCTCGATTACAAGATCATCGAAGCGGGCCACGCGGACGACCTGTTCAAATGGCTCAAAGACAACAAGTATACCTACTCCGGCGATGAAGCTACGCTCAATCACTACATCCAGAAGAAATGGCTCTTCACGGTGATGAAGATCGACACCGCCCAGATGAAGCGTAACAAAGATGGTTCATTCAACGGCGAAGTGACGCCGACGCGGTTCTCGTTCACGAGCGAGAAGCTCGTCTACCCGCTCAAGATCACGCAGATCTCGGTGCGTGAAAAGACCGAGGCGCTGTTCTACGTGCAAGCGCCATTCAAATGCGATCTCGAAGGCGACAAATCGTATCAGTACACCTGGGTGCCAATGCTGCAGGCGGCGTCGGGCTGCATGCCGAGCGGCATCCCAGGCAAGGGCGGCATGTGGCTGGAAGCGTTCAAGGGCGGCATCCCGCCGCTCATGCAACGCGCTCAGCTGCTCAACTTCAGCTTCATCGCGGGCCAACGTCCGGCGCCGAACGCCAAGGGCCATATCCCGACGACGATGGAATTCGCACGCAAACTCGACGCGCGCGATGTCGGCATCCTGACGGGCCAGGCACCGTACAGCGAACACGTGCCCGATCCCGACGAAGGCTTTACTCTTGCCGATGCCAAGGACAAGGAACGCGCGAAGGCGATCGCCAAGGTCATCCGCGCTCGCCTGGCGAAATCGCAAAAGGAACGCCCGCTCGGCTACCTCGTCCGCGAAGCGCCGGCGTCCGACGTGAAGGACCTGCAACAGCTCACTGGCCACATTATCGAAAACTGGTTCATCACCAAGTTCCGCAAGATCTTCGCGAGGGACGAGATGAACGACGACCTGGCCATCGTGCCCGCCCGCTACAACGGCGCGGAAGACACGTCGGAGTACGAAGAGTTGTTCCCGGTTTCGCCGCCGTAAGTTAATTTCAAATTGCAAATTTCAGATTGCAAAGTGAAAGACGTTGCAACAAATTTTCCGAGCCTGAGCGCCAGCGAAGGGCACTCTGCGGCCCTTCGCTGGCGCTCAGGCTCGGATCTCAATTCAAGATTGTGTACCATGCGATTAATTCTCAGCCTCGCTATCGTTGCGCTTATCGGGTCGTCGGTTTCGGCGGAAAGCACGGATGTCGGCGCGTTGCCGAAACGGTTTGATGCGTTCAAGAAGAACGAGCACCTTCGGCTCGTGCGTGTCTACGGTTCGCCGGAGCTGCCGGCGTCGTTCGCATCGACATCGGTATTTTCGCCCGACGGCGGATTCGCTGTTTATTATGAGGAACTTAGCACGGGGGAGGAAAGCAAGCCGATCCTGCGTGGCCGACTGCACGTGTGGGACGTGGCGAAAAAAACCTGGCCGCGCGAGATCGACCTGGCTGGGAAATCGGTTCACGCAATTTCGCTCAGCCCGAACGGCAAGTTAGCGGCGTTGGCGGGCCTAACGAATATCGAAAAGGAGGATATGCCGCGATCGTACCTCGCGATTTTCGACATGGTCACGGGGCAGGTCCGCCATTTCACGCTAACGAAGACCGCGCCGGCGTCGGTAATCCTGCTGGCGGTCGACGGCGAATCCGTTATCGCTGGCGCCTTCGAGGACCTCCAGCGCTGGAACGTGAAAACAGGCAAGGTGACGACAACGTACAAAACCGCCAACCCGGCTCATGTGCTTGCCCTGGCGGCGACGACGAAGCCGGGCCAATTTCTCGCGGCCTACGACGGTGGGGCGGTTCGGCTCTGGGACGCCGACGCCGCCAAAGTGCTGTGTGATTTCGCCTTTGCCAAAGAGCGGAGTCAGCCGACGCTTGTGGCCATGGCACTGAACGGTTCGCACGTTGCCGTCGGTGATTTTCAAGGGCCTGTCCGAGTGTTCGACTTCGCGACCGGCAAAGAAATCGCGGCCTTCCGTCCGGACAAGGAGGACGGCGAACGATTCGTCACCAGTCTCGCGATCTCCGACGACGGCAAAACCGTGATCGTCAATTGGCTGAAACCCGACGCCGCCGCGGACGACCCCGCCGCCGCCAAGCTGGTTGCGTTCGATGTGGACACGAAGAAACGCCGCTGGTCGCATCTCGTTCCCTATCGCGGAAGACCAGCCGTGCGCATTGTCGTTAACGAGATACAGATCGGCGGCGGACCGAATCGATACGACGAATTCGACATCGCCAACGGCAAACACCTCTCAACGCGGGGCGGGCATCGAAGCACCGTGAACTCGATCATAGTCGGGCCGATGGGTCACGTCTATTCCGCCAGCGCCGAGCCGATGGTTCATATCTGGGGCAATGGGCGACTCGAAGACACGGTCGGCGGACTGCCGACAACGGTCACAGCGTTAGCAAGTTCGCGCGACGGTAAATCGTGGCTGCTCGCGTGTGCGGACGGCTCCCTTCGCCACACGCCGCCGGATAACGGTCGCTCGATCGCCGTGACCACAAAACACAAAGGGATGATTACGGGCCTCGCTTACAGTGCGAAGTCGAGCTGGCTGATTTCCGCTTCCGAGGATCGGACCATCAAAACCTGGAGCGCGATCGACGGCAGCTTGATCGCAACGTTGGAAGGCCATGCCGAGGGCGTCAACGCCATCGCCGTCTCGCCGGATGATCGCTGGCTGGCATCGGCGAGCAGTGATGCAACGGTGCGCCTTTGGCCGATCAAGGCAGGTAAACTGGACGCTGACCGCGACATCATCGTGCTCGAAGGCCACACGAAGGCGGTCGCGTGCCTGGCGTTCTCCGCCGACGGCAAGGCGCTCATCACCGGTAGCCAGGATCGCAGTGTCAAGGTCTGGGATTGGGCCAAGGCGAAGTGCGTTCGCACGATTGTGGGCCATAAGAATTGGGTGACGTCGTTGCTCGTGATCGATGCGACTTCCGTGCTGACGACGAGCGACGATTTGACGGCGTGTATCTGGAATCTCGATACGGGCAAAGAGATCGGCCAAGTCGATTTCGGCATCGTCGGCGACTGCCCTCGCTGCGTGACGCGCGCGATCGACGGCCGAGTGTTTTTCGGCACGTCGAATTGGTTGATCTACGAGATGGAACTGCACCTGCCACAATCGAAGGCCGGCAGCGCATCGCCGAAATGATGGGCGCTCGAGTATTCCGCTTGCGGCTTAGCGCTCGCTTGGGATGCGCGGAGCGCTAAGCCACAAGCGGGAGAATCGTTACTTCGCGGGTACCGACGGCTGCTGCCACCACGGGCTGATGCGATGAATCTTCTTCAAGAGGGTATCCTTCTCGCCAGGCGTCTTGGCCTTGGCTAATTTGCCTTTGAGTTTGGTCATCTTCGCGGTGCGGGATCGGCGTCGGCGAAGTTCAATCGTGCGTTCAACCATTGCGGAATATCCTTCTCTCGATGGAATGTCGTTAATTCGGGAACAGGTATTATAATAACAAAGTGTGAATCGGGAAGGCGTTTACGTTTAGCGCTCGTGTAATTTCCGGCGAAGGCGCATTATTTCACGATCGCTAAACGTAAACTATAAGGTGCATCACCATGCGTAAAAATATCGGCTGGATCATCGCGGGTTTCGTGCTTGGCATTCTCGCCAGCGTATTCGCAACCCATCAATGGCTCGCCCACGCCCAGCAAACCGAACGCCCCGGCAGCTCGCTCGACAACCCGATCGACGTGCCACGTGATCTGTCCGGGCTATCTATCAAGATACCGCGCATCCGTGTTGTCCACACCACCGACCCCTCGCAGGAAGGCGGATCGATGTACCTCCAGGAAGTCGATCCCTGGCTCGGCTACATGTGGGGCAAGGCACTCTCGCAACGCAACTTCCGCGAACGCGACGGCGTCTACGGCGATAACGGCAAAATCGAGGGCGTCCTCCTGCCCGACGGCGCCACCAAAATGATGGACCGCTCGCACACCAACTCGTGTGGCTCGTGCCATAACGTCCCGTACCGTGACGCCGGCGCCGGCATGACCATCGCCAAAAACGGCGCCACAGGCCGCAATACGCCCCACATGTTCGGCGGCGGTCTCGTCGAGATGATCGGCCTGCAAATCCGACTCCAGGCCTACGCCATCGCCGACACCAATCGCGATAGCTGGATTTCCAAGGAAGAAGCCAAGGGCAAACGGCTCATCATCCACAACCTGCCCGAAGGCGATCCGAATCGCGTCGCCATCGATCTCGGCTCATTCGAGGAAAACGCGCATGGCATGCCGAGCTTGAACGCGATCATTTATCCGATCTACGTCGACAAGAACGGCCAACGCATCGCCTATGCTCGCAATATGCAGCATCCCGAAGTTGCGGGCTACCAGATCGAAGTCCAGGTGTTCGGTTGGGGCAACTTGTATATGCCCTTCCGCCCGCCGGTCTCGACGACACTGCGTTCATTCACGACCGCGCCGTTCGAAATTCACTCCGGTTTGCAATCCCATGATCCCACGACCTACACCAGCCCGAAGCGCGATGCTCACGCCCTTATCTCCAATCCCGGCGCTCAGCAATTCATCACGGCGGCGGCGAAGGATCGCGGCGGCGTTCGCGCCCCGACCAAGACCGGTCTGCCCGGCATCAGCCTCGATGACCCTGATCGCGACGGCTACAGCGAGGAAATCTCCGAAGGTGATCTCGACGTCGCCGAATGGCATTTCCTCAACCATCCGTCGCCCGCTCGTGGTCGACTTACTTCGGAAGTACGGGCCGGCGAAAAGCTGTTCCAGCAAATCGGCTGTGCGACCTGCCACGTGCCCGATTGGCAGCTGCTGCCCGGCAATCCGAACGCCAAGGACTACACGCAGCGCTTTGATGGTGATCGCCGATTCTTCGATCTCGCCGTCGCCTACAACGACAAGACCGAACGCCTCGAAGGCAAAGTCGTCAACCTGACGAACAAGGTCAAGGATAAGAATGGCGAGCGCAACGTGCCCAAACGCGGCGCCTATACAGTCCAGGGCATCTACAGCGATTTCAAGTATCACGACGTCGGCGAGGATTTCTACCAGATGCAATACGATGGCAGCATCGTCAAGAAGTGGCGCACTGCGCCGCTTTGGGGCGTCGGCCATACCGCACCCTACGGCCATGACGGCGCCAACCTCGATCTCGACAGCGTCACGCGGCGTCACGGCGGCGAGGCTCTCGAGTCACGACTGAAATACGCCAAGCTTACGGACGTTGAGCGGAATCAGGTTATCGCTTTCCTCAATAGCCTGGTCCTCTATCAGACCGATCAACTCCCGTGCGACATTAACAGCGATGGGAAAATCGACGACAACTTCAAGGTCCAGGGCATGAACACCGGCATTGAGCGCTTCAACATCGAATGGCTCTACCGCACTCCCGTCCGCATCGAAGGCCCAATCCGCAACATCCGCGGCGAACGCATCACCTCGTTCGCGGGTGTGAACCTCCGCCAGTCCTACGGCCTCGACCTCGAATTCTTGCGCGACACCGACGGCGACGGCTTCCCCGACGTCATCGACCCGGAGCCGTTGATTCGCGGCTATCGCGATGGGGTGCGGTAATTCGTCGGTAGGCCCCAGAGCCGGAAGCGTAAGCGACGGTAGGCAACCACATGAGGCTTTTTCATTGGAACCGCCATGAACGACGAATCGGACGGACCGTGGAAGGAAGGACTGGATGTGCTGCTGCCGTCGTTTTTCGCCCTTTGTCTGCCTGCGGTCGACGAAAAAATGGATTGGCAGCGCGGCTATCGTGCACTCGATGGCGAATTGCGAAAGATCCTGCCGAAATCAAAAACGGGCAAGCGTCATGTGGATCGTTTGTATCAAGCCTGGCTCCGCAACGGGGCCGAGGCGAAGATTTTCATCCACATGGAGGTGCAATCCCAGCAGGAGAAGAACTTCCCGGGCCGAATGATGGATTATCGCTGTGTGCTGCGGCTTGCATATGGGGCATCGATAGCGAGCTTCGCAATCTTGGCAGAGGATCGTGCGAATTGGCGTCCGACGGAACACGAGGAAACGCTGCTGGGCAGCAGCCTGAAATTGACGATGCAAACAGTGAAACTGCTCGACTTCGCGAATCGTATCGACGAGCTGGAGGCGAGCACGAATCCATTTGCATCGGTGATCTTGGCCCATCTCAAAACGCAAGCGACGAAGCACGATCCCGAAACAAGATTCGTGTGGAAGATGCGCTTCATTCGGAATCTGTACGAACGAGGATTTAGCGCGGATCAAGTGCGGCAGTTATTCCGCCTGATAGACTGGATAATGAGGCTGCCAGCGGAATTGGACGAAAAAGTAGATGGGGAAGTCGAAAAAATCGAAAAGGAGAAAGTAATGCCATTTGTCACGGGAATCGAACGTCGCGCGGAAAAGCGTGGAATGGAAAGAGGCGAGAAGCTGGGCGAGCAACGCGGCGAGCAACGCGGCGAGCAACGCGGCGAGCAACGCGGCGAGCAACGCGGCAAATTACGGGGCCGCATTCATACCGCGATCGAGCTACGGTTCGGCAAGGTGACTTCACAGGACGATGCGTTGATCGATCGGATCACCGATCTCGCAGAGTTGGATCGTATCTTTGAAATTGCGAAACACGCAGCATCGATCACGGAAGTTCGCAAAGCAATGAAACAATCCGTGGCAGGCAAGAACTGATCGGCTGTAATTCCGCGTCCCGGACACTCATATTCTCCGTGCCCCTGCACGCGGCTCCTCCGTTCCCAATCCTTAGCGCCCGTCAATCCGCCAACTCTTTCTTGCTCGTATCGGGCACGAACCAAATGAAGACCATGCCCAGGATGAACAGCAAACTCGTCAGCCTACCGATGCGGGCGTAATCGCGCTCGAAGTAGGTCATGATCGCGCCGGCGACGAAAAGCAAGCACGCCGTGACGATGCGGCCAAAGTTGAAGCCGACGCCGGCCCCAGTCGCGCGATGGCGTGTCGGGAAGAGCTCGGGCAGGCAGAACGGCAGCCAGCCGAAGTAGACGCCGCTGACGAAGCCGAGAATCGCAACCCAGATAAAGAATGTCGCATCGGTCGGGATCAGAAACCAAAACATATACTGCGCGATGAGGAGCGATAGCAGGCTTACGAGGAAGTAGGTCAGCCGGCGACCGAGCAAGTGCGCGATCCAACCGCCGAGCAGGCTGCCCACGCTGCCGGTGATCGCACGGGCCTGATTGACGCGGGCCTTCAAACCGTAGTCGGGTGGATCGAGCGCGGCACCGGTGACGTCGGCCCACGGGTTCATCCAGTTCGCGGTGCCCCAACCTCCAACGATTGGCACAGTGGCGAGCACGATCGCCACGAGCGTGACGCCGAGCAGCGCCGGTTGAAACACGCCGAATGTGGAGGCGTCGTCCTTGGCGGCGGTCAATTGGTTGGCCTGGGCGGCGAGCCATTTGGGCGATTCGGGCACGATTGCGAGGACGATGAAGCCGAGGATGACGGGGCCGGCGCCGATGAGGTAGGCGAACCGCCAATCGTCCGGCGTGATCTCGCGTCGCCGCGCATACGAGGCGAAGACGAAGATGCCGATGTTGGCCGCCGTGCCGATGGCGCCGGCGAGAGCCGGCCGCGACATCCCGGACCAGGCTTCGGAGACCAGGGCGACGCCGTTAGGCCACATACCGCCGACGCCGGTGCAAGCGAGAAACCAGAGCAGCCAAAGTTGCTCTGGGGTCTGCGCTTGCGAGGCGGCCGCGGCCATCGAAGAATAGATGAAGATAGAGCCCGCCATCGCCTTGGAGCGTCCGAACCGGTCGCCCAGCCAGCCGAACCCAAGTCCGCCCGCCGCCCCGCCGAACAGGAACGCACATTGATGCCAGGCGAACCATCGGCCTATGGCCGAGTTCCAGGCATCGAGCTGCGTTTTCTCGGCGCTGGATATCGTCTTATTTTTAGCGAGCTTGACGTAGGCTTTGTGTAGCTGGGGATCGATCACCCCGGATTGCCCGAGCAGGTCGATCGCCGCCGGCTGACCGGTGAGTTGCGTGATCTGCATGTGAAAGCCGCAGAAGAACCAGCCGAAAAATGCGCAGACGAGGATAATCCAACGGCCCGTGTTTGTGAGCGGAATTGGCGTCGGAGAGATGGGAGTTTGCGACACGCGTGGATTCCTTCGGGGTCGCGGATTATTTGTACTTGCTCAAAAATGCCGCATGCTCCGGCGACGCTAGCCCGAGCCGAACCACATCCAACACGCGCGGCATGTCGCCACGGAGCATCGCGGCGGCGTCGAGCCAAAGACCGGGAAACACGCGGCTCTTGAGGACACCATCGGCATCCGGTTGCAGCAAAACGAACTCGCCGTCGTGAAGCGTGAACCAGTCGATTTGCTGATCGAGCACGCGCCAGACGAAATACTCGCGAACGCCATTGCGGCGATAAACGATGAGTTTAGTGTGAAGGTCGAAACTGGCGCTACTTCCCGATATTTCACCAACCCATTCCGGTGCGAATTCAACGTAATCGTCGAGACTAATCTTGGCTTGCCCGCCGAGTTCGGGATCGATCAATAACATCGCATCGGGTTGGGGCTCATTATTGAGGTCGAGGCGCGCCGTGGCGTTGTCGGCTCCAATCAAGAACGGTGTGTAGGTGCTGTAGTGTCCCAACCAACAAATAGTGCGATAGTGGGGATCCCCGTGACGACGAATTCGAACGGGTGAGGGCATATACACGACTCCTTCGATTAGTTCCGCTTTTTTGACGTTCGGCATCGCGTCGTATCGTCGCTCGAATTCGGCGCGTGTGAGGCGATCGCCAGGTTCCAACGGAAGCGGCGTATTCAGATTGCGTGTCTCAATTGCCGGCATAAACACCTCTCATTCATCGGATGAATAGTACATTAACACGCTAAGCCTCCACTGTCAATCACCCAACGCCCCACGCAGGTGCTCGACCTCGCTCTTCATCGTGCGAGAAAACGCGGCCACGTCGGAGGCGTGCATCACGAGGTTCCCGCCGGCCTTCGCCCAGGTGATTTCCTGTTCCAGGCCGAGCCAAAAGTGCACGCCGGCGCCGACGCCATGCTCGCGGGCGATGCGGAAGATCGTGCGAACCGCCTCGTCAAAACGCGGGTGGCTGTATTGCTCGGGGATGCCCAGGCTGCACGAAAGATCGTGTGGCCCGATCAGCACCGCATCGAGTCCGGACACCGAGCAAATCGCGTGCAGATTCTCGATGGCCGGCACGCTCTCGATGTTGACGATCAGAATCTTGTCGTGGTTGCGCTTCTCCAGGTACTCCCGCAACTCCGGCTCAAGCGTTGCCGGGTCGCGCAGGGCGTCGTCCAGGCGTCGGCCTTTCAGTGGCCGCCATTTGACCGCGCCGACGAGGCCGCGAACCTGCTCCGGCGTTTCGACATAAGGCCCGATGATCCCGCCCGCGCCGCCATCGAGCGCCTTGCACGCTTCATACGGATCATTGCACGGCAGCCGCACGACTGGCGGGATGCCCATTGCCGAATAGGTTTGGCAGATCCACGACAGTGTTTGCCGATCGATCGGCGTGTGCTCGGTATCGACGAAGACGAAATCGACGCCAATCTGTTTGACGAGGTTAGGCCAAAGCGGCGACGGATTGACGGTGGCGAGGCTGAAGACCCGCTTCCCATCGTGTAATCGTTGGATGATCTCGCGACCGGTCATTGCACAGTCCTCGCTAGAGAAGTTCATCACAGCAGTTCTTTTTACGACGTTTCGCACATCATGTCGCCGACAAGCCTCAGACCCGGAAGCGACTATGTTTTTTGTCTAGTGTTTTCTCAAACGGCCCAGTGACCGCGATGCCCGATCGGTCCGTCTTGCGTCTGCCATCCGAAAAGCACGGCGCGTTTGCTCCGCTCGCCCAGCGTGAGGTGGCTCGTAACCTAAGTTGGATGTCGCTCATCTCGATCATCCCTTTTGGCATGATCGACATCCAAAATCTTTCACAACTGACTTTGCGTATCGATCAGCCTGTGTTAGGATCACCTCAGCGCGGTCTCCGCAGGTCTTCCTTAATATTTAAGGTAGCTGGGCAAGCGCGCGCAGACTGGGTGCCTGCGCTTTCTTTTC
>SIAQ01000107.1 GCA_009697105.1 Gemmataceae bacterium | reverse complement strand
CGGTAGGTGTCGCGAAGATGGTGGAGATTTTGCATCACCTTATTGTGGCAGGTTTTCCAAAAGAAGAAAAACGCATTCCGCCTCATTTTTTCCTGGGTCAATGCAAGGTCCGTGAGTAAAATTCACCCACACAATAACGCGAAGAGCCAGAATGCGAATACCCTTCGCACTTCGCTCTTAGCACTTCGCTTTTTTTACTTTCAATGCAACAGTCACACCTGGCCCTCGCGGCTCTCTCGGCATATTCGTATTCATCAACAAGAAAACTGAATCCCAATGCCTAAAGGCTGTCGATGAGCCAATCAATCCTCTACCGCAATTTACGTCAACTGGGCTTCGGGCTTTTCATAGTGGCGCTGCTTGCATTCGCTGGCGGTACCGATGGCCAGCCGATCGCGCCCAAGGCACAGCGGTTGCTCAAACTGCCCGGGTTCATGCAGCACCTGCAATGGTCGCCCGATGGCAAAAAGTTCCTCTTCACGCGCATTCACGCCGGCACGATGGGCCTTTGGACCATGAACATCGACGGCAGCGAACTGACGCAGCTGCTGCCCAAGGCCAACACGCCGCACTTCGATGGCCATTGGTCGCCTGATTCGAAACACATCATCTTCGTTTACGACATCCTGCAAGGCACCGACGGCAAGCTGCAACTCGATATCATGAACGCCGACGGCAGCGGGCAGAAGAACCTGCTTCCTCACAAAGGCACGTTCGAGGAGTCGCCACGCTTCTCCCGCGACGGCACGAAGCTCCTCTGGACCAGCACACGCAACAAGAATCAAGACATTTGGCTCATGGATGCCGACGGCAAAAACCAAAAGGCTCTCACGACCGATCTCGCCATCGGCAACAGCCCGACCTGGTCGCCCGACGGCAAACGCATCGCCTTCACCAGCGTGCGAGCCGGCAACCTCGACATCTGGGTCATGAACGCCGACGGCAGCGAACAAAAACGCTTGACCGATCATCCACGCATGGACTATTGGCCAAGTTGGTCGCCCGATGGCAAGACCATCGCCTTTACTACCAATCGCGATGGCAACTACGAAATCTATCTCATGAACTCCGATGGCACCAATCAGCGCAACGTCACCACCCATCCCAGTAACGACAACTGGGCCACCTGGTCGCCCGATTCCCGTCGCCTCGCGTGGATTACCAACCGCGACGGCGACTATGCCATCTACGTCGCGGAAGTGGGGAAATGAATCGCGTTACTTGGCATAGGAAAGCTCCAAGAGAGCGGACGTCTTCTATACTTCGAGCGGTTGAGATTGTCGCATTTTCAGAGCCTGAGCGCCAGCGAAGGGCACGCAACGGCCCTTTGCTGGCACTCAGGCTCTGACCGGACAAATTCATCCACTCGAAGTATACGTTTTCGGCGGCGCGTTTTTTCTCGATCCCTCAGCAAATTGACGGCGCACGACTTCGTGCAACAGCGACACTGCCAACGAAAACACGCCGTGACGATTTCTATTGACACAGGCCAGTGAGCACAACATTGACGCTACCCTCAAAAGTCGATTTCCGAGGCTGAAGCGTAAGCGAGGCGGCCTGAATGCCTCGCTTACGCTTCAGCCTCCGACGGAAAATCGACTTTTGATGGGCGCATCAACATTGTAACGTTGTAGACCAAATTGGGATTTTTTCCGAAATCTTGTCGGCCTATTTCTTGGCTCTGCTCGATCGCCTGGCCCGCTCCCATTCGGCCGAGCACGGTTGGCGCGGGTCTACCTGAACGTGGGTTAGCTGGGAAGGGCAACATTGTGGTAGATTTCCTGCACGTCATCGCAATCGTTTAGCATGCCCAATAATCTCTCGAACGAGGCCAAGTCTTCCCCAATGAGCATCTTGCTTGCCTGCGGAAGGAAAGTGATTTCCTGGTGTTCCAGCTCAACGCCTGGGAACGCCTCGAGCAAGACCGTTTTGGCTTTGTAGAACTCGGCGGGAGGGGCGAAGATCGTAATGGTGCCATCCTTGCTTTCGACATCTTCGATGGCGACGTCGGCAGCGAACATGGCCTCTAGCACTTTCTCCTCATTGTCACCCTTGAAAGAAAGTATCGCCAAGTGATCAAAAGACATCACAACGGATCCATTGCCGGCCAATTTGGACCCAGTCTTGTTGAAACAACTGCGAATATCGGAGATGGTACGTGTATTGTTGTCGGTCAAGCAATCGACAATGACTAACGCGCCACCGGGACCAAACCCCTCATAACGCGCCGGTTGGAAGTCCTCGCCCCCCGTGCCAGCGGCTTTCTGAATCGCCTTTTCAATGACATGGCTCGGAACATTTTCACGCTTGGCTTTCTCGACGAAGGCGCGCAGAACCGGATTGGCTTCCGGGTCAGGCACGCCATTCTTGGCCGCCATGTACAATTGTTTGCTGTACTTGGAATAGAGCTTTGAGTTCTGAGCGGCGGTTTTGAAGATTGAGTGTTTGCGCTTCTCGAATATTCTTCCCATACGAATTCTGCCTTTTTAGTTTTCAAAAGGAGCCGGGCCTTGAGTGGTCCCATTCCATCATTGTATTTCATTTCCCAGCGGTCGCGCGGATCAAACCACTTCGCAATCCGTCCAGCGGCCAGCGATGTGATGAGGCGGTTGCTGTGCGACTAACGCTCAATATTGTCGAACACCACATTTTGCTTGTCGCACACACTTCACTCTCCGATGCACCATAGCCCCTTCGTGGTTCGCACGTACATTCGCCGGCCTTCGAAGACAAGCGAACTGCGAAAGGTTTCCAGGCTGTTGCGGGCGATTTCCTTGTGCTCGCGGCCTGGTTCGAGGATGATCGTCGTGCCGTTGTCGCTGCTGACGTAGAGGTACTTGCCGGCAAGGGTGATGCTGGGGTATGACTCTCCGCCGCCGAACTCGAGGCGTTGATCGTAGACGAGTTTGCCAGTCTGGGCATCAGCTACGGAAAAGATGGAACTGGCGCTGAGTCCGTAGATTAGTCCGTCGTGGAAGATCGGCGAGGGAAACCAATAGCCGCCGCCTTTGAGGTTGGTGCTTTTCCAGAGCGGTTCCCATTTGGCGGGGAAGTCGGCAGTGGTCGGCAGGTTGTAGCCGCGCAGTTGGCCGGCGACGAAGAAGACCTTGCCGTCCTGGATGAGCGGCGAGTTCGGTCCGGTCGAGCCGAGGCCTTTGGCGAGGATCGCGCCATCGGCGACGCGAACGACCATGCCCTGCGGATGGATGACGACGTCCTCGCCACCGATGCGCGTCGGCATGGCGGTGCCGTGGTTCGGCTCGATCTTCGCGCGCCAGGCTTCGCTGCCGTCGGCGGTGTTGAGAGCGACGAGGTCGGAGAAATGGACGAGCAGCTTGTCCTTGACGAGGACGGGCGAAGCGCCGTGTCCGTATGCGACGGTCGGGTGCTCGATGAGTTTGAGCCAGAGCCGCTTGCCGTCGAGATCGTAACACGCCGCCAGGCCGTTGCCAAAGATGACGTAGATGCGTTTGCCATCGGTGACAGGTGTGGCCGAACTGTATCCGCCCGTGCCGTGGTATCCGCCCGCACCTTTGCCGGGTTCGAGATAGCGGTTGAGCGTGGTGAGCTTCGCACGCTCGGCTTTGATTTTTTCGGTTTGTGGCTTGAGAGCATCGAGCTTTTTCTCGGCGTCTTCCTTCGTCGCTTTCTCAGTTTTGAGCAGCTTACGGATGGCGTCAGCTTCTTTGTTGATTACCGATTGCTGTTTGCTCAGGCCGTCGGCGATTTTGCGTTCGCTCTCAAATTGCTCTTTCTCTTTGTCGCTGAGCACAAGTTCCTTGTAGCTCGATTCGCCTTGCCAAAGAATCTTGCCGTCGGCTTTGTTGACGCAAATCAGCACACACGGCTCGGCACAGGTGAAGAGCTTATCGCCGAGAATGACGGGGATGGCGTTGCTCTGCGTGAGCTTGATATTCCAAACGACGTTTTTGTTCGGCCCCCACTGGGTCGGCGGCTTGGCGTCGAGATAGCGCCCCGTGCCATCGGTGCGAAAGCCGATGTTGGCTTGTCCATATGCAGAGCCTGTGAAAGAAAACGCGAGGAAAAAAAGCGCAAAACGCCAGGTCATGTGTGAGTACCAATGGAGGGAATAGTGGATCAAGCGGGCGCATAGCAGTACGGAGATTATACGAGTTTACGGCAATTGGCGCTGGTCTCGCTGGATGCTGGAATACGAAGTACGAAGTGCGATGTGCGAAAAATCCACAATTGGGATTGCTGCGAGTTTGGGACCGAGAATCATGTATAGTGAAGCGCCGAATCGGTTTCTCGAAAAAAAGCTTCTCGCCGTGCCTGAAGTAGTGATAGGATACATTCACAAAGTTAAAGAACACGTAATGAAGAGAGGGGGCCGGCGCATGCTTACCATCAATGGTCCGAAATCGCAGAACTGCCAGAGCGTCACTCGGCGGGAACTCCTCCGCGCGGGTGGGTTGGGCGTGCTCGGCCTGACGCTGCCGGGCCTTCTTCAGGAACGCGCATCAGCAGCTGCAGCCGACGCGCCGCGGCCTCGAACGTTCGGGCGGGCGAAGTCGTGCCTCGTCATTTTCCTCTCCGGCGGCATGTCGCATCACGACACCTTCGACATGAAGCCCAACGCGCCCGAAGAAATTCGCGGCGAGTTCAGCCCGATTCAGACATCGGTCCCCGGCATCCAGGTCTGCGAACATTTGCCGATGCTGGCGGACCGTGCAAACAAATACGCCATCGTTCGCAGTCTCAGCCATCGCGACACAAACCATCCGAGCGGTTGCTATTGGATGATGACAGGGCACGAGTATCCGCGTGCCAGCGGGTTGAGCGAAAATCTGTCGCGCGACGATCATCCGCACATCGGTGCGGCGTTGACGGCGATCGGCAATCGCCGCGACCGGGCCGTGCCGGCGTTCGTCACGGTTCCTGATTACATTGCCGTCAATGGCCCAATCCGCGCTGGCCAACATGCGGGATTTCTCGGCGGACGGTACGATCCGTTGGTGCCGCGCGGGAATCCCAATAGCGACGAATTCGCTCCGGCTGACCTCGGTCTCGTGCCGACGTTGGGCACGCAGCGCATGCAAGACCGCCAAAGCCTGCTCGCGGCCGTTAGCCAACAACAAAGGCATCTCGGTCAAATTGGCGAGGGGCGAACGCTCGACCAGTTCTATCAGCGTGCATACAGCGTACTCAGTTCCGGGCATACGCAGCGAGCGTTTGACATGAGCGCCGAGCCTGACCGCGTGCGCGATCTCTACGGGCGCAACCTGTTCGGCCAATCGATACTGCTCGGTCGCCGCCTCATCGAAGCGGGCGTGCAGCTCGTCCATGTGAACTGGATTCGCATTCTCGAAGCGGGTTGGGATACCCACAGTGACAACTTCAACGCGCTGAAGAATCAGCTGCTGCCGCCGACCGATCAAGCCGTGTCCGCGCTTCTTGACGACATGGAATCGCGTGGGTTGTTAGACGATACGCTGGTGATCGTGATGGGTGAGTTTGGCCGCAGCCCACAGGTCACGAAGTCCAACGCCGGGCGGGAACATTGGCCCTTTGTGTTCACGATTCTGCTGGCAGGCGCTGGCATCCCGACCGGGCGCGTGATCGGATCAAGCGACCGCATCGGGGCCTACGTCCGAGATGGGCGCATCACACCGAACCAATTCGCAGCGACGATCTATCACGCCCTCGGCGTCGATCCCGCATCCCAAGTGACGACCGCGATCGACCGCCCCTGGCAAATCTGCGACGCCGCCCCAGCGCTGGAGTTGTGGGGATAGGCTTTCTAATCGTAACCATCATGCACGGCGTTATGGAATCGTTCACGTCACCCGCTGCACGCGCTCGTTCTGTGCCGCCTGGTAGAAGCCATACACCGTACGCACGAGGGCCAGGCATTCGTCGCCGTTCATTGGCGGGTCTTCCAGGCCGCAGCAGGCGCGGACGGCGGAACGCAGATATGGCGTGTAGCCTCGACCGCCTGGGGCATAGGTGTATTCCTGTACGCGTGGTTCTTTGGTGCCGCGCGTGGTGTAATATTGAAGCGGTTGCTCTTCGACGGTAGCGAGTTTCATCCAGCCGTGTTCGCCCCAGAGTTGGATGTGCGATTGCACGCCGCGATCGAGGTAGTACGCGGAAGTCATGGTGCCGAAACAGCGATTGTTGAACTTGAGCGACATGACCGCTGCGTCCTCGACGTCGATCGGTTGCCCGCCGACAACTCCGGTGAAACCCGCGACAGCTTCGACGCGCAGGCCGGTGACGTAGGTCGCCATGTCAAGCCACATGATGCCGAACCAGGCGAGATGCCCGCCGCCGCCACGTTGCCGTATGCACTGCCAAGTTTCGCGGTATTCCTTGCGAGTGAGCCGAGTCTGATCGGCAACGATGTGGATCTCGATGCCGTAAATGCGGCCCAAAATCCCCTTGCGAATCAGTCGGCGAGCTTCTTGCACCGGCGCATGCGAGCGGTTCGCCATCACCATCATCAGATGTTTGTGCTGCATCGCTGCTTTGCGCACGAGCGGCTGAAAATCCTCGGCTCGTACGCAGCCCGGCTTTTCGGAGAGCACATGGCACCCCGCGTCAAGCGCGGCATCAATGGCAGCAGGACAGAGCCGCGGTTCAAGGCTGACGACCGCCAGCGCGGGCCTCGCTTGCTTATACATCTCCGGGGGGGTCTTGTGCACGCCGCGCAAGCGCTTGCCGAGCGACTTGCGCGCGAGATCGACAAACGCGCCCGACGGATCGACGAGCGAGACATGCTCGACCTCTTCGATCTCAGCAAGCGACGGTAACCATTGTTCGAGATGCGTACCATCGCGATTGGTGATGACGGCAACGGGGATCGATTTCGGCATGGGATGTCCTTTTTCGTTCAGGGAAATTGGCGGCCCTGTTGCGCGGACCACCGATCACGTTGTCACATCGGCCAAGCCAATATGCTCGGGCGAAATCACTTGGTTGATCAATTCGCTGACATCGTTAATCCAAGTTGATCGGGCGAGTTCGCGTTGATTAGGCGGACGATCAACGCTCGTAACTCGTGCTCTGGAAGGTGCGCGACATGTTCGCGCAATGGCTCGGGAGTTACTCCGAATTTTTCGCGAAACATCGAAAGCGCCATTTCCTGCTGTCCAAGCAACTTGCCGCGTTCGATACCCCGCTCGATTCCTTTTTCGATTCCTTTTTCAAATACCGTCTGGTTCATCGCTCGTACCTCCGTATAGGGCTCCGACTCCAATAACTTTTGAAACGCCGCCTGCTCTGGTGCCTTCAGAGGCAAGTAGGCTTGCACGCATTCCGCCAACAAATAGCGATCCGTAAATGGGAGCGGCGCTCCGCACAAACGCCGCAACGCCTCGGCTCCGAGCCAGGCAACTCGTTCGGGCGGAATCTTCATCAATGCCGACAGAGCAACGCCGAGCCAATTGTCGCCCTGAACATATTCTACAGCATCCAATCCCAGAAGGCCGACGCGAAGAAAACGAAACGCGTTGACTTCCATTTCCCAAAACCGCTCGATGACGACATCCTCGCCCACTCCGTCCAGATTCATTTGCAGAAAAAGTACGATCGGCAGCACCGGCATCCCATACGTCGCGCGAAGCTGCCAATAATATTCCGGCATCTTTTCCCGAATCCGAGTTGCTGAATCGCCCGAATCAATCTCGGTATGCACCAGTATCAGCCACGATTCGTCGTTCGCCGAATGAATACCTTCCACCGGGCGCAACGCATGCACACGGGCCAGCAAATCGGTGACATGCACCGGCGATTCCGGCGAACCGGCCACGACCTCCTTGTCGAGCCATTCGATGCGCGACAGATCAAACCGCGCCGCCCACTGCGCGAAAAAGAGCCGCAGGAAGTCAGCGAAAAAAGTTCGCAGCAATGTCTTGAAGCGTTGATCGTGTTCCATGTCAACCACATTCGGAATTTGGCTGTCTACAATGGTGTCAGAGCCACGCACGAAGTAAGTGGTTTGAACAGACCGCGCTTGCTATACTTCACACGGTTGGATTTGTCGCATTGGTGGCACAGACATTCTTGTCTGTGTAAACCGCAAACACATACAAGAATGTCTGTGCCACCATTCAATGGATCGGACAAACCTAGCCGTTCAAAGTAGAACTCGGACCACTTACTTCTTCGTGGCTCTGACACCATTACGGATGAATCCTTATTGTCGTCAGCTCCTGAGATATCGACAAATGCGCAACTTCAAAACTTGCGCTGCGGGCTAGTCAACCAACTCCATTCCCACTAGCGTCAGGTCGTCGCTCTGCCGCGTTTGCGTGAACAGGTCGGATGCGAGCCGATCGATCCATTGTTCCACCGGCAGCGCCCGATGCGTCTCTGCGGCGGCAAGCAAACTCGACATACCAACCGGTTGATCGCCGAACGAGGCGGCGTCCATGCCATCGGTGTAGAGCAGCAACTTGTCGCCCGGATTCAGCTGGCGGACCTGTTGCCGATAGTGCGTCTCGAACACACCGAGCAGGCTGCCTTCGAGTTGCCAATAATCCGGCTTGCCGACCTTCGGAATATACAGCGGATAGGGATGACCCGCCCGCGAGAACTGTATCGTGCGGTCGTGGACGTTGTACAGCATGTACGCCATCATAATGAACGGCAAGTCGGGAATCTGTTGGTCAATCAGATCGCTATTGAGCCTTGCCAACACTTCATTGGGAGGCACAAGGCGATAACTCTTACCGGTAATCTCCTTGGCCCGCACGCCTTTCTTGACGAAGATCGTCAATAAGCTCGAAGCCACGCCGTGGCCCATCGCGTCGGCGATATAGAAGCCGATGTGCTTCTCGTCGAGCCGAAAGACATCGTAAAAATCGCCGCCAACCGACGCATACGGTTTGTACTTGACGGCAAAGCGCAAACCCGGCAGCGCCGGCAGCGATTGCGGCAGGAAGCTTTCCTGCAAGCGCCGAGCCAATTCCAGCTCTTGATCCCTCTGCTGCTTGGCTTCGTGCAGCCTCACGCTCGTCCGTTGTGCGTCGGCGGCTTTGACAGCAAGCTGCTCACTGCGTTCCCTCACGCGAATTAGCGAGCGAACCTGGGCTAGCAACTCTGCCGGCGCGAACGGCCTGGCCAGAGACATGTCGGCACCACATTCCATGCTCGCCAATCGAATCGCCGGATCGCCATCGCCGGCGACGAATAAGATCGGCGTGTAAGCGTCGGCGTCATTGGCGCGAAGTTGTCGGCAACGCATGAGCGCCGCTTCGATTTCGCCGCGACCATCGACAATGCTGAGCGATGTGGACCCGTTCCCGCCGGTTTCACGCATTCCGCGCCGATTGATGCGGAACCCCGCGGCGCGGAGCGCAGCAAATACGTCATCGACGGCAAGATCGTCGGCAAACAGATCAATCGCTCGCAATTCGACCGAATCCATGCGCGCACTCCCAGGCGTTGAGTGATAATATCGCACAACGAACAGCATGCAGCAAGAGGAGGACGTGGATTTCAGAGCGGATGAGCGCACGACAGGATAGAAGAAAAATGAATACAACCACGGATATCACCGATTACGCAGATGGAAAATACACCGCAGGTATTATTACCTATCCGTATTTTCCGTGATACCTACTATCCAAAATCTTTGCGAGCCGCGCAGAATTCATTTTGCGCAAATTCAGAATGCGAATCACGAAAGCTCGAAAGTACGAAAACACGAAAGAGGAACTCAAACACATTTTTTCGTGATTTCGTACTTTCGGGCTTTCGTGATTCTGTATTTGTAGCGGCTTGGCCGCGCTGTGATATCTGTGGTAAAATTCTTCGTCGCGCGGCCGGGAAACTGACGAATCAGCTCTTCACGCGAATGTTCTTGATTTCGATCGCACCGAACTCGGCTCGGATCACGAACGTGCTGCTTGTGCTTTTGATCTTCGACGTTCTCGCGACTTCGCCGTTGACCTTGTGCTCGACCTTGTCGCCGGTGACGACGATCTCCATCGATGCCCACTCGCCTTCCTTCACGCTCTTGTTTTCCTTGTTGCCTGGAACGATGTCGAACTTAATACCGCGCAGGAAGATGTCATTGTTGCACTTCGCGCCGGCCTTGAAATCGAACTTGATCGTTACGTCCTTAGCAAATTCCTTGTTCGTCTCCAGGTACGAGTCGCCCTTCACAGCAGGATCAACGACCAGCGAACCGGCTTGGACCTTGAATCGGCCCTTGAAGGCATCGGTCTTGCCTTCAAACGACGAATCTTTCTTGCCCTTCGCCTGCCAACCGTCGAGATTCTTGCCGTTGAAGATCAGCGTGAAGCCCGGTTCGAGTTTGAACTCGCCAGCTTGCACAAAAGGCAACGAGACTGCCAACCCGACAACGAAAACGCCATAGGAAAGCCAACGCATCGCAGTACCTCATGAAAATGGGAAACTGGGGAGAGAAACTTCTCTCGGTGGGTCGCGGTCATTATAGGGAATTTCTCGCGATTGCAATTCCGTTTTCCGCACACGGCACAACGCTTGAGCCGGACTTTCCGAGCGTGAAACCTGCACTCCGAAGCGAAAAATCACGCAGACCACAGCACAATGACGAAAAAAAACAAGAAACGACTGGCCACATAAGTACAACTTCGTTATACCAAGGTAATACAACGTATAACAACGTGCTGTCGAGGTGATCCATGTACGAATTCCGTCGCAAAGCATTTACTCTCATCGAGTTGCTGGTCGTCATCGCTATTATTGCGATTCTGATAGCCCTACTCGTGCCAGCGGTGCAGAAGGTGCGCGAGGCTGCCGCCCGGACGACGTGTACCAACAATCTCAAGCAAATCGGCCTGGCGTTGCATTCGTACCATGATGCCAACAAGAAGTTGCCGCCAGGTTATGTTATGAACGTGGCGGCGGGCGTCGAAACCGGTCCAGGCTGGGGCTGGGCGACGCACATTTTGCCACAACTCGACCAGGTTCCGTTAAGCTCACAGATCAAACTGAATGTGGATGTGACGAACGCGGTTCATGCCTCGGCACGCACGCAGCGCCTGGCAGTATTCATCTGTCCGTCCGATGACTACGTTGGCAGTTTTACGCCAACCGGTGCGACCGTCAGTCTGGCGCATAGCGATTACGTCGGCGTTTTTGGCAGCAACGAAATCGAAACCGATCCCGCAGCCGGCAACGGCTTCTTCTTTCGCAACAGCCAGCTGCGATTCGTCCAGATCACTGACGGAACAAGCAATACCTTCATGGTCGGCGAACGCTGCAGCATGCGAATGACGGCCACTTGGACCGCTGTCATCGCAGGCATCGATGAAGCCCAAGCGCTGGTTCTTGGTACGTGCGATCACCCGCCGAACGACCCCTCAGGCCACCCCGAGGACTTCGCCAGCCGACACACGATCGGCGCGAATTTCCTCTACGGCGACGGCACAGTGCGCGTCATCGGCAGCAGCATCAGCCCAACGCTCTACCAAGCGCTTGCCACGCGAGCCGGCAACGAAGCCGTGACGATTCCGGATTGACACGAACCAGCCCTGCCCGCAGCGCACTTCACCACCTCCACCGGGCCGCGATCAAACCAGGCTTTACGCACCCGACAAAACTTTCGTTCCCCGTTCAGCATTCGCGGGATGCCTTGCTGGCACGGCATCTCGCAAACGCTAAACGAAAACAGTCGGACTTATTTCAGAGCCGGAAGCATAAGCGACGGTCGGAACATACCGTCGCTTACGCTTCCGGCTCTGAAAAACAATTCCATCGGCCAAAGCGTGATACAATGTTCCCATTGGCAAACCGCGACGCCTTCTCGGATAGTCTCATGACGCACGACGAACGCTTTCCTGGTATCGACGAGCGGATCGCCTTCTCGGCGTTGTTGGGTTATCTCAACTTCTCGACCGGCAAATCCGATCCGCGATTCCAGAAGCAATTCCACGACGCCTGGGCTTTCATCACGGAACACGGCTCGGAGAAACCTTGGCAGGATATCCCAACCTTGTTGCGTGATCGCCTGGAGAAGTTGCGTCAGTCCGGTGCGGCGGCGTTTGCCGACTCCAGCCAGGCCGACGCCGTTATCGCCATCGCCTTCCAAAACCTGCCCGCCGCTTACCGCGTGTTCCACGCGGACCTGCTCGGCCACGTCGCCGACGCGGACCTTTGGCAGCCGTTCTTCTTATTGCGCACTTGTGAATCCGTGCTAAGCCAGCGCGGGCCGTGGGACGAAATCAAACGAATCACAGACGACGCGCTCAAACAACTCAACGATTACGTCGGCCATCGACCCATCCCGATTCTCGAAAATGAGCGGCGAGGCGAAATTTATCCGCACGAGCGAATCCGCCCGGTGCCGCTCTATATTCGTGAAATCGGTGCATCCGTCGGCCCCTATCGGCAGATTGTCGAGATGGCGATAAAGATCCTCGCCGACACGCCCGACGATATTCGTTCGGACGCATTCTTCGAACTCGACCTGCTCGACGAATTGGCGCTCGATCCACGGGCATATGACTTCAACCATCCCGCCGATAAACGGCCCAACTATTGCTTCGGCGAGTGGGATCCACACTTTCTCGACAACCAGGGCCGGTATCGCCGCTTCGTCTTAAGGCAGGTGCTGCTCAACGGGCTATTGCGGCGATCCAAACTCGGCCCGAACAGCGAGGAGATGATCTTTGAATCTGCGGCCGTGCTGGCGGGCACAATCCTGATGGCCTCGGCAGTGTGCGGGTCGACGCCACAATCTCACGATTCTACAGTGACGCTGGCAAACCTTGTGCCTCGCGTCGCCAAGATGCGCGAGTCGTTCTATGCCTATTTGTTGCCCACGATAAAGGGCAAACACGCGGAACGATTGCAGAAGGAAGCCAAGCAACTCAAGCAACCGTTCGGCGGCGTGCGTCAGGCGCTGAATCAGCATCTCGCGAATCAGCGAGCCTTGCAGTTGCAGCAGCGGCATTTGGCCGAGTTGCTCGCCGAGATCGGTTACGCCGACGCCGCCCGACGCCAGGCGGCACGCATTCCGGTTGTGTCGGTGCGCGTGCAGACCGAAATGCAGTGCCTGTTGACGACAGGCCGAATCATGGTCGAGCAAGGCCGACTTCCCGAGGCCGCCAAGCTGTTGCCTCATATCGAGGATTTGCTTAAGCGAGGCATCCTGTGCGGCGCGCTGCCCGATCCGTGGAATATTCTCGGCTTTGCTGGTCAATATCCGCGTTTTCAAGCCGTCGAGGATGCCGTGCGCGACATCCGTATCGACGACTTGATTCATTTAGTCGATCAGCTCTTCAATCTCTATGCTCGCATGTTGAGCGAAGGCGCCTACGCCGGCACGTTTAAGCCTGACAAAGACCTGGCCAAGGAAATGCACCGCCTGGCAGAATGGTGGGATCGCTTCGCTACGACGACGGTGAACGACATCGAACATGTGCATGGCGCCGAGGCGACGCAGTCGGCGGAACATGTCGCGCGTTCGTTGACACGCTGGCGCGAGCGCGGCGGCGGAGCGGCGGACCTCGCCTTTTGGCGCGACCAGATCGACGGCTTCCGCTCGCCCAAGGCGTTCGCCCTCGTCGTCGAAGCCCTCCTGACCAAACGCGACTTTCGCGCGTCGGCTTCGCTATTAGTGACCTGGCTTGGCCAAAGCGACAAGACTCCCCTGGATCAAGGCGAACACTCGTTCCACCCGCTCACGCTGCGTTGGATGCTCGGCATTAGTCTTGCCATCGGCGAAGCAGAAAACGTCGCCGCCAAATGCTCGCTGCTTGAACTCAGTATCAAATTCTTCGACTACCTCGAAGCCAACGCCGACGAATCGTGGAATGTGCCGCGTCTTGATCTGCTCGGCGTCGGCGAGGACGCGGTCGAAGACGATGGCGAAACTCTTGACGCTGACGCTGAAGACGATGACATCTACGGTGCCGCGTATGACGACATGACCTATCAAGATTCGACGGACGACGATGTCGAAGGTTCGGTCATGGATGCCGCCCCGGTGCAGGGGTTCGACCTCGGATACGAAGCGGAACGCCTCGAAAAGCGGCTGCAATTCCTGTCCACGCTGGCCAGGCTTTGGAACATCGCCGCACGCACGTTGCAAGCCGAGGTCGGCGTCGTGTCGATGGCGCCGAGCGCGGTGAGCACCTGGCTCAAACGCGCCCAACAGAACGATCGCGAGCTGCGCGACCTGCTGCAACGAATTCACGATCACGACATACCCAAGCCCACCGGCGCTTTCGACGGCATGAGCGCCTACGAACGCCAACGCAGCGCCAAGGAACGCCTGCTCAATCAAGCCATCGCCACCTGTCTCGACCATGCCCTCGCGCTCGGCGCGATGAACGGATTGCTCGAGCGCGGCGAGCCGAATTACGACGGCGAATCGTGGCATCCGTTCGCGCTGCAGCTCGAACACGCGTTGATGCATGCCGAGGTCGAGGCCGCCCGCGACATTCTGCCGCGGTTCCTGGATCGTTTCGGCGGCGAGCCGTTGTTGTACACGCCACTCGCGCAGGGCGGTCATCCGCACCTGATTCTGCGTGCCAGCCTCGCGCAGATGATGCTCCGCGGGCTGGTGCACAATCTGCCCAAGCAAGGCATGATCCGCGAGACCTATCAACTGCTGCGTTTCGCCCGTTCGATGGAAGCCAACCAAACGCTCAGCGGCCCGCGCATCACCGAGTACGATCGCCTCTTCCAGTTCGGCCTGCAAGCCGCGGTGGAAGCGGTAATGGCCGGCGCCAGGCACGAAGCGATTTCATCGGATCGTTTGATGACCGCGCTGGAAACAATCGTCGAGCCTTTCGCAGTCACCTGGCGCGATCACAGCCAAACCTTGCGGGTCGCCACGCTCGAATTGGTTACCCATGAACGCGATTGGCTGAAACTCATCGACTTCATCAAACGTTATGGCCGCGAGTTGTTTCACGCCCGCTTTCTGGCGATGGGCAACCTGCGCGGCATATTGCTTCGCGGCGTCGGCCAATATCTACGCGACATTCAGGAAGAGCCGGACCCGCTCAGGCCATTGAAACTGGTGGACGATCTCGACAAGACGATCTCGCGCGAGGATGCCGAGCGCACGCTGCAAGTGATTTTGCAAACGCTCGTCGAAAACTACGACCATCTGCGTGACTACAACGCAACGACTACGCAATCGGACTATGGCGAGAATATCTACCGTCTATTCGACTACCTGCGTTTGAAATCCCGCTACGACCGTGCCGCCTGGCTGCTCAAGCCGCTCAGCATCGTCCACGAAGTGCTCGCACGCCGCGATGGGACGGCGGCGGCGCTCTGGCGCAAACGCGTCGAAGCGATCACCGAGGACAGCGCGGACAGGTATGTCCAGGATTTGGCAAAACTCGAACGCTCACACGGCATCCGCCTGGCCACGATCCGGGACCGCATCGATGAACGCTTCGTCAGGCCAATGGTCATCGATCACCTCTGTGCCTTGATCGAACCCGCCATCGAAGACGCAAAGAAGCCGCGCGATCCCGATGACATTTCGCCGCTTGAAAAAGAACTCGCGCCCTTCGCAAACACGCCCAGCGGCGTCGGCCTCGATCTGCCCCCGTGGCTGGTGCGACTCGCAAACGAGTTGGAGCGTGTTGAAACGACGCAGTCGGACCTCAGTCATCTCGCAGAGACGGCGTTTCATATGCCGCAAGTCGATGTGCCGTTCGCGTTTCTCGTTGACCAGATGGCCGACTGGGAGAAGCGCATTCGCGACGAAGAGACTTGAGCGCCCCCCAAATTCCAGGAACTTTCGTGCCGATTCGCGCGATGATGATTATCATGATTTGAAGTTCGTAATTGATCGTAAGGTGCGTCAAGCGTCGGCGCCGACGCACCACACCTTGGAATGAATGGTGCGTCGGCGCTGACGCTTGACACACCCTACGATCTGAGGGCCGATCGGCGCCCTTCGTTGGCGCTCAGGCTCGGACAATGAAACCATAGTTTCGGCTCAAAGAGGACACTTCATGTTTCGCAAAACGCTGCCTGTGTTCATCGTCTTGGTAACCGGCTCATTGCTGTTGACACATCGAGACCAAGCTCCCGCCCAAGGCAAAAAGGACGATCTTGGCAAACAAGTTCAAACGCTGAAAAAAACAGTCGCCGATCGCGATCAGGCGATTCTCAAACTCGAAGCCCAAATCCAAAAGCTCAAACTCAACGACGTTCGCGACGACGGGAAAATGGCCCAGCTTCAACAACGCATCAAGCAGTTGGAGAGCGAACTCAAGGGCAAGAAAACCACGCCCACAGGTGACAAGAACACCACCGAGAAATTGAAGACGGATCTGGCGGCGGCGAACAAATCGATCAAGGACAAGGACGACCTCATCGCCACGCTGCAAAACGCCAGTCCCAAATCAACCGCCGATTTGGCCAAGGAAATCGTCAGCCTGCGGCGCAGAGCGAAAGAATTCGACGCCGTAATAAAGGCGCCGTTCGTGCATTCCTTGGTCCTCAAAACCAAGACGGAAGCCTCGTCCGAGCAGGTCAAAGCGATCACCGATGAAGTCCTGAAAACGCTCCCGCAAATCGAAGGCGTTCGCGGCGTCTGGCTGGGCAAACCTGCGGAGTTTGGCACGCCCGGTCTCGCCCAGAAAGGCTATCAGGTCGGCGTGGTCGTCCTGCTCGAAAACGCTGAGACACTCGACAAATTCCTCGCCGATCCGTTGCACAAACAGTTCACCGACAAACTCGGCGACTCCTGGGAACGTCCTGTCGTTTATGATTTCGTCCGCGAGTCGGAAATGCCGAAGAAGGCCGATCCGAAGAAAAAGGATACCAAAAAGAAAGCTGCGGAGTAACGACCATGGCACGAATCTTGGCGATGATCGGATGGACGTTCGTCCTGGCGGCGGCGGGCGTTTCGCTTTCTGCCGGCGAGAAGCTCGCGCCATTCAGGAGCACCGCGGACGAAGTCAAAGTCTTCGCGTTGACGAATGCCGAGCGCAAGAAGAAGGAAGTCCGCCCGCTCGTCCTCAGTATCGCGCTCAGCAAACTCGCGCGCACTCACTCCGAAAACATGGCCCGCCAAGGCAAGATGGAGCACACGCTCGACGACAAATCGCCGTTCGACCGCATGCGTGATGCGAAGTACCTGTTCCTTCGTGCCGGCGAAAACATCGGCATGGGTGAGGATGGGATTACGATCGAAATGATTATCGAAGCCTGGATGGAGTCCAAGGACCATCGCAAGAATATTCTGGAACCCGATTATACGGAGATCGGCGTCGGCGTAGCTAAGGATAAGAAGGGCGATACGTACTACACGCAGGTTTTTGCCAAGCCGCGGAAGGGGTAGGTTATTTATCGTAAGCCCAGAGGTGAGGCACTCCGAACCTCTGGGATCGCGTTCGGATAAGCCCAAGGGTTCGGAGTACCTCACCCTTGGGCTTGCATTTCCAATCACGCCTTCTTCGTCGCGTCAAGGAACCCTTGGAGCTTGCGGCTGCGAACCGGATGTTGCAGCTTGCGTACCGCCTTGGCTTCGATTTGGCGGACGCGCTCGCGGGTGACTTTGAAGATACGGCCCACTTCTTCGAGCGTATAAGTGTAGCCGTCCCCCAGGCCGTAGCGAAGCTTGATGATCTCGCGTTCGCGGTAGGTGAGCGTCTTCAACACCTGCTCAATCTTGTCCTTGAGCATCCCCTGCGTGGCGGCGTTGACCGGCGACTCGGCGCCTTCGTCCTCGATGAAGTCGCCGAAATAGCTGTCTTCGCTCTCGCCGACGGGCCGATCGAGACTGATCGGATGCTTGCTGATCTTCAGCACCCGGCGAGTTTCCTCGACGGTGATGCCCGCCTCCTGTGCCATTTCGTCGATCGACGGTTCGCGGCCTAACGTCTGCAGGAGCCGTTTGGACACGTTGCGAAGTTTCGACATCGTCTCGATCATGTGGACCGGGATGCGAATCGTGCGCGCCTGATCGGCGATCGCGCGGGTGATCGCCTGGCGAATCCACCAGGTGGCGTAGGTGCTAAACTTGTAGCCGCGGCGATATTCGTATTTATCCACAGCTCGCATCAGGCCGGTGTTGCCTTCCTGAATGAGATCGAGGAACGACAAGCCGCGATTGCGATACTTCTTGGCAATTGAAACGACGAGCCGCAGATTGCCGCCCGAGAGCGAACGCTTGGCGTCTTCATACTCCATGAAGCGTTCTTTGACCGACGCGGCACGTTTCTGGAGCATGCCGGGTTCTTCGAGCGTCATCATCATCAGATCGCGTAGTTCTTTTTGCAGAAAAGCACGTTCCTCGGCTTGCCCGTTCACGGCGTCAAGCGTGGCGATCTGACGCTCCACTTCGGTCATTCGGCTGGCGATCTGGTCGAGCTTCTTCATCAACGGCTGAACGCGCTGCGTGCGAATCGACAATTCCTCGACCAGAGTCACTGCCTTGCGGCGGCGCAGCTTCAGACTACGGCGGTAATATTTGCGTTCGTCCTCCGAGAGCGTTTCGTCGATGCTCTTTGTGAAGTCGTCGATATTTTGCTCGAGCAGATGTTCGAGCGTCTTGAGGTTATGCGGCATGCGCTGGAGAATCTTGTCCTTTTCGAGATTCTCCGTCAGCGAGACCTTGATCGTGCGGTCGAACGGAAGCTCGTTGTTGTGCACGCGCTTGAGCGTATCGACAACCTGGGCAAGGGCATAATCGCATTCGAGCACGCGACGTCGGAAGCGTTTGCGAGTGACTTCGATTTTCTTCGCCAGCTCGATTTCTTCCTTGCGGTTGAGCAGCGGGATCGAGCCCATCTGCATCAAATACATCCGCACGGGGTCGTCGATACGTTTACCGCCGGCATGGTCCTCGAAAACGATGACATCGATTTCGCGAAGTTCGGCTTCGATGTCGTCGGCTTCGGTATCGATTTCGGCTTTGGGCTTGCCGTCTTTCGATTCGCGCTCGCCGACATCGGCTTCGTCGATGAGGTCGATGCCTTGCTCTTCAAGGTGCATGAGAAGCTGATCGAGCTTCTCGGGATTGACGTGGTCGTCGGGCAGGAATTCATTCACCTGTCCGTAGGTGAGGTAGCCCTTTTCTTTGCCGGAATCGATCAACGTTTTGAGGCCGTCGTCGAGTTTGAGTTCCATTCCATCCTCCGTGGTGTAACAGGAATCGAAAGTCGGTGGTTGGGAGATCGCCGAGGCGCGATTCTTCATCCGTGCGTGCGCCTGTTTAATGGCTCCCGCGACTTGTGAGGTCTCGTAATTGCCGCAGTAGATCGAGATTGGTCGATTCATCGACGGCTCCCTGCAACTGTGTTAGAATGGCCTGTTTGCGCCGCTCCAATGAGCGCTCGCGAAACCGCGCTAGTACCTTTTGGAACGTAAATCGCCGATCGGGATAATCGAGCCCGCGATCGTAAAGCTCGCGGCATTTATCCCACACGCGCACGTTGTCCAGGCGTGGTTGTAGATGATCGAGGTCCGGCGGTTGCCCTTCGGCATGGAGGCTGTAAAGAGCCTCGATTACTTTGCGAAGACCAGGATGCTCTACATCGGTCGGCGGAATCTCCGCCACCGCGCCAGGGACGAGCGCAGGCTCGGCCAACAGCAGTTCCAACAGTTCGATCTCATGCCGCGCCGCCCGCGCGGTCTGGGGTTCGGACACCGGTTGAACGGTGCTCGACGCCACGGCGGCTGGCCGGGGTGCCTCGCGCGATTCCGATGTCCTGCGGTTTGTCCGCAATTCCTTCAAGCGAGTCCATACTGTTTCCTCCTTGATACTCAAACGTTGGGCGATCCGGTTCACCATTACGTCGGTTTTGACCGAGCTTTCGCTGGGCGACATTGCCATGATGCCCAGCATCTCCTCGGCGGCGAGACGTTTGCCGTCAACTCCGTTGGCGGCATGTTTCACCCAGGCACGCTGCAACTTGTACTCGAACACGTCGATGGCCTGTTCAAGGGCCAGGCGGAGCGGCTCAGGGCCGCGCGCTACGAGTAAATCGCACGGGTCGAGTCCTTCGGGCAGCGTAGCGATACGCAAATCGAGGTCGTGAGTGACGAAAACCTCGAGTGCTCGGTCCACACCGGCATCGCCGCCGGCGTCTGCATCAAAAACCAACACGACGCGGGACGACACACCACGTAGCTTTTTGATGTGTCGCGCGTTCAATGCCGTGCCCATCGTAGCGACCACTTGGCCAACGCCATGCTGGTGCGCCATGAGGACATCAGTGTATCCTTCGACGATGGCGAGATACCCCGCCTTGCCTGCCGCCTGTCGGGCGGCGTCGATCCCGTATAGCAGGTCGCTTTTCGAAAAAAGCGAAGTTTCCGCCGAATTGTAATATTTTGGCGGAGGTCGATCAGCCGATACTGGTGATGAAGGCAGAATGCGCCCGCCAAACCCGACGGTGCGTGACTGAATATCGCGAATGGGAAAGATCACCCGGTCGCGAAATCGATCGTAGTAGCCTCTACCTTCGTCCCGTTTCGCAATCAAACCAACTGTCTCAAGCATGTCTGCGGAAATCTTGGCGCTGAGGGCACGCTGCACTAGCCATCCGCCCGTGCCTGGAGCATAACCCAAACCGAACGCCCGCACGGTTTCGCCCGTCAGCTTGCGTTCGCCGAGGTACTTTCGCGCGAATTCCGCCTGCGGCGACTCGAATAGGCACTCGCGAAATTGCTCCGCAGCCCATTTCATTACGTCAAGCATACCCGCTCGACTGGGTCCTGTCGGATTTTTTTGAATTTTATCTAAAGAAATCCCGGCCTGTCGAGCGAGAAGTTCCAACGCTTCGGGAAAACTGATTTTTTCAAACTCTTGGACGAAGTCGAACACATCGCCATGCTTGCCGCACGACCAGCAACGATAGCGCTGCCGGCGCGGATCGACATCGAACGAGGGCCGATGATCGTCGTGAAAGGGACAAAGACCCTTGAACGTGGGGCCGAGCGGGCGCAGACTGATGTAGCGCCCGACGACATCGGCGATGTCGCTGGCTTCCTTGACTTGCTGTTTCAGTGCGGCCCGATCGTCGTGCACGGCGCACCCGTGG
>SIAQ01000106.1 GCA_009697105.1 Gemmataceae bacterium | reverse complement strand
ATCAAAATCGCAAGTGCGATGGTTTCCCCGGCTGGATCACGCTCTGGCGTGGCTGGCAGAAGCTTCAGGCCATGGTCGACGGTTATCGCGCCGCCCAACGCAAAACGAAAAAAAAGTTGTGGTAAAACTTAAGGCGCCAGCGAAGGGCCTTGCGCTGCCCTTCGCTGGCGCTCAGGCTCGGATCCAAATCGAACGGCACACGCTTCCAATCACGCCCTCCGCTGGCGGCGATAGCGCTCCAGCCAGCCGAGGCAGAAACATAGCCACGCCATGCCGATCGCCCAGCCGCCGATCACGTCGCTGAACCAGTGGGCCCGTAAAAAGATTCGGCTAAAACCGATCATCAGGATCACGGCGGCGATGGTAAGAATCGTAATGATCCGTCGTCCGCGCCGACGTTGCGTCAGCAGCATCGTATAGCCGAGCATGCCGTAGCCGATGGCGCTGCCCATGGCGTGGCCGCTCGGGTAACTTAGGTTGCGTTCGTATACGACGGGGTGTCGCAGGGCTTCCTGCGGTCGGGTTCGGCTGAAGCTCTCCTTGCAGACGACATTCGCTAAAGCCCCGCCCAGAACAATCGTGAGCCAGGCCAAAGCAATGAACCGATGATTCAGTGACGTTTGCCAAAGCATTCCGACGACTACCAGCAGTGTCATCGAAGCGATCCCACCCAGTTCGGTAAAGAACTGCATTATTTTCCAAGTGTTAGCATGCAAGTCCGTCCAGTGCTTCCAATGTGAGGCGACACGATAGTCGAAGGCAGGAATCGTTTCGTCGTTGTTGGCGAACCACGACCAGGAAACGAAAAATATCAACAACGCCCCAGCCAATGCGAACAGCACGCCAGGTCGAGGTAACACAGGAACATGCGGAGCTTCGGGATGATGCATGATGGAACTCGGTTTCGTGAGTGGCTTCGCGGTGGTGGCTAGTGGTTAGTGAAATGCAATACATCGAGTCGTTTTTCTAACCACTTACCACTCATTTTCGTGGCAGCGCCAGATCCTCTTTGCTGAGATCAACACGAGCGCCGACCGCGGGCACGTCGAGTTGGGCGGACCACAAGATGCCGTTGACGATCATACGGCGAAACGCTTCGAGTTGGAAGTTTGAATAGGGATGGCCGAGCGTTGTGCCGAACGAGCGTCCGCCATTTTTGCGTTCGTGCACCCAACCGACGATGACGGTTTTGCCCTTGCGTTCGGTCACTTGCAAGAGTGGCTTGGCCAACTTGATGGTGGGGTCGAGGTAATATTCGTCGTCGATTTCGTATTCCTTCCAACCGCGGCAAATCGGATGATCCGGCAGCAGCTGCTTGAGTGGCGACTTCCCGCCGCTCAGGCCGACGTTGCTGACCCATGTTCCGCCCATGTATTCCAACCAGGTTGGGCCAAGCCGTTCGAGGTTGCCTTTGTTGACCGATGACGCCCAGTGGATAGTGACGAGGCCGACGCCTTTCTGCATGAGCGCATCGACCTGCTCGCGCTGAGGCCCGAGCAGCAACAATTCCGCGGCCGGGTTGGTGTAAACGACGATCGTCTTCACGCCATCGAGCATTTTCGCGTCCTTGGGCCAACCGTTGGAGACGGCCGTTTCGACGCCGGGAGTGAGCGACACGCATTTGGCGAGCATTTCGCAGGTGTGCATGTACATGTGGGTGCCAAAGGCGTGATCGGGGTTTTTGCCGATGAACAGGATTTTTGTCTTGGCCTTTTCCTGCGCGAGCGCAAGCTCCGATGCGAAAAGGCACGCGACGAAGGTGAGCGTGAAGCGGAGAATCGTAATCATGGTGTGTGTCCGTGGAATTCGCTTGCGGTTTAGCGCTCGCATGGGATTTTCCGAGCGATCAACCGCAAACGGAGGGTCAATATTTGAACATTTCCGAACAATGCGAGGTCACCCGCGCAATCCGGCGGCTTGCATCAGGCGATCGGTCGCGGTGTAGGCTTCGCGGACCCAGTTGGCAATCTTCGACGGTTCAGGCGAATACTCCAGTTCGATGCTCAGCGCCCCGTCGATGCCGAGCTCTTTGATCTCGCGCAGATACGGAGCGAAGTCCATGACGCCGCGGCCTGGCGGTAGATCGCCGTGAATTTTTCCGTCGCAATCGCTGAGGTGGACGTGGATGGCCTTGCCTTTCAGGCGACGCAATTCCTCCGGCTTTACTTTGGCGAGTTCGAGATGCGACACGTCGATATTGGCGCGGACGGCAGGGTGGTTGACATCGTCGATGAAACGCACCATGTTGTCGACATTGTTAAGTAACGACAATTTGAACGGTTCCAGTTCCAGCGCGATCTGCACGCCCAGGTCGGCGGCGTATTTGCCAAGCTCGCGCGTGTTGCGCACGGCGATCTCCCACTGCTCCTTCGGCGGAATCACTTGCTGTTCCCAGATATATTCGCCGAGGACGAGCAGCAGGTTCTTCGCCTCGAATTCGTAGACCATGTCGAGATACGTTCGGCAACGCTGCACATGGAAGCGCTGCACGCTGGGGTTGAAATCGACGAGTCCGACCGCGACGCAGGCCACGCTGACGATCGGCAGATTCGCCTGGTCGCATTCGCGTTTGATAAGCTTGCGTTCTTTAACGTCGATATCGAGCGGATCGGCGAAGATATCGATCGTGTCGAAGCCGATTTCCTTGGTCATACGGATGCCGTAGGACGTCTCGCGGCCGGCCTGCGCCCAGGCGGAATTGATGAGTCCAAGTTTCATGGGGAAATCTCGTGTTAAGTTTGTATTGTACCCAAGACGATGTCTTTTTATGATACGGACGGGATTGTGGATTTCCGCTTGCGGCTTAGCGCTCGCGTGATGTCGAACGAGCGCTAAGCCGCAAGCGGAAAACAGCAACGGCAACGCATGCAGGAATTCATCCAAAGCTGGGGCTACATTGGCGTATTCGTCGGCATCCTCGCCACGGGACTCGGATTTCCTATGCCCGAAGAGTTGCCGATCGTCCTCGGCGGCGTGCTGGCGACGCAGGACGAAATCAGCATTTTGATTATGCTGCCGGTGTGCATCGTTGGCGTTATCATCGGCGATAGCTTTTTGTATCTGATCGGTCGATTTTGGGGCGCGAAACTCGTCGAGTTGCCTTTCATTCGCAACAAACTCCTGCCGCCGGAACGCTTCGCCAGTATCTGCGAGAATTTTCAGAAATACGGCGTGAAAATTTTGCTGTTCGCGAGGTTGACACCTGGAATTCGCGCCCCGATCTTTCTCACGGCAGGTATCACCAAGCTACCCCTTACGCATTTTCTGTTCGCCGACGGTATTTATGCCATACCGGGCGTGAGCTTACTTTTTTTTCTCGGCTATTGGTTTACCGACAGCATCATCGACATCGTAAAACAGTCGCAGATGGTCAAGCCGATCATCATCCTCGTGGTGCTCGTTGGTTTGACTTTATACTTCCTGTATCTCTTTTGGCGTAAGCCCATCGTGACAGGCAACCCGACGGAGATGCCGCCGATCGTCGGCCCTGTGACCGAGAAGCTCGATTCGGTTGCGGAGAGCATGGCGGATAGGGTGTTGCATCGTTCGCATTCGGATGACAAGGCCGATCAGAAGTAATCGGTTTACGTTTAGCGCTCGCACGGTGTCATGCGAGCACAAAACGAAAACCGGCGTAACCAGGGAACCCGTCATGGCCGTCAACGATCTTGTCCTTGCGATGACCGGCGCCAGCGGGGTGGCCTACGGAGTTCGGCTACTCGACGTGCTGCTTCGCGCGGAACGCACCGTCCATCTCGTTCTCAGTCCAGCTGCCGTGCAGGTGTTCGAGCAGGAACTCGACCGCCGCATCGATCTCGCGAATTTCCAACTCGGCGATCTATTCGGTTCTGCTGTGGACCCGTTATTGGCGAAGCGTGTCCACTATCACGACTATCGCAATTTTTTGGCAGGCATCGCTTCGGGATCGTTCCTTACGGGCGGGATGGTCATCTGTCCGTGTAGTTCGGGCACGGTGGCGGCGATCGCGCATGGCCTATCGCAAAATCTCATCCACCGCGCCGCGGATGTGCATCTGAAGGAATGCCGCAAGCTGATCTTGGTGCCGCGCGAGACGCCGTTGAGCGTGGTACAATTGCGTAACCTGACGACGTGTGCCGAAGTCGGCGCCGTGGTGCTGCCCGCGTCGCCCGGGTTTTACACGAAGCCGCGCAGCTTAGAGGACGCGATCGATTTCATCGTCGGGCGCATCTGCGACCAGCTGGGCGTCGAGCATCATTTGTTCAAACGCTGGGGCGAACACGGATTCACATGAACCATCAGCTGCGTGATTACGCTGAGATGACACTCGCCGCGCGGGGCCTGAGTCCGCGCGTTGCGCTGGTGCTGGGGTCGGGGCTGAATGATGTCGCCGATCGGCTCACGGATGCCGTCGAGTTGCCGTTCGGCAGCGTGCCCGACATGGGAGCGTCCAGCGTGCCCGGGCATCGCGGCGTATTGCTGTTGGGCCGCTGGGTCGGCGTGCCGGTGCTCGTCTTCGCCGGGCGATTGCATTATTACGAGGGCTATCCCTGGCGGCGCGTCGTGCAACCGATCCACATCGCGCACGAACTCGGCGCATCGATCCTGATGGCCACGAACGCCGCTGGCGGAATCCGCGCCGACCTGGCGCCCGGCGACTTGATGGCGATCACCGGCCATATCGATGCGACACGCCCGAACTGGTGGCAGACGTTGGCTGTATCGAATTCGCCGTACGCAGCGAGCTTGCGTGACATTCTTCACGCCGCCGCGACATCGCTGGGCTTCAGCTTGCCCGTCGGTGTCTACGCCCAGTTAACCGGGCCGAACTATGAAACGCCGGCGGAGATTCGAGCGTTTCGCACGATGGGCGCGGACGCCGTCGGTATGTCCACAGGCCGCGAGATAGAGATCGCCGCAGCGCTGGGGATGGAATGTGCCGCCCTGTCGTGTATCACCAACAAAGCTGCCGGCTTGGGCGAGGGGCCGATCCATCACGCCGAAGTGATCGAAGCAGGGCAACGCGTGAAGGCGAGGTTGATCGCACTGCTGGAGGCGGTGCTGAAATGCCTGGCAGAACGAGACGAGCCGGAAGCGTGAGCGACGGACCCAAAACACCGTCGTTCACGCTTTCGGCTCTGAAGAGTGCGGCAGATAGGTTACAACTTCCAACACTTTCTGCATCCACCCGGTAGCTGCATCGCCATAGTTGATCTGCCGCATCAATGCCATGGCACGCAGCCGCGCCGCGACGGATTGTTTCTTCCAGTATTCGACATCCCGAACGGCCATGTCCGCGAAGGTCGCGGTCGTCAGCACGCGGCGGATTTTTCGGCGTTTCATGGGCGTGCCTCGTGTTCGCCGTTTTCGATTCTCACAACTTTTTGCAATTTGGCGTGGGTTGCCAATCGCTCTCGATGGCGTGCGATCAGGTCGAGCAGGTCAATCGCAACTTGCTCCCGAATCGCGTTGTACTTGGCGGCCTCATCAGGCGTCAATCGGCGAGTGCGAGTTTTGCGATTCATGAAAACTGTCCCAAAGATATTGTGGCTTAGAGAAGTCCTCTTCCGCGTTTAGCGCCCGCATGACGGCATCGCGCGAACGCTAAACGTAAACGGCCTCACGCCAACAACTCCTGAATCGGCCTGCCGCCTTGCGATGCGGCGTGCGGGCGGCCGGAGCGGTCGGGGACCATTAGGTCGGGGTCGATGCCGAGGATTTCGTAGATCGTCGCACAGATGTCGGCGGGGCTAACGGGCCGGTCCTTGACGTACGCGGCTTGGCTATCCGATTCGCCCACGACCGTGCCGCCACGGATGCCGGCGCCCGCGAACCACATGCCATAGCAATAGGTCCAGTGATCGCGGCCGCCGTTGCCATTGATGCGCGGCGTGCGGCCCATCTCGCTCATCACCACGACGAGCGTCTCATCGAGCAAGCCGCGCGTTTGCAGGTCTTCGAGCAGGGCATCATACACCTTGTCGAACTCGGGCAGGTTCACTTCGCGCAAAATCTGAAAGTTGCGAGTGTGCGTGTCCCACGCGTCGTAGTTGATCTGAACGCGGTCCCAGAACAGATCCCAGGTGACGTTGACGAACCGCACGCCGCTCTCCACCAGCCGACGCGCGATCAACGAGCAGTTGCCGAACAGCGTGCGGCCATAGCGTTCGCGCAGGCGATTGTCTTCGCGATCGAGATCGAACGCGGAGCGCACCTCGTTGGACGTGAGCAGGTTGAACGCTCGGCGTTGCGTGCGGTCGAATTGATCGACGCTGCGCTGGACCGATTCGTTGCGTAACTGATCGTCGATCTGATTCATCAGGCTTCGGCGTGCGTTGAGCCGATCGAGCGTGATGCCCGGCGCGAGCGTGCTTTCGGGCAGCCGTGGATCGCCGAGCACGGTGACGGGGCTTCCGGGTGCGGGTGTGGGGCCGGTCATCGAGCGGTATGGCGTGACTTCGGTGTAGAGCGGATCGAAGCGCTGGCCGATGAAACCGGCGTAGGGGCCGGGCCGACGAATCGCCTGACCCCAGCCGAGGTAGCACGGCATGTAAACGTAATCAGGCAGTTCGCGAAGGCTCTCGGTTCGCGATTGGTGACGCAGCCATTCGCAGACGCTGCCCATGCTCGGCGGATAGGTGTCGCGCGTGTTGGTATTGTCCAGCAATTGTTCAAAACCCGTGTAGCTCGGCAGCGTGTTGTGGCAGCCGGCACGATGATTCAGCGAACGCACCAGGGCCATCTTGTGCATCCATCGGCTCATGCGCGGCAGGTGTTCGCCAATCTGGATGCCGGGCACGCTCGTCGAGATTGGGCTGAACTCGCCGCGCGTTTCGACGGGCGCGTTCGGCTTGAGATCGATCATGTCCTGGGTGGCGGCACCGCCGAGCAGATAGAGGAGGATCACGTTTTTCGCTTTACCGGGGCGAGCAGAGCCGCGCGATTCGCTGGCTTGCAAAAGTTGAGGCAACGCCATGCCTCCGAGCGCGGCCAGCGAGCCAGCTTTCAGTGCCTCGCGGCGGGAGACGCCGTTGGCGGTTCGTCGTGCGGAGCCGAGCATTGTCAACATGAAGCCGATCCTCGTAAAGGGTTGTACGGGTAGGTGAAGGTATGATAAAGTAGAAGCGGGCAGGATGGAAGCACAAAATTGGCGGAGTGCGCAAAATGATGAAACATCTCCTTGTCGATCCACTGCTCGTCAACGGCGACAATCTCACGCGCGATGAGTTCATTGAAATTTGGGAGAAGTTCCCGGAGGTGAAGTTTGCCGAACTCATTGGCGGAATTGTCTACCTTTCAACTCTTCGATGCAGTTCACGCGGCGAGATGAATTTAGATATTTGCGCTTGGCTTGGGATTTACAATGCATACACGCCACATGGCCACGGCGGTGCGAATGTGACATCATTCATCGGCGAGGATTGTCCTCAGCCCGACGACTACCTTGCGATTCACGAGGAATGCGGCGGACGATCGTTCGGTTCGGTTTGATATATCCGAGCCTGAGCGCCAGCGACGGGCAATCCGGCGCCCTTCGCTGGCGCTCAGGCTCGGACAATGCGAACAATTCCAACCAATCACGGCGACGTGGTCGGGACTGCCGATGCCTTCTTCGCGTCGCGCAGTTCCTTCTCCATCACACTCGCGCGTTCCGGCGTGGTGACGTATATGCCGGTTTCGAGGATGACGACTTTCAGGTCGGCCATATCGGTCAGCCGTCTGCAGGGCATGGGCATTGAGGCGTTCTTGCCGGCTTCCACGATGCGAGTATTGAAGGCTCCCCCAAATGAAGGATGCAACCCTCTCTCATGTCTTGGGGGCTCCATACGTTGAATCCCATATCTGCTCCAAATCTCAGCCGACGATAGTTTACTGTTCGGTTTGCTCTTGGCTTCTTGAGCCGATGATCCGGCGAATGGCGTTATCGCAAGAAACAACAGGGCAAGCACGGCGGTGACAATTCGCATGACAGACCTCCCAAGCAAATAGACATGAGGTTTGCTTTGACGAATTGAGTAACCCCGCTGTCGTCGGCATCCCGCAATCGCGAAATCGGCAAATTTCGTATGGCGTTTGCACGATGCCATCCGAACGCCAATTTACCTTTCGCAAATGGCAGCGAGCGACGAGGTTTGTTTCCGTCGAGAAACCGATATGTCGGAATCACGACGGGACAAACCCAGCCGCTCGCTGAAAAGGCGTCTATTCAAACCCTTGGCCTATGCTCCTCGCTCCTGCGTAATCGGTCACCGCCGGGGCCGCGCACCCGGCGGAGCCAATAGGTCGTCGCTCAGGTCTGGGAGCGCCTGGTTCGGGCCTCTTACTTGCGGTCTCCTTGGCACGGCCTCGCCGAAGTTGATGTCGCTCACCGTCATGCCGCGTGTGATTTTGATCGGCAGCGGCGGCGGGGTCGTCAGCCTCACGCCGTTGGGCACGACCTCGCGCACTTGGTACCTGCCGAGTTCCAGGCCGTCGAAACGATAGCTGCCATCGAGTTTCGTCAGCACGGTTTTCAGCACGTTGCCATCCACATCCAGCAACTGCACGAGTCGCCCGCGGAGACCGTGATCCTCGGGGTTCACACGGCCATTCTGATTGCCATCGGCGAAAACCCGGCCGGTGATCGAGGCCTTGAAGAAGAATACATTCTCCTGCAAGTTCGTCAGCCCCGTATTCCGCCGAATGATGTCCGCGAGCGATGTGTGCTTCAGTTCGGCAAGCTTACGGCCCGAAAACGTATTCTCGAACCAGAAGCGATCCGCGGCGCGTGATCGTGAGAATTGATCGGAGATGATGCGTGAGAAAGTCGCGCCGACGCTTGCGCCGTGGATGTGATCCTCCGCCAACCCGCCGACCCACAGGTCGATGTTGTCCACATTGCCGTACAGGTCCTGGAGTTTCTGCTGGATCGCCCGATCCGAAGTAATGTCGGCAAACGTCGTCACTGGTTTCAAGCCGTAAGCGACGCGTGTGGCGTTATAGTCCGCCAGGCCGTGATCGCGGCCACGCTGAATGTTCAACGAGGCGAGATCGAGACCGCCGGCGCCCGGAGGGCCGAAGAGGAAGTTGCGGAGATCGTCGATGATCTTGGTATCGACTTCCTGAGCATGTTTGGAAGCGGCACCTTTGAGGACCGCATCGATGCCGACCTCTTTCAGAGCTGAAGTGTTGAAGAAGGCAGCGCTCAGGCTCAGCGGAGCGCGGACGGCGTTACCGTTGTTGTCGAGGAACTCGATGCTGCTGTTGACGAGCGTATGTCCAATACGGAAGCCGGCGGCGGCGAACTCGTTGGCGATGGCGGGATTCACCGTTGCGTCGTAACCGTGATAGGCACGCGGCGCCGAGGGGCCGAGCAGCGCGGGCAAGAATTCGTTGTAGGTGATCGCCTGGATTTCTGCGATTACGAGTCGACGTGCTTTTTGGAAAATTTCCTCGTCGCTGAGATTCGGATTCTTCGCGGTGATCTGATCCGCCAGACGGTTGTGCTCACGCATGAACAGCGTTTGTAGCGATTGGAGCACGGGGTTCTCGTTGACGCGGATGTCGCCGGCAAAGAACGATCCGTTTGCGGCAGTCGGCAGAAGGTTGCCGTCGCTCGTCTTCAACTTCCCGCCGCTGAACGTGCGCACCGAGGCCGCGGTCGTTGCGTTCGAGCCGTAGACCATGGAGGCGTCGATCCAGGCGGTGATGCTGTTGACTTGCTCGCGCGGGTTGTCGGTCCCGGTTCCGGTGGCGGGATTGAAATTCGAGCGGTTGAGCGGAATGACCTTCGTGCCCGTCGAGTTGGGGTCGAACTGCGGATCGCCGATCGGTATCTGAATGCTGAACCCCTCGGCGGGACTGGCTGACAGCGTGAGATCGAGATCGTGGTCGATGAACTGTCCCCAGGCGAAGATGAACGCCGACATGAGCCGATCGTTCGTCGGCGTGCCGTCGCGCTGAGCGTTGATGGCGTTGCTGATGACGCGAGCGCTGGGCCGATCGGCGCCGCCGGGTGTCGAGATGATGTCGCCGTACTCGGCATCGGCGATGCGGAGGAAGGTCGTGCCAGCGCTGCCCCAATCGACGTGGGCGAGATTGTTGCCCGTGCCATCGATCGACGGCAAGATGCTTGCGGGGACCAGGCGGTCCTCGAGCGTTTCCAGTGTCAGCCTGGCACGCAGACGATGCTGCGGTTTGCGGGAGAGTGTGTTGAAACCGAACCAACGTTTGAATGACATGAACGAAATCATGCGTTCTCCTTTTCCGATTGAATTGAGAAACTAAGGAAAAATACAGACCTTGCACGAGGCCACGCATGCAGGCATGCGCAGCGGGATGGACAATACGTTCGCCGTGCGAGTCGGTCGGCGGGAAATCGAGTCAAACATGCGAGTTCAAGGAATACCCTGACAGTTGGTCGTGCTGCCTCCTTTCCTGCTGTGGGATCCCAAGGGTTCGGAGTACATCACCCTTGGGCTTGGATATGCGCCTGCTTTCGAAATCGCAGAAGACATGACGAGATCGATTCCGAAAAACCGGCATGGTTTAATACTGGGTCGCAGCCAATGGTTCGTAGTTCCGCCTTTAGGCGGTTGGAAGGCATCGACCGCCTAAAGGCGGAACTACGAACCATCGGCACCCAAAAACTGCGAGATATTGAACCATGCCGAAAAACCAGTGATCGCAACGACCACATGATGCAGATTATCATGGCGCAGCTTAAGCGAGGATGAAGCACGTAATGTTTTTCCCAGATATTTCTGGTTCCCAAACTCCTGTTTGGGAACCAGCGTCCTGGAAACTCCGTTTCGCGGCTCCTGGGATCGCACGGCTTCAACGTGGTGAAACAGAGTTTCCTGACTGCACGTTCCCAAACAGGAGTTTGGGAACGAGAAATACAGTTCACGCTGGCAAACCACTTGCCGCGAAGTATAAAAAACTTCTCCCATATCTCACGAATCCGCGATGGAACAAACACCATGCAAACGATGAAAGCACTCGTCAAACGAAAACCCGAAATCGGCGTTTGGCTCGAAGACGTGCCGATTCCGACCATCGGCATCAACGACGTGCTCATCAAAGTGCTGCGCACCGGCATCTGCGGGACCGATCTGCACATCTACAAATGGGACGCCTGGGCGCAGAAGACGATCCCCGTGCCGCTTGTCATCGGGCATGAATTCGTCGGCGCGATTGTCGAAGTCGGCTCGAACGTCACCGATTTTCACACCGGCGAAATCGTTTCCGGCGAAGGCCATGTCGTCTGCGGTCGCTGTCGGAATTGCCTTGCAGGCCGACGGCATCTCTGCAAGGCGACACAGGGTGTTGGCGTGAATCGGCCCGGCGCGTTCGCGGAATACGTTGTGCTGCCGTATAGCAACGTCTGGGTCCACGATGCGAAAATTCCGCGCGACATTCAGTCCATATTCGACCCATTTGGCAATGCGGTGCATACCGCACTGACGTTCGACATTCTCGGCGAAGACGTGCTGATCACCGGCGCCGGGCCGATCGGCTGTATGGCCGCCGCCATCGTCAAACACGCCGGCGCGCGGCATGTCGTTGTTACCGACATGAACCCGTTTCGCCTGGAATTAGCGAAGAAGCTCGGCGCCACACGTGCCGTCGATGTGCGAACCGAGAAGCTCAAAGACGTGCAGGCGGAGCTTGACATGAAGGAAGGCTTCGACGTCGGCCTGGAGATGTCGGGCAATGGCAATGCCTTTCGCGATATGTTCGGCAGCATGGCCCACGGCGGCAAGGTGGCGATCCTCGGCATCCCGGACCGCGAGATCGCCATCGATTGGAATCTCGTCATCTTCAACATGCTTACGCTCAAAGGCATTTATGGCCGCGAGATGTACGAGACGTGGTACTACATGACGGTGATGCTGCAATCGGGCCTGGACATTTCGCCAATCGTGACACACCGCTATCCGTGGCACGATTTCCAGAAGGGCTTCGACGCGATGTTATCGGGCGACTGTGGCAAAGTGGTACTGACGTGGGCAGAGGGCTGAGCTAGTGGTCCGACCAGCTTGATTTGACAGGTGGGGCCAGGCTGTGGAAAGCCTGGCCCCACGGACCTGTCAACTCTGCCTTTTCGCACCATTAGCCGCCGCGGTTGAGTAATTCGTGCGTAAAAACGGCACATCCCATGAAACAGCCAAAGACGACGGTTCCGATGATTTCGAGGATGCCGAGCACCAGCGCTGCTGTTGCCCAGCCGCGATAGTGCGTATTGACCGACGCCAATCCGCGTGCGCCGAGAATCAGCGCCATCAGGCCCGCAAGAAAACTCATGAAGTCAAGGGCGAGAAACCAGTAGAGCATCCAGCGCGTGCGGTTCGGGACTTGCACTTGCAATTCTTCCTGGTCCAGCAATAGCTTTAGCCCGAGCATGACGAGAAACAACCCGATCCAGACCATGGCGGAGATGAACCCAATCACGCCGACGGTGGACGGTTTTTCCTGCATCGGCCGCAGCGGGAGATCGTCGAAATCGTCGTGGTAGTCCATCGTTGTACCGGGAACGAAGAGCGCCAGAGGTTGTCCGTGAGCGATTGGAGTATTATACCTTCTGCGTTGGAAATGGCAGATTTCCATATAGCCCGCAGATCAGTTTGACTAATCCGAGCCTGAGCGCCAGCGAAGACCACCAAGCTGCCCTTCGCTGGCGCTCAGGCTCGGACAATACGGCGTCACCCATGAAAAAAGCCTTCGACCACATCGGCATTATCACAGCGGAACCGCAGGCCGGCGAAAGCTGGGTCGCCGACAGCCAGGTCTGGGTCACCAACCCGCGTCTGCATCCAGCACGCATCGAGTACATCCGCCCCCTGACGATGCCCGACGTGCCACGCGAGCAACTCGGACTCTGGCGGCTGTGGCATTGGCCACACGTCGCCTATCGCGTCGAGAATCTGCGCTCGGCCATCGCGGGCCAGGAAGTTGTGCTCGGCCCGTTCTTTCCGGCGCCGTTTGTCGAAGTCGCGTTCACCCACGAGGATGGCGTCATCATTGAGTACATGGAATACCGCGACCTGACGCATTGGTTCGGCGAACCGAATCCGGCTGGCTTCGAGCACGTGGCGATGGCGGAGTGAAGTCAGCATTCCGCTCGCAGCTTAGCGCTCGCAGAATCCCGCTCGAGCGCTAAGCTGCGAGCGGAATACAGCGAAGCACTACCGCCCCAGAAATTGGCTAATGTCGAGCACCGTGAGCGGATATTGCACCTTGGCGGTTTTCTTGCTCAGCTTGTCTTGCGCAATAACTTCCACGAGAAATTGGCCGGTCTGATTCAAATAGATCAATTGCGGCAATTCGACGAAGTTCGCCTTGGTCAAATCGGTATCCTCGGGTAGGTCGCGTGGCAGGAACGATTGTACGGCCGGCGCTACCTCGGTGCCCTTGCGGTCGAGAATTCGGAGCGTGACTTCGACGTTCGGCAGCTTCTTCGCATCAAGGCCAAGGTTGATAAGGGCCAGGCCCAGGACGTAGCGTTGTCCAGGGAATCCGATTGCGGGCGCGGACACGCCGACGAGGCCGAAGTCTTCGGGGAGGACGGCGAATTTGAATTCGATCGCTTTGGAGTCTTTGCCAACTTTGTCGTGCACGCTCAGTTTGATGCTGTAGTTGCCCGGACCTTGTTTGGGACCAAGAATAACATGCAAATCGCCAGGCATGCGCGTACCGCCGAGCTGGGGCATGACTTCGGTGAGCTTGGATTCGTTTTTGAAGATGACTTTGCCGAGCGGATCGACGAGTTCGAGGATCGTCACATATCCAGTGAGTTTGGATTTTGGATCGATGCCGAGACCTTCGATGTCGTAGGTAAGGAAAACGACATCGCCGGGCAGGTACTTGGCATCGAAGCGCGTCGCGCCGAGAGACATGTAGCATGGCCGTGCGTTCTTGATTTCGACGGCGGACGCGAAATTTGGGATAATGGCGAGAGCAGCGAGGGATAGCAAAAAGAAACGTACCATGGTCTCCTCCGTGGTGGCGGGAATATTGTTGTGTTCGGTACTATTTGGGTATCTTGCCTGTTTTGCAGCGGAAATACCAGCCCAGTTTGCCGATGGTTCTGATAGAAAAGGTCTCACGCAAAGGCGCAAAGAAAATCGTCGCTCCGCCAGAGCCGTGTATGATTAATTAAGCCCAGAGGTGAGGTACTCCGAACCTCTGGGAGCCCAAGTGCTCGGAGTACCTCACACTTGGGCTTACATTTCCAATGGCCATCTTTCGTACCACCCGTCGCATCGAGTTTGGCGACACCGACATGGCGGGTATCGTTCATTTCGCAAATTTCTTTCGATTCATGGAATCGGCGGAGTGTGCGTTTCTCCGGTCACGCGGGCTGTCCGTGAAGCTAGATTGGGAAGGGCTAGCGCTCGGTTTTCCTCGCGTGTCGGCGACGTGTGACTACGTTAGCCCGGCACGATTTGAAGACGTGCTCGACATCTCCGTCAGCATCGAACGTATCGGCATGAAGTCGGTCACCTATGGCTTTGAATTCAATCGCGATGGCGTATTGATCGCACGCGGCAAGGTCACGTCAGTCTGCTGCGATGTCGGTGCCGACAAGCGCATTGAGAGCATCGCCATTCCCGAAAGCTACCGCGCGCGGCTCCTGGCCGATACAAAAGCTCCATGAGCCAATATCTGCAAGAACTGAACGCCAAACTCGCCGACGGAGTCGCACGCCTGCCCGAGACGCTACGCCGTAGGCATTCGACCTATTTGGCGGGCAAGCAAAATCCCGATGGCGGTTTTCCCGGGCGTGAAGGCGAATCGGACCTTTACTACACCGGATTCGCCCTGCGCGGACTCGCGGTGCTCGATGCTTTGACGCCTGAAATAGGCGAGCGATCCGCAGTTTATTTGCGCGGGTGCATGTCGCGGCAGACGAGCGTCGTCGATTTCTTTTCGTTTCTGTACGCTTGTGTTCTGGTCCAGGCGAGCACGGGCAAAGATGTCTTGGTGGATGCACCGAGCGATTGGCCTGATCGGGTGGCGTCGATGCTTGGGACATTTCGGACGCCGGACAACGGCTACAACAAATCACCCGGTGCGGCATCGGGCAGCACGTACCATACGTTCCTCATGGGGCTATGCTTTGAATTACTTGGACGGTCATTACCAAATCCCGCCGAAGTGCTCGCCTTTGTGCAGGCCCGACGGCGCGATGACGGCGGCTACGTTGAAGTGTCCGCCATGCGCCGCAGTGGCACGAATCCCACCGCCGCGGGTTTGGGGCTGTTACAACTAATTCACGGCAGGACGCTAATGAAGGCCGAGGCGGAGCCGACAATCGAGTACCTTGCCCAAATGCCATCCATGGAAGGCGGATTGCGAGCCAATGATCGCATACCGCTGGCCGATGCCCTGTCAACCTTCACCGGCTGTTGGACGCTGTTTCAACTCGAAGCGATCGACCGCATCAACGCCAGGCAGGCCTTTCGCTACGTGCAGTCGCTCGAACTCCCCGACGGCGGCTTCCTCGGCGGCGTCTGGGACGAAGCCACCGATGTCGAATACACCTTCTACGGTCTCGGCAGCCTGGCGATTTTGCATGGATCCTGATAACGCTTCTGCGAAGCACCGCTAACGAATAGTTTTTATGACTCTCGCCATCGACCTACCCGAATGTCCCGAATCGTTTGTGCAGCGTCTCGATGCTCGCTGGCGTCTGTCGGCGATCGTGCTCGCCTGTTTGGCGTGTGCGCCGATTCGCTCGTCGGGGCCCGCTCTGGCGGCGCTCGTCGGGGCTGCGATTCTGGTCGCGATTGTTCGTCTGCCCTGGCGCTGGATAGTTTATCGCCTCGGCACGGCGATGATCTTTTTCACAGTGTTCCTTGTTTGGCTTCCGTTTGCCGTGGCTCCCGGCGATTACACGCTGGATCTGACGATCGTGACGATTTCGCTTGAAGGCTCGCTTCGCCTGGTCGCCTTGACTGCGAAGCTTTGCGCTATGACCGCGCTGGTGTTGGTCTTGATCGCAACCGTGCCACTGCATGAAACGCTGCACGCCGCCCAGGCGCTGCGGATTCCAGGCGTATTGATCCACGTGACATTGTTGACGTATCGCTATGTGTTTTTGCTAATCGACGAGTTTCATCGCCTGCGTACTGCGCTGCGTGTGCGTGGTTTTCGAAATCGGGCCGATTCGCATAGTTATCGAACGATTGGCCAGGTCGCGGGTACGCTGTTGGTGCGCGGACATGAGCGATCCGAACGCGTGGCGCAGGCGATGCGCTGTCGCGGATTCGCCGGCGAATTCCATTCGCTGCGAGAGTATCGAACCACGGCAGTAGATATGCTGGCATTCGCGGTGATCGTATCATATTCAGTGGGGCTGCTGGTTTGGGATTGGTTGACATCGACGTGACTCAGCGGAGCTATCAGCCAGAGCGTGGGATCGACAGAAGGGCATCGCGTGGCGTCGCAATTGGCAATCGAAATAACTGATCTGTCCTTCTCGTATCCGGACGGGAAGCGTGCGCTCGATGGCGTGTCGTTGCACGTCAATCCGGGCGAATCGGTCGGCTTGGTTGGACCGAACGGCGCGGGCAAGACGAGCTTCTTTCTCTGCCTCGCTGGCGTCCTGATCGGCCGAGCACCGACATTCCGTGTCGTAAATTTGGACCTGGGTTCGCGGGCAGATCGTGCGAAGCTGCCTGAGAAACTCGGTATCGTTTTCCAAAACAGTGACGATCAACTCTTCAGCGCCACCGTTGGCGATGACGTTGCCTTCGGCCCGCTGAACCTGAAGTTGCCCGCCGATGAGGTCAAGCGGCGCGTCGATGATGCCTTGGCTCATGTCGGTCTCGTCGGGTTCGGCAATCGCGTACCATTTCATCTTTCGGGCGGCGAAAAACGCCGCGCCGCCTTGGCGGGTGTGCTTGCAATGCAGCCCGAGATATTACTATTGGACGAGCCGTCGATGTTTCTCGATCCGCGCGGCCGACGCGAGTTGATGTCGCTGTTGACAACGTTGGCGGTGACGAAGATCATCGCATCGCATGACCTCGACTTGATCGTGGAATCCTGCTCACGCGTTGTCGTGCTCGATCACGGCAAGATCGTCGCTGATGGTGCCACGAAAACTATCCTGGCGGATGAGGCAATCATGGACGCGCATGGACTCGAAGTGCCATGGCGACTTCGGACCTCAGAGCCGCGCAGGCAGTAAGCGGTTAATAGCCATCAACCCGCTTACTGCCTGCGCGGCTCTGACATGATTGCGTAGTCCCTTTCTTTCTCGGCACCAATCGGTAGAATACTGGCATTCCCGTATGTGCCGAGTGATGCGATTCCACATCCGAATTCGTGACGAAAACCGATGCCTGCGCCGATTGCTATCTTCTTCGATTTCAACCTTCCCAATGCGACGACTTGGTTGTACTTTTCGTTCCTGCTGGCGATGGCGCTGTTTTTTAAGTTTTCGCGATTGTTGAGCGTACGCAACCTCGACGTGTGCATGATTTTTTTGCTTGTCCCGGGCATGCTGATCGTGCAGAATGCCCGCCCGCAACCGGTTGCGGTCGAGGAGTCTCCGGCGTTGCAGGTGGCGAGCCTGATCGGGAAAAATGCCCTGCCGACGCTAGGCGTGGAGCGTCTGGCCGATGGCGATCACCTCACTCGCCAATGTGGCCGAACGCTTGAGAATGCCCGTTGGCTTTGGACCGGATATCTTTGGCTGATGGTTGGCAGCATCTATTTCTTCTGTCGCTGCTTGTTCGATCTTGCTCTTGTGCAACGTCCACTTTTGGGACCGAATCTCCAAATCGGCGGCATGGCGTGGCTTGCCGGCGCAATGATGATCTGCATGCTGGCGGTGGCGTATCGGCAAGCGGAGCGCTACCTCAATCCCGTCTTTCCAACGGCCAGTCAGCCGATGCCGATTCTCTTACTGCATCCCGCGGACCAATCGATCTTCGCGGTGGCGGTATTGTGGTGGGATTGGCCTGCCTGGGCGGTAACTGGCCTGGCGTTGCTCTGCCATTGCGCGGTGGCCGTCGGTTTAGCGTGGATGGGTTGGCGGCATTATCAAGACCTGTCGGCAGGCATAGCGGCAGCGACGTTGTACTTGCTCCTGCCCTACACCAGCCTGTCCGTCGGATTGATCCATCATGTGCTGCCAATGGTCCTATTCCTGGCGACGCTGCTCGCCTATCGCCGACCGACGCTAGCCGGTTGCCTACTTGGCATAACCACGGCGGCTACCTATTTCCCGCTCTTCACGTTACCGCTCTGGCTAAGCTTTTATCGCGATCGCGGCCTGGGTCGATTCCTCATCGCGTTCCTGATTTCCTTGGCGGCAGTATTAGGCTTCATCGCGGCGCTGCTGTGGGCGCATGGCGAACTGGATTCGAGCATTCAGACTGCGTTGGACTCCGCCGCCTGGCAACCGTGGAAAGTGCCGACGACCGAGGGCTTCTGGACCGGCGTGCATTGGGCGTATCGCATTCCGGTCTTCTTGCTGTTCATGTCGTTCGTCGTCGGGACGATGTTTTGGCCTGTGCCGAAGAACCTGGCCCATGTCATCGCCTTGTCCGCGGCGATCTTTGTCGGCGTGCAATGGTGGAGCGCCGACCAGGGCGGACTTTACATGACGTGGTACGTGCCGTTGCTCATGTTGATGATCTTTAGGCCAAATCTTCAAGATCGCGTCCCGCCGCCGATCGACGCGGAAACCGATTGGCTCATAGGCGCACGCCGTGGCCTGGCACGAGCGCTACGGCGTTTGTTAAATCGCCAGGAGCTTATCCGTGACAACAAACAGAACCAGATCTCGGAATCGCATCGATCACCGTGAGTAATGGGGAAAAGCTACGCCCAAAAGCAGGGCACTAGAGTTGGCCTGTGGTCCTGGATGTCGCGCATGCCAAAAGGGATGAGCGAGATCCTGGAGTTCGTGGGTCAGGCTTTCCAGCCCGCCGTAGCTTGCCATGGGGCAGGCTTTCTAGCGTGACATAGCTTGCCCATGATCGTCAAAATTCGGCAGGCTGGAAAGCCTGCCCCACGGACCACGGCAGGCTGGAAAGCCAGACCTACGTTGTTCGACAATAGCCAAATCGATGAAACATGCATGATCGTGCTCTGGTAACATAGTCGTCGAACCTCAACCGAGGCCAACGCGACCGTATCGTGTACAATGCATGAAGCCGGTTTTCGCCGATGCGGATTGACAATGCACGCAACGCCTCCTTCCGGAGACCTTCCGATGATCTATCGATGGCTGATACTGCTCGTCACCGTTACCCTAGCGCCTCTGGCGCATGCTGGCGAGAAGCCGAAGGCTGAACCGAAAAAGTTCGACGCCAAGCCTGGCCTCGTGCCGTTTCGCCTCACCGATACGCATCACACATTGGTGCGGATCAAAATCAATGGCAAGGGGCCGTTCAACTTCATCGTGGATACCGGTTGCCCCGTGTTGTTGATCGCCGAGCCCGTCGGCAAGAAGGTCGGCCTGACGACGGAGAACGGCTGGGCGATCCTCGATTCTCTCGAAATGGAAGGCGGCCTGGAATTGACCAAAGTGAAGGCCCGCGTCGAAACGCCATTCCAGATCGAAGGCATGAACGGTATGGGCCTGGCAGGCGTCGAGTTGCACGGGCTGATGGGCTATACCGTGCTGGCGAAATACAAGATGGACCTCGACTACACCAAGAAGCAGATGCTCTGGACGCCGCTACGCTCCGACCCGATACCGCCGCAACCGCTGTTGGCGGACAAGAAAAACAAAGCTTCCACCGGCGGCATGGACATGATGGTCGGCTTGGTCCGCGTCCTGACTTATTTTGCAGGTATTGGCCCCGCTCCAGCGCCCCAGCCACGCGGATTCTTCGGGTTTGAATTGGACGCGAAGGGCAAGACCGTCACCGTCTCGCGCGTCCTGGCGAAAAGCCCTGCTGCGGACGCTGGCCTGAAACTCGGTGATCGCATCCTCACCGTCGAGGGCGTTGAAGTAAACGCCATCGCCGACGCTGTGCAGCAGGCGAGCAAACTTACGGCCGGCAAGACGCTGACGCTCTCCATCGAACGCGACATGCAGAAGCAAGAAATCAAAATTACAGCCGGGCAGGGATTGTGAGTTTTTATTTACCGCTTGCGGCTTAGCTCTCGAAAAAACAACACGCGAACGCCCTATTGGAAATGCAATTAGTCACCACGGAATCTAGCCATGAAGAAATACCTGTCCGTCACGCTCTTAGCGGCTTTCCTGCTTCCCGCGTTTGCTGACGCTCAACAAGTCGAGCCAAAGGCAGAACCGGGGAAGAAGTTCATCGTGCCGTTTGAACTGATCAAGACGCAGCACATGGTCGTCAATGTCAAGATTAATGGCAAGGGCCCGTACCGCCTGGTCTTTGATACGGGCGCGCCGGACAGCCTCGTCAGCAACAAGATCGCTAAAGAAGCAGAGCTATTTTCCAAAGACTTCAAGAAACCGATCTTCTCGCTCTTCGGCTCAATGGGCCAAGTGAAGATGAAGGAAGTGACAATTGGCGATTTGAAAGCGGAGAACGTCTCGACGATGGTGCTCGACCACCCAACGGTGCAAGCGATAGCGAGTTTCGCTGGGCCTCTCGAAGGCATTATCGGTTTCACGTTCTATGCACGATACAAGATGTCGATCGACTATGAGAAGAAGGTGATGACGTTCGAGCCAAACGATTATCAGCCAGGTGACGTGATGCAAGCAATGATGAAGCGGATGATGGCGCCGAAAGCGGAGCGTACCACGCCTCGTGTCCTGGCACCGGCGGGCGTTCTAGGCATTCGCGTCGAGAAGGCGAAGGACGACGAGGCCGCCGGCGTGTCGATTACCGACGTGTTGGGTGCAAGCGCAGCAGCTGACGCTGGATTCAAGACGGGTGATCGGCTGTTGACGCTCGATGGCCGATGGACCGATACCGTCGCGGATCTGTTCCTCGCAGCCAGCCTGATCGAAATGGGCAGGCCCGTGACCGCCCGGGTTCTGCGTGATGGAAAACAGTTGTTGCTGAAGATATCGCCGCGTGCGGGGTTGTGATCGACAAGCCCAGGGGGTGAGGTACTCCGAACCCCTGGGATGGACGCGTCAATTGATCCCAGGGGTTCGGAGTACCCTTAAGTTTTACCGCATCGTGACATCCGAATGCGGCGACGATCTAAGTGTCCCTGCTTGTAAGTTTGGTTTGTAACGTTTTCCACACCGTCGTCCTTACCTTATAGACTGCGGCCCGGAGGTATTTTTTACAAAGGAGGTCCGA
>SIAQ01000105.1 GCA_009697105.1 Gemmataceae bacterium | reverse complement strand
GCGAAGCGAAGACGACCACTGGCGAAGCGAAGACGACCACTGGCGAAGCGAAGACGACCACTGGCGAAGCGAAGACGACCACTGGCGAAGCGAAGACGACCACTGGCGAAGCGAAGACGACCACCCCGGCGAAGACAGCTGAAAAGACTGACAAGACCAAGTCCTAAATCGAATTTTCGAGCCACGGCCATCAACGTCGTACGTGGCGTTGAATGGCCCAGCAGTCGATCTATGTGAATTACTATTGCATCAACTAGAAAGGCAGTTTCCCGTGAAGAAAATGTTCTCGATTATTGTTCTTGTGGGCCTCCTCTGCACCCTCACCGCCTTCACAGTCGGTTGCGGCGACGCGCCGAAAAAGGCCCCGGCGTCACCCGCTCCGGCGGCGAGCCCCGCCGCGAAGACGACGACGGCCAACTAAGGCGTCTGCTCAGATTATTCTGACGCACAAAAGCCGATCCGAACTACTCGGGTCGGCTTTTTTCGTCGAATCGGTTGCCTCCGGTCTGACGCATGAAATTTGACGCCGCCGACAAAAGTACGAGCCGGAAGCGTAAGCGACGGATTTCTCCAGTCCGTCGCTTACGCTTCCGGCTCGTAAAGCGACTTTTGTCGGTCGCGTCAAATATGAAGATTTCGTGGATTTTTGTTGACGATTTTGAATAATAGCCGTTAAGCTGAATCTATTCTCTGGCGAGCCTAGTCGCGTAAGCGGCCGGTTGATGCGGACGTTCGTGTGGCCAACCTGCCGCTTACGCGGCTAGGCTCGCCTCTACCTCTTTCAGGTTTTTCCAATCAGCGAGCTACCTGCGATGCAATCTTCCCTTGTGATCGACGAGTCCCCCGCCGAATCTCCGCCGGAGTGGAGCACGTTCGAGGCCCGGCGTCGGCGAACGCTCATTTTCCTCCTCTTCGCCGCCGTTTACATCGGCTATCATCTGATCATGCGCTGGGTGGAATATCCACTCTTCCACCTCGATTGGTTTTACTTCGGCGGCGAGGACTGGCCTAAACTCCCGATTTGGGCTTGGCCATGGTACAAGCCTGAGTTCGCTTATCGCTGGTTCCTGACCTTGCTCCCCTTGGCAGCGTGGGTGGGCATCCTCTTTTTTTTCCTGACCCGAGTCAGCTTCCTGACCCATCGGCGCGTCGCTGTCATCGTTATCATCCTCGGCTTGATCTTCTTTGAAGGGGACATGCGCTGGTTTCAGATGTCGAAAAAGCATGTGTCGTGGAGCGAAATTCTCGCGGTCATGGACCAAAATAGTTCCGATTTGGGCCTTCGTCGCTCCGACTACGAAGATATCGGCTGGCAATTCGCGTATCACGTTCTGTTCCTGGCGCTTTGTGCTTTCTTCGCCGGGCCTGAGCCGCGCTTCTGCATTCAGGCAATATGGAACGGTCCCGCGGGCCGGACTTATGTCGGCATCGTCTGCCGAGGGTTTTATCACGCCCTCGTTTGGCTTCGGCTCGAGGCATTTGTGTTCCGCGTCCTGGGCTGGTTCGATAGCAAAACCGCCTTCGCCTGTCTCGCCGTGTTGGTCATGATCGATCCAGTCGTCATCTGGGCATTTGACCAGGAAAAGCAAGACAATCAAGGCGAACGTAGCGTGACCCGCCACATCGCCGACGCCAACCCTTTGCGTTGGCATTCCCTCGATCGCGGGTGGAATCGGGTCGTCCTCGCCTATTCCGAGGAATCGCAAGAACTCGCGGCGGCGAACACGGCGCTGCGCGACCTCGGTACGCTTTCGATAAGCACACAAGGGGCCGTTCTCGCGATTCCGAAACGCAATATCCCGGCAACACCTGACAGCATTCTGATTCTGCAAGCGGAAACCTTGAGTGCGGAGATGTTCAACGAGACCGATCTGCCGTTCCTCAACGAGTTCTCGAAGAAATGCCTGCGGTTGAAACGCCATTTCTCCGCCGGCAACGCCACCCATTACGGAATCCTCGGCTTACTGCACGGCAGCCCGGTCACGTTCTTCACGGGGCCTCGCGAAACGCATCGACCCAACCCTTACTTGGACCAATTCAAGGACCACGGCTATAAGACTCGGCTAATCACGCGCAGCGTCATGGGCCATCACAAGCTGGGCCATTATCTTCCGAATTGGACCGAGCCGGTCAGCGAACCGGGCGGCGATTGGAAGGTCATCCCCGTAATCCACGAGGAAATGGCGAAGCCCGAACCGCGGCTGGTCTTTTCCTTCTACCATGCGACGCACTATCCCTACGATCACGATGACGAACCGCGCTTCAAGAAATACTTGCCCGAAGTCGACTACAATTTCAATTACAATCGCTCCAATCTGAGCGAGTGGAAAGTAAAGATCGTCAATCGCTACAAGAATACTCTGTTAAATATGGACGATTGGTACCGCGACATCCTGGAAAAAGTCGATCTGAGCAAAACCATCGTGGTCATCACGGGCGACCACGGCGAGGAGTTTTTCCAACAAGGTCGCCTGGGGCATTGCTCATCGCTGAACATCCATCAAACCATGACGCCCTGCCTCGTCTACATTCCCGGCGTGGAGCAAGCCGACGTAAACTTTGTTACCTCGCACGCCGACATCATGCCGACGATCGCAGACGCCTTGGGCCACGCGAAAAAACCGGACATGCTCGGTCAATCGCTCTTTGAACCGGTTTCGTTCCGATACGCGGTTCTGTCTCATTTTGAGTACACGAAATGCCTCCTCTGGGCCGTCGCCACTGAGGATCGCATGGCTGTTTTCCAAAGGGATTACTGGGACAACATCGAAATCGTGGGTCTGACGGACTGGAACGGCCAACGCAAAGCGTATCGTCCGGAACCGGAGATTTGGGCCGACCGGTTCCGCATCATTCGGCGAGTCGAAACGCAACTTCGCGCATCGCGAGATTAGTGCTTTGTCATACGATATATGTAGGGCTTTTGGCTTATGAGCCGGAAGCGTAAGCGACGGGTGGTTATACCAGACCGTCGCTTACGCTTCCGGCCTCGTTGTTTATCTTGAGATGACACCATGCGTACCTGCATCTTCGCGTTGCTTCTGTTCATCATCCTGGTCGGTTGCAGCGGCGGGGATCGGCCGATCAACAAAGACCTCGATATGCCCAAGGCCTCGACCAAGGACAAAGCCGATCCGAAGGCGAAGAGTTGACGGTTTTCGCTTGCCGTTTAGCGCTCGGAATATCCCGCGCAAGCGCTAAACGGCAAGCCTTCATCGCCTACTGCCCACCTGTCATCGGCGGCATGGGCCGCGATTTCTTCCACGTCGTCACGTCTTGCAATAGCACCTCGACTGCGCGTTCCAGCTGGCGGTCGATGCCGCGGGCCAGGTCATCGGGCAGCGGCTCGATGAGTACGTCGGGTTGCACGCCTTCTTTTTCCATGTTTACGCCTTTGACGGTATGCACGCCGATGCGTGGCGTGCGGATCTGCGAGCCGTCGATGAGCGAAAGGCTGCGCGTGCCGATGACGAATCCGCCCGTGGGTTGGCCGACGAGCTTGCCCAAACCCCAGGTGCGGAAGGCGTGCGGGAATATCTCGGCATCGGAGAACGAGCGGTTGTTCATGAGCAGCGTGAGCGGCTTGGTCCACTTGCGGTCGCTGGAACGCAGCACCCAGCCCGACCCGCCGTCGCGATGGCTGAAGATCGTGTGCTCTTTGCCGACGAGGTAGTTGAGTACCTGATCGTGGGTGAAACCGCCGCCGTTGAAACGCACGTCGAGCACGATGCCTTCTTTGTCGAAATTGTCGGAATAGAGAGCGCGAACGAAGCGTTCCAGGCCTGGCTCCGTCATGCTCGGGATATGGATGTAGCCCAGCTTGCCGTTGCTCCGTTCGCTGACGCGCTGGGCGTTATTGGCGATAAAACGTTCGTACATCAAATCGCTGATTTTGGCCCGCTTCTCGGCCCGAACCTCGACTCGGCGTTTGCTGTCGGCAGCGCGGGGATCGGTGAGTTGAACGATGACAACTTCGCCGACCTTGTCGTTGAGCAGCTTGGAAAGCTCGACATTCGCGCCAAGGTCAACGCCATCGATGCGCGAAATGAGATCGCCAGGCTTGAGGTTGATGCCATGTCGATCGGCGGGGCCGTCCTTGATGACTTCGGCGATTCGCAGTTCGGGTCCGGTATGGCTGCGATCGAATAGCAGGCCAAGGTCGCCGGTTTCGCGGTCGGCAGCACTGGGCGTACCCGAGATGCCAAGGTGCGAGGCGTTGAGTTCGCCCAGCATCAAGCTGACGAGTGCGTAGAGGTCTTCGCGCACGGCACAGTGGTCGACGACGGGGCGATATTTGTCGCGGATTTTGTCCCAGCTGACGCCGTGGAAATTCTTGTCGTAGAAGTTCTCGTTAAGCGCTCGCCAGCTTTGGTCGAACATTTCGCGGAAGAGTTCATCCTGGCGGACGGTCATTTTCGCGGTGAAGGCCACAGTAGTCGGTCCGACGACGGTAACTCCGCCGATCATGACGGCGCGGAGGGCACCGGAGCCGTCGCGGAAATAGATTTGGCCTGAGAAGTAGCGTGACCACTGGATTTGCGTCGGTTTGAGTCCGCCAATGGTTAGCCGTTGGATCGATCCGCCATCGACGTTTGCGAGCCACAGGTCGTCAACGCCGTCCGTGGTGGCGCGGAAGGCGATTTTCGTGCCGTCGTTGGCGATCGCACTTTCGCTGATGCTCATATTGGCAGGCTGCTTGACGCGCAGGTGGATGTTGTCCCAATCGATGTCCTTGCCGGTGGCAACATTATTGACCGCCGACTTTTGCAACGACAGCACATACGCACTGAAGACGTTGCCCTTGCGCTGACTGATGAAGGCGAGTTTGTTCCCGGTTCGGCTCCAGGTCATGCCGCTGTTGAAGGTGGCGAAGCGGGTGATGTTGCGGGCCGGCTCCTGCTTCGTGGCGCCAGTCGCCGGGATGATGAAGAGTTCACTGGCGAATGAGCCGTCCATGCCGGCGTAGCAGAGATACTTGCCATCGGGCGACCAATCGTAGTCGAAGACCTGCCGATCGCCGACGAGGACCTTCTGATCTGTGCCATCGGGATTCATGGTCATCAGTTTGCTGGCCCGCAAGAACGCGACGCGCTTGCCGTCGGGCGAGAAGCTGACGCCCAGCTCGGCTTCTGGCGAGTTGGTGATGCGTTTGACTTTATAGCGATGGGCGTTGACGAGATCGGGATGTTCGGGATCGTCGGGTTCGAGGGCGTAAATGTCTTCTTGACCGGCCCGATCGGAGAGAAAGAGCAATTTCTTACCATCGGGCGACCAGGCGATGCCATGATCGAACGCCGGACTGTCGGTCAGGCGTTTCGCTTTGCCGCCGACGCGCGGCATGAGGAAGATTTCGCCGTGCACGACGAAGGCGATATGCTTTTCGTCAGGCGACCAGACATACTCGGTCGCGCCAGTGGTGAAGGTTTTGACCGTCTCGGAGCTGGCCTTGTCGTCGGCGTTGACGATGATGCGCAGCTTCTCGCTTTTGTTTTGCTTGATCGAATGCACCCAGATATCGACGCCTGCCTCGTAGACGATGACTTCGCCATTGGTGCTGATGCGCGCTCGGCGGACGTTGTCGTCCTTGTGATGAGTGATGCGCACCGGTTCCGACTTCTGGGCGGCGCTCTCCATGTCAATCCGCACGATGTTCGTCTGCACGCTGGCGACATCGCTGACATAGTACATCTGCTTGCCATCGGCCGACCACATCGGGTAATTGTCCTGGCCGTCGTGCGTCGTTACCCGACGGTTGTTTGCGCCGTCGGCGTCGCTGATCCAGAGGTCGTCGTTCGATGACCCACGATAACCCTTGCGATACCACAGGCCGGGGCCACGCACATAGGCTATCTTGTCGCCCTTGGGGGAATAAACGCCATCGCGGCCCTCGAAAACGCTGACCTGTTTGGCCCGCCCACCGTTGATCGATACCGAGTACAACTCAAAGCGGACTGGCACGTCAGGCAGGCGGTTGGAGTTGAACAGCACGCTTTGGCTGTCCGGCGCCCAACCGCTGACGATGTCGTCGGCTGAGTCGTGTGTCAGTCGGCGTGGCTTGCCGCCTTCGACGGGGATGATGAAGACATCGTAGCTCCCGTATCGATTCGACGAGAAGGCGAGCCATTTGCCATCGGGGCTGAAGATCGGCGTGTAATCGTGCTTCTCGTGCATCGTGAGATGGTGGGCGACGCCGCCTTTGACGCCGACGGTCCAGATATCGCCGAGGTAGCTGAACGCGACCAGCTTGCCATCCGGCGAGATGGTCGGCGTCCGCGCGAACCGGATCTGCTCTTGTGCGGGAAGCGACGATGCGGACAATAACAACAACACGGATGTAACGACGATGCGGTTCATGAGGTTTGATCCGAAAAAACGCGATATATGGAGCATATCGCGGGTTCGGGCATTATATCATGCGAGGTTGGGATTGTCGCATTGTCCGAGCCTGAGCGCCAGCGAAGGGCACCGCTTGGCCCTTCGCTGGCGCTCAGGCTCGGATCCGTCAAACTCAGCCGCGTGGAGTATTAATACTGACCGATGACTACGGAAAATTCGTAGGATGGTTGCATCCCGCATCGCCGCAATTTGTCCAGAGGGCTTTCCCATGTTCCGTTTCGTTGCACTACTTTTACTCGCTGCCTGGTGTGTGGCGCCTGTGCATGCTCAGACGAAGTACGACGCGCTGGTCAAGGAATACGACAACGCCGCGAAAGCGTTCCGTACGCGCCTGCAGACCGCGAGCGAAGCCAGCGTCAGCCAAATCTATCGCGATGAGAACCCGCAGCCGAAGTTCGCATTGCGGTTTCTCGACTTGGCCAAGCAGCAGCCGAAAGACCCGACTGCCTATGCCAGCCTGGTCTGGATCGCGGAGAGCAGCGAACTGATCCCCGCCGCCGCCAAGCCCTACGCCGAGGCGATGACGCTCCTGGCCGACCGGTATGCCGATCACAAGGAAAACGAAAAGCTGTTCGAGCGGCTCGCCATTGCACCGTTCGCATCGGCGGCGACGTTTCTCACGGCGGTCTTTGACAAGCACCCCAGCGCCATCGTGCGAGGCCGAGCCGGGTTTCATCTCGCGCTGCACTTGAAGAACTACTGCTTCACGGCGGAACAGTTGCACCTGCAACCCGCCTGGGCCAAGAACGTCGAACCGTTCGTCGGCCCCGAGCTCTACAAGCAGATGCGCGACACCGACCGGGTCGCACTCATGCGCCAGGCGGAAGAGACACTCATCCGCGTGCAGAAAGATTACGCCTTCATCTCCTACAAACGCACCGTGCTCGGCAAAGCCGCCGAGAGTGAGCTTTTCGAGTTGCGCAATCTCATGGTTGGCAAGACCGCGCCGGACATCGTAGGCGAGGACATCGACGGCACCAAGATCAAACTCAGCGATTACCGAGGCAAAGTCGTCGTGCTCGTCTTCTGGGGCACGTGGTGTCCGCACTGCATGGCGATGTTGCCACAAGAACGAGCGTTCACAAAGCGATTTGAAGGCCAGCCGTTCACGATGCTCGGCGTCAACAGTGACACCGCTGGCCAGAAATTAACCAATGTGCTGAAGCAGGAACGCATCACCTGGCGCAATTTCTGGGACAGCGGCACCTCCGACGGCCCGATCGCGACACGCTGGAACATTCAGGGTTGGCCCGCGGTTTTCGTCATCGATGCGAAAGGCGTCATCCGCTACAAACACGTCCGCGACGATATGCTCGAGCACGGCGTGGCGACGCTGATGCGCGAGATGAGCAAGCAGTAAGCCAATGGTAAGGTACTCCGAACCGTTGGGATCCCATGATCAGCGCCACGCGCGAAGTAAGTGGTTGGAACGCTCCACTTACTGCGTGCGTGGCTCTGATCGATCACTTCTTCTCTTCCTTCTTCGCCGCTTCCTTGGGCCAATAGTGCAATTGCACGATCAACGGCCGTGGACGTGTTGCATCCTTGTTGAGCGTGATCACATTTTCATCCGAGACGGCAATCTTTCGCTTGTCCTGGTCATCCAAGAACTCATCGATGGGCAGCACGGCGTCGAAAACCTTTGTGCCGTAGTGCATCGGGAAGATGTATTCCTTGGGTTTGAGCTGTTCGACGACTTTCTTTGCTTCCGAGCCGTTGATGGTGTAGATGCCGCCGACGGGGATCATGATGACATCGACGGGTCCGATGCGTTTCAGATGCGCGGGAGTGAGGAGGTGGCCGAGATCGCCGAGATGTGCGATTTTCCAGCCGCCGGTCTCGATGATGAAGACCGAGTTTTTGCCTCGCTGCAGGCCTTCTTGATCGTCGTGATAGACGCCGACGTTGCGAATGCGGGCATCGCCGACGGTTTCGTCGATGACGCTCCAATCCGATTTGAGCAACTGGCCTTTGAGACCCATGAATATTTTGAGCTTGCGTTTGCTTTCCACGTTTAGCACTTGGTGCCGTGTGTGATCGTTGTGATTATGGCTTATGCAGACGGCATCGGCTTCGAGGCCTTGCATTCGGCCATAATCCAAGATCGCATGCGGATCGAAGGCGATCTTCGTGCCCTTTGGCGTCGTCAAAATGAAAAACGATTGGCCATGATAGCTGATCGAAATCGGGCCAGCGGGTTTGTCGTCGCCCGTCCAGGCAGGCGAGGCAACCAGGCCGAGGGTGCAAGCAATCAGGAACGAAGCGAATGCCAAGCGACGCATGACGGTAATCCTCTGGCGGGTTTCTCGATGCTGGAGTGGTCTCAATAAGAACGATGGGCCGGGCGTTTCGTAACTGTTGATTGCCGATTAGCGCTCGGAGTGTTTCACGCAATCGCCACACCGCAAGCGGCATACTTCAATTCATCTGGTTCTCGATTTCGCGCAACCTGGCCCGAAGAAAGCGAGAGCGCTCGGAGTTGCGTTCCTCACTATCGAGCTGTTTGCCGAGCACTTTTTGCAGATGCGCGGGTTGCGTGTGGATGAACAACTCGTTAAGTTCGCCGATGGTGATCTGGTCGACCAGACCGAGATTGACGCCAAGCCGAACCCAAGACAGGAGGTCCATGGTTTCTTCGGACGTCATCATGCTGGCTGACTTGAGCGTGCCGAAGGCACGGGAGCAACGATCGAGGATGGCATGGCGGTTGTCGCGCAACATGTCCTGGCGAGCCTGACGTTCGTAGGTGATGATCTGCGGGATGACATCGCGGATTTCGGAGATGATCTGGGTTTCGCTTTTGCCCAACGTCACCTGGTTGGAAATCTGGTAGAAATCGCCGGACGCACGGCTGCCTTCGCCATAAAGGCCGCGGACGGCAAGGTTGATTTTCTGCAGCGCGCGAAAGACTTTTTCGATATGCTTGGAGAGCACAAGCGCGGGCAGATGAAGCATGACACTGGCGCGCAGCCCCGTGCCGACGTTGGTCGGGCAGGCGGTGAGGTAGCCGAACTCTTCGCTGAAGGCGTATGGCGCGCGTTCTTCGAGCTTATCGTCGAGCTGGTCGGCGTCCTGCCAGGCGTCGTCGAGGGCGAACCCGCTGCGGATGACCTGCAAGCGGATGTGGTCCTCCTCATTGACCAGGATGCTGATAATCTCGTTCGGCGCCACGCCGACGCCACGCGGGCCTTCGCTATTGGCGAGTTCCCGGCTAATGAGCTGGCGTTCGACGAGAAGCTGGCGATCAAGCGGCACGACGGTGGAGAGGTTGAGATACTCGAGCCGGGGGTTGAAGTCGAGTTTCTCGATGTAGCCGCGGAGTTTGGCCTCGATCTCGGCCTTCTGGTGCGCGCTGGCGCGATTGGTGAACGGGTAGGTGGAGAGGTTGCGTGCGAGGCGTATTCGGCTCGATATGACGATGTCCGCCTCGGGGCCGTTGGCACGCAGCCATTCGCCACTGGTGGACGTGAGATTATCCAGGTTCATCCGCGTTTTCCTTATCTTTAATGAGGTCGCGCAGGCGGGCGGCTTCCTCGTAAGCTTCGCTTTCGACGGCTTCGCGCAGCAGCTTGCGAAGCTCGCGCAATTCTACGAGCACAGTGGCGCGTTCGACGGCGTGCGGCGGGATCTTGCCGACGTGCCGAACTCCGCGGTGTATACGTTCCAGGAGGGGCAGCAGCGGGACGCGGAAGACGTCGTAATCGCGTGGACAGCCGCAGCGTCCTGCCGCTTTGAACTCCATATACTTTATCCCGCACGATGGGCAGGTCAATCGCGCCAATTCATCGACCTGCGCGCCGACGTGCTGCCCGATAACCGATTGCAGTATCGCCGTCAGATTCAAATCCTGCTGTTTTAGCAGCTGCTGTTTCTCGGCACACTCCTGGCAGAAGTGGTTTTCACGCTTCTTGCCGTTGACTATCTCAGTCAGGTGAACGAGCGCGGGTTGCCCGCACGATTGGCATTTCACGGGATGATCCTGTCCCCAAAGGTTGGAATCACAATTACCTGTCCATTTGCGTTTTCCGCTTGCGGCTTAGCGTTCGGATACTCTGACGTGAACGCTAAGCCGCAAGCGGCAATCTCACGCCTCCTCAAGCGTTTTTATCTGATCGCGCAGATGAGCGGCCTCTTCGTAGTCCTCACGTTCGATCGCACGTTTGAGTTTCTGCCGGCACTCGGCGAGGCGCGCTTCTTCCTTCTTAATCTTAGGAAGCCGTCGCGGTGTTTTCCCCACGTGCCGCGTTTCACCATGAATGTTTTCCAAAAGGGGCCTCAGGTCGGTCTGAAAGACTTGGTAATCGTTGGGACAGCCGAGCCGATGTTTGTTGCGGAAATCGACGAACTTTAGGCCGCAACTCGGGCATTCCTGCTGCCCGACCAACGCTTCTTCGAGCTCGGGCGACCCGGTGCCGAACGGTTTGCCGTCGCCTTTGTTTTGTGCGTCGTGAACATACTTCGGATAACATGGTTCGCAGATATGGTGCTCCTCGAACTTTCCCTCGCTGAGGATTTCCGTGATATGCACGGTCGCAGGGCTTGCACAACGCTCACACTTATGCATGACCAAATTCCACCCGAGTGACCTTTTCAGAAATAATCCCTAGCGCCATTCTAACAAGGGGGGAACTGCTGTCAAGAAACGAGATGATAAGGAGGCGGAATTTGTTGCGTGAACCAACGGAATTTTCCGCTTGCGGCTTAGCGATCGGGATATGCCGCACGAGCCCAAAGGCCGTAAGCGGAAGATGCAGAGCTACTTCGAGCCGCTGAGTTCTGCGAGGCGCTTTTGCGCCTCTTGGGTACGTTGGGCGTTGGTTTCATGCGATGTGACTTCACGGTACATTTGGATGGCCTTGGCGCGGTTGTTGAGCTGTTTGTCATAGATGCGCGCCGCTCGAATGCGGGCTTCGCTTTGGGTTTTGATGTTCCATTGCACGCAGCGCATGTAATATTCGGCGGCTCGATAGTATTGCTTGTAGGCCTTGCTCTCGTAAATGTCGCCCAGCATAAATGCGACCTCATCGATTTTGTTGCTCTGCGGGTACTTGGTGAGGATTTCTTGGAAGATCAGTTCGGCCCGGCGCTGATTGTCAGTGTAATCGTTGCCCCAACCCTTGTCCTTGTACTGCATCGCCCACATGAACAGCTTGTTCGCTTCGGGAGTGTTTTGGTTGCCGTTGAGGTTTTGTGGGGGCACGTCAAGATCGAGGATGAAGGCGTGTTTGGGAATGCGATGGAAGTGGCGAAGCTCTTCTTCCGCCCAGCGCATCCGTTCGAGATCCTGAGCGTTGTAATAGTGGACGCGAAGCTGCTCAAGCGTTTTTTGATAATCCCGGCGGATGCCGATGAGTTTCTGCACCAACTCCAAATCGTTGGGCTTGCCAGCTGCGGGCTGCGTCTGCGCATGCGGGACGCCGGCGGCCAGGGCGACCGCGAAAAGGACCAACACCGTCTTGAACCCGCCGTTGGCCACTGTGAAACTCCCGCAACCGTATGTTTGCCTTAATTCAATACCGGATGTTCACCTGTTCCACCCAGCCGACCGAAGATCATTCGTCCCGCCGGCGTTTGCAATACACTCGTGACGATGATCGGCATCTCATGCCCAATTGCGCTTCGGCCTTGCTCGACGACCACCATCGTGCCGTCGTCGAGATACCCGACGCCCTGGCCGATCTGATCGCCCTGTTTCGTTATCTTCACCAGCAATATTTCGCCAGGCAGCGCGACCAGCTTCAAGGCGTTGGAAAGCTCATTGAGGTTGATGACATCCACACCCTGCAATTGGCAAATCTTGTTCAGATTGAAATCGTTCGTCACCACCCGAGCGCTCATCGACTTCGCAAAAATCACCAGACGCTCGTCCACCTTTTGAACCTCCCGCAATTCCGGCAGGTTCGCTTCGTTCATCTGAAGTTCGATTTTCTCGTTCGTTTGCAGTTTCTTGAGCACATCCAGCCCACGCCGACCGCGAGTTCGCCGAATCTTGTCGGAACTGTCGGCAATACCCTGCAACTCCTGCAAAACGAACCGGGGGACGATCAGCTTCGTGTCGATGATTCCCGTATCACAAATATCGGCAATTCGCCCGTCGATAATCACACTGGTATCCAAAACCAACGGTTTTGCGCCTTTCAGTTCCTTGGAGAACTCCACGTAGGGAATGATGAAGCGAAACTCGTCCTTGGTTTGGATCAGTGTGGAAACAACGACGTAGCAACTCGTCACGATGGTGAGCAAGGCGACCATCTTTTCCAATCGCACGACCTGACCCGGCAGAGGCAGACGCTCGCTAAAGTAGGCGTTGATGAGAGGCTGCACCGCTGCCGCCAAACCGCTGCCGATGAAATAGCCAAGCAGCAGGCCGAAATAAACAGCGGAGAGCGTCGCCATATCTTTGTCTTTGGCACGCACATCAAGTACGATCACAGCGATGCATGTTGCAAACGCCAACGCCGCGAACGTGACACCGATCGCAAACTGGCTCTCCTTATCCAGACCGAAGACGAGAGAATCCGTCACAATGCTGATCGCGATGGCAACGAATATGCCCCGCGATGTCCAGAGCAGCTTCTTCGAGCCTGTCAAAAATAGGTCACTGAGGGTAGTAGACAACGGCGCCTCCGTGGTTGGGCGGTTAGTTCAACATATGCCACAAGCCGGCAAGATTGTCGCATTTTCCGAGCCTGAGCGCCAGCGAAGGGCCACGCGGTGCTCTTCGCTGGCGCTCAGGCTCGGAAACACGCAATAAATTCCGACGCGGACTCCGATTCCTTTGAATAAACAGACGAACAGGTCGATGAAACGTTCACCAGAAAATTTTGAAAAACACGAGTGGACAGCGAGGTAGGTAGGTTCGATTGGGGCGCAGCCGGTTCGTGTTCCCGTTCACTATTCTATGCAAGCGACGCGGGTTGGAACAGCCTGAGATATTCTTCCTGCGCGTAACGATCCGTCATGCCCGCCAAATAATCACACACCACTTGCTCTCGAACTCCTTGCAAGGCGAGCTGTTGGTATCGCGGCGGCAACGTGCGCGGATGTTGACAGAACTCCTCAAACATCTCCTTCAACATCCGCTGGCCTTTGTACGCCATCCGCATCACGCGATAATGACGATACACCCGTTCATGCAAAAACCGCTCCAACTCCGCCTTGAGGTGACGCACCCCCGTACTCGTCGTCACCAGCAAATGCTCGCACTGCCTGACATCCGCCACCGCGCGGATGTTCTCGTCGCGCAAATTCTTCCGCGTCGTCTCCAGCAAATCGAGCACCTGCCAACCGATCAACTGCCGAACCACGGTCGGTTGGAATTGCTCCGCCTTCACCGCCGCATGCTCAACCTTGACGCGCTCGACCGCTTCGCACCAGAACGGCACGTCGGCCAAGTCGTCCAGCCCAATCAGCCCGACGCTCAGGGCATCATCCACATCATGACAGTCGTATGCCAGGCTGTCAGCGGCATCGACGACTTGTGCTTCCAGCAACGGTTGACCCACCTGCAAATACGGCGCGACCTCCGCCGCCTCGGGCCGTTTGCTGTGCATCGCTTGCGCTTCTAGCACCTCGCGCGTCAGATTCAGGCCAGGAAAATCGGGATAGCGGTATTCCAGTAGCTCGACCAGCCGAAGCCCGTGCCGATTGTGCTCGAATCCGCCGTGATCGCGCATGCATTCATCCAGCGCCGTCTCGCCGGCATGGCCATACGGTGGATGGCCGAGATCGTGTAGCAGTGCGATCGCTTCCGTCAGGTCCTCGTTCAAGCCAAGCTCACGCGCGATGGTTCGGCTGATCTGCGTGACTTCCAGCGTATGCGTAAGCCGAGTGCGATGATAGTCGCCGATATGAGGCACGAGCACCTGCGTCTTATGCATCAGCCGACGAAACGCCGTCGAATGCACGATGCGATCGCGATCACGCTGGTACAGCGTGCGAAACGCATGCGGAGGCTCGGCGTGCTTGCGTCCCGCGCTTGCGCGCGTGCGCATCGCATACGGCGCGAGAAACTTATCTTCACGCTCCAGCCAATTCGGAGGTTCAAATGCGACGCCGTCGGGCATGCGATGGTTTACCTAGCGTTCTATTTCAAAATTCAAGCCCAAGGGTGAGGTACTCCGAACCCTTGGGATGGACACACGCCGCCGCATGATCCCAGAGGTTCGGAGTACCTCACCCTGGGCTTACGCCGATTCCTCAACTCACCAACGTCAGCGAGCGCAGCTCCTTCGGCAGGTGGAAGCTGACATCTTCGTCGCGGATCGTGCGATTTTCAACTGTCGCCGAGAAGTGCCGCGTCAAGTATTCGACGCACTCCTGCACGACATCCTCCGGCGCACTAGCGCCGGCGGTGACGAGAACACAGGCGACGCCGACGAACCAGCGATTGTCGATCTCGCTGACGCCGTCGATGAGATGCGCCTGCTTTCCCAACGTGCGCGCGATCTCCGCGAGACGCAGGCTGTTGGAGCTATTTTGGCTGCCGATGACGATGACTATGTCCGCCTCGGGCACGATCTCCTTGACCGCTTCTTGGCGATTTTGCGTGGCGTAGCAGATGTCGTCCTTCTTCGGCCCGACGATTTTCGGAAACCGCTTGCGCAGCGCCCGAATGATGACCTCGGCGTCGTCAACGCTCAGCGTCGTCTGCGTGAGGAAAGCGACCTTCGCATCGGCGGGCAGGTCCAGGGCCACTACTTCTTGCTCGTCTTGCACCAGGCGAATGCTGCCGGGCGCCTCGCCGATCGTGCCGGCGACTTCGTCATGCCCCTCATGGCCGATCAAGAGGATGGTGTAGCCTTCTTTTGCAAAGCGGATCGCTTCGAGATGCACTTTCGTGACTAGCGGGCAGGTGGCGTCAATAGCGTTGAGATTGCGCTCCACTGCCAAATTCCGAATCGCCGGCGACACGCCATGCGCGCTGTAAAGCACGACCGAATTCGCGGGAATGTCGTCAATTGCGTTGACGAACACGACGCCACGTCGGCGAAAACGCTCAACGACGTGCAGATTGTGCACGATCTCGTGGTACACATAGAGCGGCGTGCCAAATAACTGCAAGGCGCGATCGAGGCTTTCGATTGCCATATTGACGCCCGCGCAAAAACCGCGCGGATTCGCGAGAATGACTTTCATCCTGATTCTCCTGTCGGGCTGCCTTTATCCTAGCAGTACAGCCAAGGATAGAACAGGAAGAACGTTCGACTCAGGTGATTAGCGAAAAAAACCGCTGCCCGGCATGGAAGATATTTACCTGACACTAATCGCCGAGATATGGTTCGCGATTCACAGCCGGGGTCGGTTTCTATTTCTTGGCAACCATTGCGTAATCTTATTAGGTTTCGTTTAGCCGCGACGCACAGCGGAGCGCGAACCGAATCCCGCGCTCCGCTGTGCGTCGCGGCTAAACGAAACAGTACGGAGAATTCGCTTGCTCCTCTCATCGCTTCGGCTTAACATCTTATCATCGAACTCGTTGCTCACTACTTATCGGGAGATCGCATGATGAATCGTGGAAATCTATCACGGCGTGGCTTTTTGGCCCAGTCGGTCGGCGGGCTATGCGCGACCGGGCTGCCGCTCTGGTTCGCTGAGGAACTGCTCACTCAAGCACAAACGACGCAGCCGGCCGCCGGTGGGGCGAACGATCGCATCGTCATGGGCGCCATCGGCACCGGAACCAACCGCACCCGACGCACAGGCAACGCACCCATCCGCGGCGAACGCGGCGTGCACATCATGCAAGCCGCCATGAACGAAACCGGCGTGCTCATGTCCGCCGTCTGCGATGTCGATCGGCCCAATGCCGAGTTCGCCCAGAACCTCGTTCGCACTGCCACCAGCGGCGGCAGCCGCGATTGCACCGTGCATGGCGACTTCCGCCAGCTGCTCGCCGATCGCAACATCAACGCCGTCACCATCGGCACGCCGGACCATTGGCATGCTCTCGTCGCCATCGCGGCGATGAAGGCCGGCAAGGACGTCTATTGCGAAAAGCCGATGACGTTGACCATCGAAGAAGGCAAGCTCGTTCATCGGGTCGCGCGCGAGACTCGCCGGGTGTTCCAGGTCGGCACGCAACAGCGGACCGAGTACGGTGGCCGATTCCGTCTCGCCGCCGAGCTGATACGCAATGGCCGCATTGGCCGGGTTCGCAAGATCACGACGCTGATCGGCGACAATCCCGTCGGCGGGCCGTTCGCGGTTCGGCCCGTGCCCGAAGGCCTCGACTGGAACTTTTGGCTCGGCCCAACCACGCAGGTCGAACACGTTCTTGAGCGCTGCCACTACGAATTCCGCTGGTGGTACGAATACTCCGGCGGCAAAATGACCGACTGGGGCGCTCACCACAACGACATCGCCCAGTGGGCTCTCGGCATGGACGAATCCGGCCCCATCAGCGTTCGCGGCACCGGTGCGGCGCCTTCCGCTCAACCGAACTCGTACAACTGCCACCCGAGTTTTGAAGTCACCTACACCTATGGCAACGGCCCGAAGGGCGCCGCCGGCACGCAGCTCGTTTGCCGTAACGGTCCAGCAATGGGTTGGCCGATCCGCGAAACCGTCGGCGGGCAGCCGCGCGTCGCGGGCAACGGCATCCTCTTCGAAGGCGACGACAACAAATGGCTCTGGGTGAGCCGATCAACGATTCAAGCGAGCGCTCCCGCATTGCTCAAAGATCCATTGCCTGCGACCGCGATCCGCTTGCCACGGGCGACGAGTCACATGAACGACTTCATCTCGTGCGTGCGATCTCGCAATCAAACGGTCTGCCCGGCAAGCGTTGGGCATCGTTCGGTGAGCATCTGCCATCTCGGCGTCATCGCGACGCGCTTCTTCACCGGCCAAACGCTGACGTGGAATCCGGTCACGCAGCTATTCACCGGCGAAAACGCGGCAGCGGCCAATGGCCACACAGCGCGTGCGGTGCGTGCGCCGTGGCAGCTGGAAGCGTAATTTCTACCAAGCCCGCAGGCGACGCAGGAGCCTGCGGGGTTCGACCCGCGCAGGCTCCTGCGTCGCCTGCGGGCTTGCGTTTGAGATTTGTGATTTCTTCTTATGTCCCGCACCGCTTGGTTTCACCAAACCGACGCCCAACTGCTCGCCGATTGCGAGGTCGATACCTATCGCGCCTCGGGACCAGGCGGGCAGAAGCGCAACAAGACCAGCTCGGCGGTGCGCATCCGCCATCGACCGAGCAGGTTGCTCGTCATCGCCGAGGAGAGTCGTTCGCAGCATGAAAACAAAGCGAAGGCGCTCATCCGTCTTCGGCACGCATTCATGCTGAAGCTGCGCGAGCCGATTAGCGCCGAGGAGTTGAGTTCCTTTTCCCAACGCGAGGAACTCGCCTCGGCGCGCTCGCCCGCCGGCCGAATCGAGCTGAGTAGAAAGTCGCCGCACTTCTGGGTCGTCGTAAGCCTGATATTGGATGTGCTCGAAACGCATCTTGGCCGCGTGAGCGATGCGGCCAAAGCGGTCGGCATCTCGACGGGGCACCTCATCGATTTCCTCGAAAGCAATCCGAAAGTCTGGGAGCAAGCGAATCAATCGCGTCAACGCTTCGGCCACAAGCCGCTGAAGATGAACGATTGAATGAACAAGGCCCAAGGGTGAGGTACTCCGAACCCATTAGCATCAACTTAAGGACATGGTGTCAGGCAAATGCAACCTAACCACAGAGGCACAGAGGACACAGAGGAAATGCGCGGAATAGTGAAAAGAACACTTAACGATTCAGCCAGCCTTCTCTGCCCCCATTCTTCGTATTTACTCTGTGTCCTCTGTGCCTCTGTGGTTCAAATTTGATTGCCTGGCCTGAGTTCCCTAAGTTGATGCTAATGGGTTCGGAGTACCTCACCCTTGGGCTTGGATGCTGGCATTTCATACGCTGTTTCTATGAGCTCACCGGACGGATTTTCCTGGATCGACAAACCTCGGCTGGCGGCGATGGGACGTCCCTATGAATTGGACGACTACCGCTGGTTGCGCGAGCAAGGGCTGCAGCTCATCGTCTGTCTGACGGAGGACGCGCCGGCCCGCTCGTGGATCAACGACGCCGGACTGCTGTCGTTGCATGTGCCGATCACCGACATGACGGCGCCGACGCAGGAGCAGATCAACCGCTGCATCACTGCCATCGACAAAGCGCATGCGCAAACGCTCGGCGTCGGCATCCATTGCGCCGCCGGATTGGGCCGCACGGGAACGATTCTGGCGTGCTGGATGATCGCGCAAGAAAACATGAACGCTCGCGATGCCATTACGCGCATCCGCCGACTACGCCCTGGCTCGATCGAAACCGACGAACAGACGGACGCGGTGCACGAATATGCGCGGCGAAAGAAGGCGCAGGCAGAAGCCGACGTGCCGTGATGCCATAATTCTGACGAAAGCCCAGAGGTGAGGTGCTCCGAACCTCTGGGCTCGTGTTCAACATCCAAGAGTTCGGAAGGCATCACCCCATAGGCACCAACTTAAGGAAATGGTTTCAGGAAAATACCAACTCACCACAGAGAAAATGCGAAGAAAAGGAGATAAGGCATTCGAGAAAGAATCAAATTTGGTTCGTGGGGCAGGCTTTCTAGCCTGCCGTGGCTTGCCTAGGGTGGTCAAAATACGGCAGGCTGGAAAGCCTGCCCCACGGATTTTCAAATACTCCCCCTCTATGTTCTCTGTGGCTCACCCTTGGGTTTGCATTTCCACTTCAAGGCGAGCCGTGGATGCCTTCATAGCACAGCCAAAAGCCCATGGCGATCACGATAATCGCGCTGGCGATCGGCAAGCTGCGGAGAAGTCGGCCGTCGCCCATGCGCGATTCGACGAACCTCGGCACCTGTACGACCATGATGCCGATGGCGACGAGCACAACCGCCAACCCCGCGCTAAAAACGAGCACGGCGGGTAATACGAGCCATATCTGGTTCGTGCCCGTGGTGATGAACAGTATGCCGACCGCGTCCCCGCATGGGATCATGCCGCCGGTGATGCCGAGCAGCGTCAGGCCCCACCAGCTCATTTTGCCTGAAGGATGATGATCGTGCCCGCCGTCGAGATGGATATGATCCGCGCGACCGGCGAGGCGTTGAAGTAAGAGCCAAAAGCCCATGCAGACGACCATCAGGCCCATGACGAGGCCGAGGCCGTTCTGAATCCAGGCGCGAAACGTATGTTGCATGTTCGCAGGAAGACACACGAGGATGACGGCAATGAACATGACCGCGCCGGTGTGTGTGAGCGTGGTGACCGAGCCAAGGTAAATAGCATGCCAGATCGTGCCACGTTCGCCGACGAGATACGCCGCCACAAGCGTCTTGCCATGCCCTGGTGTGAGCGCGTGAGCGGCGCCGAACACGAAAGCCAAAATCATCGTAAGTAAAAAGCCGTAGTCATTGTGAAGCACGAGTTGAAGCAGGCGACTCTCGTCGTGCGATGACGTTTTCTCTGGTGTCGTGCCTTTCTCCAGCGGCGCGGGCGGGACGGTCTCGCTCTGTTTTGGCGGCACTTCCTTCGCCGCTGGCATGGTCAACGTGACGCTCACCCGGCGAACTCGCTCTTCGTCGTCAGGACCGAGATCTTGCAACGGCTTCTTCCGCAGGGCTTCGTCAGCTTCGGTTTTGCTGGTGATCGCCAGGCCCGTCTCGTTGACCATGCTCAAGGTCAGTAGGCCAGCCTCCGGCGCGATGCCGTTCGAGTGATAGGTCTGATCCTGAAAATCGACCTTCAGCGCCTGGCCCGGTTTGACATCGAAACTGCTCTCGAAAACGAAATCGCAGCGCAGATGCCCTAGCGCTTCGCTCTTCTCATCGCGCAACCGCTGGCTGCGCGACACGCAACGAAGCGGCGCGATCGGCTTGCCATTCACCTTCACCATCAGGCGGTCGGCAAAAACGTCGGCGTACTTCTCGGTAAAGATCGCGTAATATTTCAGGATGTCGCCGCGAAAATTGAGCGGGTTCGCCTCGTCCGCGAACGGCTTCATGTCGTTGAGAATGATCGTCGTCTCATCCGCTTCAAGGCGATACTCGATACGCACCGCAATCCGATTCGGCTCCTTCGCCTTCTGCATCCGAACCACGATGACGCGATCATGCGAATCCCGCGGCACGGGATGCGCCGATACGGGCGATGCCACGCCGATGGCCACAAACAGGAGTACCCACGCAATATGCTTCATGCGATACATTATAGTTGCGATTCACGATACTTGCGTGAATATCGCAAAGACCGGTGCTACATCCGTCCATTCTTATTTCTTCTTCTCTTCTCACTTAATTAAATATGTACCCCAGGGACGCACCGATGTGGGGTAGGCTTTCCAGCCTGCCCCACGGAACAGGTAAGGCATTCGAGCTTGCCGCTGCTGGACACGCCGCTATTTTCCGAGTGACGCCAGAGACGGGATTGTCGTTGCCACGAAAGGCGATTCAAGCTATCATGTACATGAGAGTCAATTCTTCCTGAGAGTACCAATCATGAACATGAACGTCGTGGAAATCCGCAACAACCTGGCCGACGCTATCAATCGCGTGGCTTATGCCGGCGAACGCATCATTCTGGAACGGCGTGGCAAAGGCGTGGTCGCGCTGGTTTCGATGGACGACCTGGCGCTGCTCGAAGAGATGGAAAACCGCTCCGACATCCGTGCCGCGAAGAAAGCGCTCAAGGAAAAAGGCGGCGTCACACTGAATGAGTTTAAGAAAAAGCACGGGTTGTAAAATATGTATGAACTCATCATCAAGGCGTCGGCGGAAAAGCAGATGGATTGCCTACCCGCCAAAGTCCGAGAGAGGATTGTAAAAGCACTGGCCGGTCTGCGCGACGATCCGAGGCCGCCAAGCTGCTTGAAGCTGACGGGAGAGGACGACCTTTGGCGGATTCGCGTCGGCGATTACCGCATCGTTTACACCATCGCGGACGAAGCATTGATCGTGCTGGTTGTCCGCGTGGCCCATCGCAAAGACGTTTATTGATCAATCACCCGCTTGGTTATCAAACTCTGGTATTGGTCGAGGTTGAAGTCGAAGGTAAGCTATTGCCTCCTGGGATTGCTGCAAGGAGGCAAGAATTATGGCTCGTCGTTTTTCCAAGGATGTGGTTTGGGCCGAGGTTGTGTTGGATG
>SIAQ01000104.1 GCA_009697105.1 Gemmataceae bacterium | reverse complement strand
TTCAAGCTGAAGCAGTATCGGCGCGTCGCAACGCGATACGAAAAGACCGCACGCAACTTCATGGGATTCATCATGGTGGCGTCCATCATGGTGCTCTTGCGGTAAACAAGTTTGCGTCCGTTGCCCAATCGTTGTCCACACGACCTAATGACAAGGTATAAAATCCATCCTAAGTTTGTTGACAATTGTTGACACTTGTTAACGATTGCTTACTTCAATAAAATGAGACTGTGTAAGGCTGCTCAGAATAGGATTCATATGTACACGGCGAATCGGATAGCGACGGCTCGTACGAGCCTGTGAATATTAAATGTAGTTCTATGAGGCGGCACTAACCAAAATGGGATCGATCGTAGCGGTCGCGCCGTGATTGCCGACGATTCGTCTGACATTGATGGCCGTTCGTGGAGTTCGCTGTTCCGGAGCTTTGGTGGATTTGGTACGATTGGGGGAGATGGGAATAATCACAAACAATTCGTCGCCGGAGCGTTTCCCCATGACTCGTGAATTTCTTGGCAAGCGTATCGTCATCACAGGCGCCTCCAGCGGCATTGGTAAAGCGCTGGCGCAGCATCTGGCGCCGCTCGGGGCGAGGCTCGTGCTCGCGGCTCGAAGTGAAGACAAGCTAAAGGCCGTCGCCGATGCATTGCCCGGCGGGGCGTTGATCGTTCCGACTGACATCACCAAGGAATCGGATCGCCGGAACCTGCTGGATCGCACGGTCGATCGTCTGGGCGGGTTGGATGTGCTCATCAACAACGCGGGAATCGCCAGCTGGGCCCATTTCGCGGATTCGACGGAGGATATCCTTCGCCAAATCATGGAGGTGAACTTCTTCGCCCCGGCGGAGTTGATTCGCAAGGCGATCCCGATCCTGACGCAAGGCGTCGAGCCGGCGGTCGTCAACGTCGCGTCAATGTGTGGCCGACGGGCCATGCCGGCGTGGAGCGAATATTCCGCCAGCAAGTATGCCGTGTGTGGCCTGACCGAAGCGTTGCGCGGCGAGTTGGCACGGTTCGATATCGATATTCTGCTAATGATCCCGGGCCTTACGAAGAGCGAATTCTCGCAGCACTTCCTGCGTTCCGAGGGCAAGGCGAACATCGAATACGACAAAGGCATGCCGCCGGAATATGTGGCTGAGCGGATCGTGCAAAGCCTGCGTAAAAACAAGACGGAAACCTGGATCGGCAGCGACACCAACTGGATGCTCCGCATCAACCGCTGGTTCCCACGACTCGTCGATTATCTGGTGGCACGGAAGGTGACGAAGTTGTATGCGGCGCATTGAAGCATCTTGACGGAGAGTAGACAACTATGGCTGCTAATGAACTAACCTGGCGAAAAGCTGTCGAAAAGGTTTTGAGCGAGTCACCGGCAGCCATTCATTACACGAAGATTGTTGAAAAGATCGGCCAGGAAAAACTACGATCAAATCTGGGAGCGACGCCTGCTGCGACCGTAATCTCCGCTCTAGTGACTGCAATAAAAAAAGAAGGGAACGATTGTCCATTCCAAAAGGTGGGTAAAGGACTTTATATCTGGAAGACGAATGCTGGAATTACCGGGACGACACCAATTTCGGCTCAGATTGACGGACCGGAGGAAGAGGAGGAATCGCAATACGATATCATCTCTTCCTTTGGGATGTTTTGGCGGCGCGAGGCAATTGAATGGATTCCAACGCCGAGAATCCTTGGGATGCAACAACTCGGCGCAAAAGTAGTCAACTTTCATAAGCAGCTTGGAATCTACCTGCTTTACGATGGCAGAGAGGTCATCTACGTCGGCCGGTCTACGGATCGCCCATTGGGAAGACGGCCCTTTGAACATACGGCTGACCGACTTTCCACACGCTGGGATCGATTTTCGTGGTTTGGAGTGCTTCCCATTTCCGAGGAGGGTGAGCTGGGAGACCTCCCTGAATCCTACGGTGGCCTAAAGATCATCCCAGCAGTCGAAGCGATCTTAATAGAGGCTCTTGAACCTCGCCAAAATCGAAAACGTGGAGATGACCTGTCGGCTGTCGAATACATTCAGAAAGAAGATCCTGAAATCCAAAAGAAGCGGGTAAAACAAGCAGTCGATGCGGCACTGAACAAACTCTGAGACCGGATTTCCTACCTCTTGCGTTCTGCATCTGACTCGGAACCGAAGACATTGTCCTTTGACACGGAATTATTGTCATTGGTAGCCTGTATCGCTGAGTACCGGGAATTCAAGGTAAGAATAAACGACCGACGCGGAGACGCCCCGATGTCACCGCAGCGATATGATATAGGCAGCAAGTGGCTCCTGCACAATCAAGGAAAAGCTGCCTTATTGGTCGGCGGTTTGAAAGGTGTGCGAAGTTGCGAGCCGATGCCAGGAGAAGTAGTGCAGAACCGCCGATTGCCCGATGGCCTTTTGCAAGTGATCCTCGATAAGGATCCCAAGACGCATCATGTGCTTGTCGAAATTGCGACGTTTCCGGAACGGCGAGCACTTAAGCAATCGCTGGATGATTTGGCGTTGGCCTACTCCGCATTAGGCCATTTGCCCGAATTGCTGATGTTGATCCTGCGGCCCAAAGGCCGGTTTCGCATCGACGGGAATCACGCCATCGAAAGCGAACTTGGGTTTTCGCGTCTTGCTGCTGTATGGCGTACCGTCGAGCTTTGGACCTTGTCGGCTGAGGACTTTCTCGATTCAGGCGATGTGGGCGTGATGCCTTGGGTGCCGTTGATGCAATTTCAGGGGCAGCCGGTGGAGACATTGGAACGTTGCGCGGAAAGGATCGTGCGTGAGGCGTCGCCCAATCAACGGACGGATTTGCAGGTGGTATCGCAGGTGATGACGGGGCTTCGATTTCCAGATTCGGCATTATTTGACCTATTCAAAGGAGCACAAGCCATGATCGAATCACCATTGGTACAGAAGTGGAAAGCGGAAGCAGCGCATGAGCTTGTCATTGATGTATTGAAGGAGCGTTTCGGAATTGTTCCGCGCGATTTAGTGCAGCGAATACGAAAAATTACTAACGAGAAACAATTGCGCCGACTCAACCGACATGCGGTAACGTGTCTCGACGTGGATTCGTTTCGTACCGCACTATCGTCTTGATCAACCTGGACAAATAAATTTTTCTCGCAAGGACGGACCCCCACTCCATGTGCGGTATCGCAGGCATCATGAATCTCACCGAGCCGACGGCGATCGATCCGCAGATCGTGCGCCGAATGGCCGACTCGATTACGCACCGAGGGCCGGACGAGGACGGCTACTTCTTCCGGCCCGGCCTCGCTCTCGCCAACCGCCGGCTGAGCATCGTTGGACTGCACGATGGCAAGCAGCCGATCGCCAATGAAGACGGTTCGGTGTCCGTCGTTTTCAACGGCGAACTGTTCGATTACCCGGAAGCGAAGGCCCAGCTCCAAGCGAAGGGCCATGTTTTCCGCACGCATTGCGATACCGAGTTGATCCCGCATCTGTACGAAGAGCACGGCGACGGCGTCTTCGAAAAGCTCCGAGGCCAATTCGCCATCGCCTTGTGGGATGAACGCAAACAGCAGCTTTTGCTGGCCCGCGACCGTTTCGGCATCTGCCCTCTCTACTGGTCGCAGCAAGGTAACTTGTTGTTGTTCGCGTCGGAGATCAAAGCCCTGCTTGCCTCGGGGCTCGTGCCCGCAAAGCCGGATGTTCGTGGCATCAATCATGTGTTCACGTTCTTCGCAACGCCTGGCCCCGTGACCTGTTTTGAAGGCGTCAACTGCCTGCTGCCCGGACGCTATTTGCGGATTCCCGGCCCAACGTCAGGGCGAATGGACCGAATCGAGGAACGCGTTTATTGGGAGATCGACTTTCCCGACGCCGGGCAGGAGGAATGGCGCGACTTTCGGCGGTTCGGCGATAATTCCGGCTCGCCAGTGATCGATGAGTTTGACGCGGTGATGAAGCGTGCCGTCGAACGCCGACTGCGTGCCGATGTACCGGTGGTGTCGTATCTTTCGGGCGGCGTCGATTCGAGCGTTGTCGTCGCCATGGCCTGTACCCAACGGCGCAGCGAGGGCAAGGGGCCGATCCCGACGTTTACGATTGCCGTGCAGGATCCGACGCTCAACGAAAAATCCGAGGCGGCGGAAGTCGCTCGGCATGTCGGCGCCGAGTCGATCATGGTCGATTGTGGCCGCGATGAGGTGCTGAAGACATACCCCGAGTTGATTCGCGCTGCCGAGGCGCCGGTCATCGACACGGCCTGTGCGGCACTGCTGATGCTCGCACGTAAAGTTCATGAAATGGGCTACAAAGTCGCGCTCACCGGCGAAGGGGCAGACGAATGGCTGGCCGGCTATCCGTGGTACAAGATTCAACGCTTGCTCGGTGTGCTCGATATTATTCCTGGCGTGCCGTTGAGCGGATTGGCCCGGCGAGCGTACTTGCGTCTCACTGGCGCGCCGAAGGTTTCGTGGAATGCCGCCCGCAAGGTGCAAGAAGCGATTGGCGGAACGAACGCCTGGCTGAATGTGTATGGCCTGTTCGGCTCGTCGCGATCTCGGTTCTATAGCGCGGGCATGTGGGAGCGCTTGGGCGATCACTTGCCGTGGGCCGACTTGAAGCTCAATGTCGAACGCGCGAAGAAATGGCACCCGCTGAATCGCTCACTCTACATAGGTGCCCGCGTTCAGCTGCCTGGGCTGCTGCTGGCGTCGAAAGGCGATCGCGTGGCGATGAACTCCTCGGTTGAGACGCGCTATCCGTTTCTCGACGAAGAGGTGTTCGACTTCCTCGCGAAACTGCATCCGATCTGGAAGATGCGAGGCTTGCGTGACAAGCTGATCCTGCGTTACCTTGCCGACCGCTATGTGCCACGCTCGATCGCCTGGCGACGGAAGGTGATGTTCCGGGCACCGCTGGACGGGTTCCATTCGACGACCTTGCCCACGTTCGTCGATGAGTTGCTAAGCCCCGATTCGCTCAAGAAATCGGAATACTTCGATCCAGCCTTGGTAACGCGCTGGCGCAGCGAATTCCGCACGATGCGCGAAGGCAGCAACCAACGCACCATGGTCGAAATGGGCCTGGTCGGAGTCATTGCAACCCAACTTTGGCATCATACGTTTATGGGTGGGGGGTTGATGGGTAGTCATTAGTCATTGGTCATTAGTCATTGGTTGATACGACCAATATTCGTGACGACCACAAGAACACATAGGCAGACGCGAACGAGTGCTAAGAAATCGCTGATGACTAATGACTAATGACAAATGACTAATGACCAAGGACACTTGAAGATATGTCATACGCACTCTCGACACTCTGGTTTGAACGGCAACGCTATTTACCCGCGGTATTGGCGGTGGCGTTTAGCTGCTTGCTGATCGCGCTGCAGTGCGGGCTGTTGCTCGGACTGTTCTCGATCACGTCGATTCCGATCGACGAATCGTCAGCTGACATCTGGGTCGCGCATCCCGATGTCCCCAGCGTCGATCTCGGCATCCCGATTCCCGAGGCCTGGCAGTCGTACCTTGCCTTACCGGAAATCGCTCATACCGAGCCATACATCGAAGGATTTGCCTACTGGAAAAAGCCGACCGGCGGGACGGAACTGGTGCTTATCATCGGCGCTCGGCTCGGCCCGGATTCGATAGGCGCTATCCGACAACTCACGCCGGAGCTGCGCATGTTGCTGTCCGAAACCAGTTCGGCCGTGATTGACGAGGGCGAGTTCACCCGGCTTGGTATCGAAAAGGTCGGCGATACGGCGGAAATATTGGGCAAACGCGTGCGCATCGTTGGCACAGTGAGTGGCCTTCGCAGCTTGGCAGGACCGTATTTGTTCTGCTCGCTGGATACGGCGCGGAAGTTCCTGAACCCGCCACCGGGGCAGTGTACATTTATTCTCGGTAAGTGCCATAACAAAGAAGATGCTCCGAAAGTCGTGGAAAGGCTAAAAGCGCACCCTCGCAAACTGTATCCTTTCACGACTCAGGATTTTTCCTTTCACAGCCAAATGCATTGGTTGACGAAGACCAAAGCAGGTATCGCGCTAGGTTTGGCAGCCGCGCTTGGGTTGCTCGTCGGTGCAGTGGTCACAAGCCAAACGCTCTACTCGGCAACGGTCGCCTCGTTGAAGGAATACGCCGTCCTGCGGGCGCTGGGCATACCGCGTTGGCGCATGGCGATGATGGTGGTATCTCAGGCGTTCTGGGTTGGGATTGCCGGCATTGCGTTCGCCATTCCGACGATTTTCGGTATCGCCTTCGTTGGCGCCGAGGTGGGCGCCAAGATTATGCTGCCCTATTGGCTATTGATCTTCGCCACTAGCATTACGCTCGTGATGGCAATGCTTTCGGGGCTGTTCGCCTTGCGAAGCCTGCGCATGGTCGAACCCGTGACGCTGTTGCGCTGAAAAATCGATTTCCGCTGCGGCTCAGGCTCGGACAACGTGACAATCCGAACCTCGCATGGTATACGACCCAGGCGGAAGATGAAGACCTGGAATAGCTGTACCGGTTATGCGGATTGAATTATCGCTCCACGTGGGATAGTCGCCAAAAGCGTGTAAATTTTACAACCGTACAGGGCGTCGGTTTGGTAAAATCCTTGAAACGTGCAAAGTCTTTTTGGATACAATAGACCACCTATGATCGCAACACTACCATTGCGGAAGACCCACATGCGTGCTGACGGACTACCGTTGACTCCCTCTATGAAGGCCTGGGGATTAACGCGCAGTTACGGCAGCGGCGATACCAAAACCTACGCCCTGCGCAACGTCAGTCTGGAAATCTACCCCGGCCAAATCGCTTTGCTCATGGGGCCATCGGGCAGCGGTAAATCGACGCTACTCGCGGTACTGTCCGGCCTACTTCACCCCGACGCGGGTACCGTGCTTACGCTGGACAAAGATCTCTGGGCGATGAACGAACGTCAACGCGAAGCGTTTCGGCTGGAACATTTCGGGTTCATCTTCCAAGGGTACAACCTGTTTCCTGCCCTGACGGCGCGCGAACAGCTTGAGATGATACTCAAATGGGGCACCGGCTGTTCCGCGCGGGACGCCACGGCACGCACCTCCGATGTCCTCACGATGCTCGGCATGTCCAAAAAGGCCCACTTGAGACCGATGCAACTGTCCGGCGGCGAAAAGCAGCGCGTGGCGATCGGCCGAGCGCTTATCAAACAACCTAACTTCGTCTTTGCCGACGAGCCGACTGCTGCTCTCGATTGGAAGCATGGCCAGCACGTCATCGAGTTGCTGCGCGCCGCCGCCCATGACCAGGGTTCGACTATCCTCGTCGTCGCGCATGACGCACGCATCATACCCTTCGTTGACCGGGTCCTGCATCTGGAAGACGGCATCCTCTACGAAGGCGCGGAACGACCGATGGAACTCTACGGCGACCCCACCTCGCCATCGCCCGGATACATAGCGCAGTGATTCTTCCGGGGTGTGCGATCCAATTTTCACAGTCAGCTAATAACACAACACGCCAAGGAGTTCGTGATGAAAGGCGCATTCTGGTTGCTGGGAGCGATTCTGCTCGTCGGCTCGATCGTTGGCGTGAGGCTGGCGACCGACCCGCAAGTCAGTGGCCACGTCAAAAAAGCCAATGAAGCCGCCGCCGAGGGGGCTCCTACCAAAGTCATTTGCTGGGGCAACTTCGATGTCGAATCCGGCATCGCTCAGTTATTCCCGAAACAGTTCGGCGAGGTCAAATTCATCGCCGCCGAGAACACCAAGGTCGAAGCCGGCGCCTTGCTTCTGAGCATCGACGACGAGCTATTCAAGCTGAAGGGTGCCGAGGCCAAGGCTGACATCGACGCCGCCATGGAACTCGTCGCCGAAGCGAAGCAATTGCCGAAACTCTATGAATTGCAGGCCGAGCAGCAGCAAGCGAGCATTAACGCGATCGACGAAGAGGTTAAGAAAACCACCAGCGATCGCGAGGTGAGACTCAATTCCCTCGAAAAAACGCAACCGCTTTACAAGACTTACAGCGAGCATTATCGCGCCGCCTTGGCACAGCTAGCTGAGAAGCGCAAAGCCGAGGAAGCGAAACTCAAGCAGATCAATCTCCAAGATCCCAACATCAAAATCCGCCAAGCCGAGGCCGACTTGTCGGCAAAGAAAGTACGCTTGAAACAGGCCGAAGAGATGGTCAAGCACTGCCATATCTTCGCGCCATCTGATGGCCACGTGCTCCGCGTGCATGTCCGTAAGGGCGAAGTGCTCGGCCCCGCGCCGCGCGCGCCGGCGGTAGAGTTCTTGCCTAAAGCGCCGATCATTGTTCGCGCCGAAGTGCTACAAGAATGGGGACGCTTGATCAAAGTCGATCAACCGGTAGAGATTCGCGACGATACCTACAACGGCCCGAAATGGGATGGCAAAGTGAAAACGATCTCGCGATGGTATGCGAACGCACGTAGCATCATCATCGAGCCGTTCCGTTACAACGACGTGCGAACGCTCGAAATCATCATCGAAGTCACCAGCAAAGTCGGCGAACAGAAGTTCATCGGCCAACGCGTCCGGGCCGAAGTGAAGACGATTCCGTGATTGATCGCTGTTTGCAGCAATCACAAGCCCGCAGGCGACGAAGGAGCCTGCGGGGTTTGCCCTCGCTGGCTCCTTCGTCGCCTGCGGGCTTGCCAATTCCGCTCACTACTGCTCACCCGGCTCGGCGATCCACGTGCCGCTGCCGACGCCGCCCTTCAGCGAATAATTTCGTTTTCGCGGCGCGACCGGTTCGCCGGGCGTGTTATCTTCCTCTTCATCATCGTCGGTTTTTACGACTGCCACGGGCAACGCTTCTCGCAGCGACAGTGAGATGCGTCGCTGTTCGGGATCGACGCCCAAAATTTTTGCCTCGACTTCCTGCCCTGCTTTGACGACATCGGTCACGCGCCAAACCTTGCCACGCGCCAATTCGGAAACGTGGATCAAGCCCTCGATGCCCGGCTCGAGTTCGACGAACGCGCCGAAATCCATCGTGCGCGACACCGTGCCTTTCACGAGTTGACCCATGTGATACTTTTCGTGGATATTGTCCCACGGGTTGGCCTCGAGTTGCTTCAGGCCGAGACTGAGTTTTTTGGTTTCGCGATCGATCTTGAGGATGACGACTTTCACCGCTTGTCCGACGCTCAGAACCGTGCTGGCATCGGCGATGCGCTTCCAGCTGATCTCGCTGACGTGCAGGAGCCCGTCGATGCCGCCGATATCGACGAACGCGCCGAAATCTCGCACGTTGCCGACGATGCCGTCCTTGATTTGACCTTCTTGCAATTCTTCCCAGAGTTTCGCTTGCAACTCGGCTCGTTCCTTCTCGAGCATCGCTCGTCGGCTGACGACGAGATTGCGTTCGGACGGATCGACTTCCGTAATCATGCAACGCAGACGCTGGTTGACATACTGCTCGACATTTTCGACGCGGAAGCGATCGATTTGGCTGATTGGCATGAAGCCCTTGATGCCGTTGACATCAACCGACAGCCCGCCTTTATTTGTTTCGAGAACGCGTGCCTCGACGACCATGCCCTCGCTGACGCTCGCCCAGTCAACGTGCACGACGGCGCCTTTGCGCGTGAGGATGAGTAGGCCATCGATGGGGTCGTAGCCTTCGATGCTGACCTCGACCTCGTCGCCGATCTTCGGTGCGCCTTCGGGAAACTGCTCCATCATGAGCAAGCCCTGACCGCGACCGCCGGGGATTTCGACGAAGACATCGGCTCCGCGCACGGAGATGACCTTGCCTTTTTTGCGACCGCCGTCAGGTTTGGCCTCAGTCGTTTTGCGTACCTTCTTGGAGGTATCGGCACCGAGGAGACTTTTCTGATCCATGCCTAGCATGGCTGCTTCGAGCTCGCCGGCGATCTCGACATCGAGGTCATGGATGTTCGGGCTGAACTTGTTCTTGTAGTCGAGATCGCTGTCGAGCGTGCGCACCGGCTCGCGCTCGCGATCGCGCCGCTTCCCGCCGCCACCACCACCGCCGCTGCGTGGGGGCCGCCGATTGTCCTGGGGCCGAGCGCCTGGTGCGGGTTTAGCCGGCACCGGTGTTACGGCGGGAGCGTCTTTTACTTCGGGTGGAAGTTTGGGGGCGGGAGCGGTTTCGCCTTCAGTTTCCATGATAGTATCGCCAGATAGACAATAAATTGTCAGATTGTTGGAGCAAACCAAGAACCAATCGGAAACTTGCTCCGCCTGTTGGAATCAAGCAATTATCTTATGAGATATGCCTGAAATTCCCACCCAATCGCAATGAGAACCGCGCACTCAGGGCGTGCTTCGACGTAAGAAGCGTTGGTGCGAGGCGCTGACGAAAATCGCACCTGGTGGTTTCATTTCGCGTGTTCAATCGCAATCGCGGCGGCGGTGAGCAGGTTCGTCAGCGTCTCCACGTCCGCCGCGCTGAACGTGCCGCCGGCCTTGTTGGTAGTTTGTACCACGCCCATGACGTCGCCGTTATTATCGAGTAACGGCAAAGCGAGCAAGTTGTGAGTCTTCGTAGCAAGCCGAGGATCGCCCGAACCGTCGGCGATGTGGAGCGGTTGCTTGGTCGCGGCGACTGTGCCGGGGATGCCCGCATCCAGCGGCGAACGCATTTCTTCCACACCTGTGCTGGTCGTCATTCGCGTCCAAAATCCGCTTCGTTCGCGGTCGATCATGAAAATGGTGACTTTCTCGGCATTCATCAGCCAGGCCGAGGACTCGGCGAGCAGGCAAAGCAGTTCGTCGCGCCTGGTGCAACGCATCAGCCGGCAGGCGATTTCAAAGATAAGCTGCATGGTGTCGGCATGTCGGCGCTGGGGCACGTCGTCGGCGTCATTTCGGGACGAAGATCGCCAATTGCGAATCGCATGCACTGCACGCTGTACGAGGCCGGGACGACGCGCTCGGATCGGCCTACCCATCAGGAATGCCGTCAGATCATCGGCCAGGGCGGCGGCGCTGTCATAGCGCTCGGCTGAATCGGGTTGCAGGCAGCGAAGGTAAATCGTTTCCAAATCGCGTGGAACTTCCGTCGATTTTTGCATGCAGATGGCGCGGAGAATCGCGCCCAGGCTGAACACGTCGTCGGCAGGTCCAAGTACGCCGCGGCGAGTGTTCGGATTGACAAAGCGAGCCAGACCGATGTCGGTGATTTTTAGGATGCCGTTGAAGCTAACCAAAACGTTGGCAAGCGTGAGGTTGCCGTGGATGATGCCTTGGCGATGGATATCGTGCATGGTACTCGCCAAGATTTCGATCCATTGGGCGGCCTGGCGTGGCGGCACGGTGGACTCGGCTTGGGTTCTGGCGAGACTTGTTTCGACGCGCTCTTGAGCGATGAAGAGCCGACCGGCGTCGATGCCGACCTCGTGGATCGGACAGATATACGGATGATGCAGGGCCGCGAGTTTGTCGGCCTGGGCGTGAAGTTCGGCAAGTGCAGTGGCTTGCGAGGGCACGCTTGCAAGCACGACCTTGACGGCGACGCTGCGATCTTGGCTAAGCTGGCGCGCTTTGTAGACGACACCCGTGGCACCGCGTCCGATGATGCCGGTGATGTTATAGCCGTGCAGTGACGGAAAGGGCGTCGCTCCGGCGGGTGTGTGGGTCGGTTTGGCCTCGACGGATTCGGGCGTAGGTGCGGTGTCGGCGATCATCTGCCAATCGAGACCGCCGTCCACTTCAAACTGCAATGTGAGGTCGCCGGCCAAATGAGGAAATCGCTGGAAGTATTCCTGCTGTTGGGGCCGATCGCCGGCTTTTTCACGTAAGACGATTTCGTTATAGATGAGATCGAGGATGATACCGGGATCGACAGCGAGCGTTGGCAGACGCTGAAGATAGGCTTCTACGAGCACGCGTTCGCCTTGACTCCAGCGGCGACGCTGTTCGTCGATGATCTCGTCGATCAAATTCGGCGGGATCGTGTCGGGCTTGGGCCTATTCATGGTCATAGTCGTCCAGGTCCAACTCATGGGCGACGCGGTCCATGGCTCGCGCTAGCTTTTTCCGCAACGCTTCTGGGCTGCTGCCAAGTTGCTCGGCGATGGCGGCCCAGTCGTGGCCGTCTTTTCGCAACTCGCGCAGCTTGCGCTCGTCCTCTGTCATCAGTCGATCTGCTTTCGCCAGCAACTCCTCGCCGGCAACGATTTGGCTAGGCGTGGCGTCGGCGGCGGCGAACTGGCCCTCGTCGATCTCCACGCCCTGAACCCGCCGATAATCTCGGCACAGACGCTGCTGCGTGGTCACTTGCTTGGCGAGCTTGTTGCGTGCGATCGCCGTCAGCAGCTTCAAGAGCTGGTCGGGCTTCTCGATGTCGAACTGCCCCGCCGCCGTTCGTACGAAAAAGCTCGCGAAAACTGATTGGCAGATGTCCATCGAGTCGAGCACGCGCACCAGCCGTGAGTCCGCCAGGCGGAAGCGCACCGCGCGGCGAATGGATTGCTCATAGCGGCGCACCAGTTCCGTGGCAGCGTCTTGGTCGCCGGCGCGGACCCGACGGATGAGTTCGTCAAACGGCGTTGGATCCGACATGAGGAACCTCCTTTGTCAGCTATCATCTGATCGGGATTGTCGCATCGTCCGAGCCTGAGCGCCAGCGAAGGGCCAAGCGATGCCCTTCGCTGGCGCTCAGGCTCGGATCGGTCAACCTCAGCCGCATACAATATATCATCAAAGAGGTTTACTGTATGGCTCTAAGCCAAAAGCTGATAGTTGGCAGCTACAACGCAAGGTCACTTCGCCGTCGCCTGGCGTTGGAGCCTCTCGGCATCAACCGGGCTTACGTTTTTGAGGGCTGCGTCAAAGTGCTGACGGGCGTCGGCGTCGGCGGGATTGGCCTGCACGACGAGGCTCCAATGGAAAGCGACGCCATACCACTGGATTTGTTTCGTGTTTTCGTAATAGAGGGCACGTTCCCGATGCCAGTCTGGTCGCAGCCGGCTCATGGTTCCACGGTAGGCGGATTCGTCGGCGGAGATGTCGAGATCGACGAGGTGGAACCAGTTTGCGACGGGCAGGGCGAGCTTCTTGCCGTCCGGACTGATCGGCGTGGAGACGGCGCCAGGCTCGATCGCCTCGACATCGGGTAGCATTTTGCCGGACTCCACGTTCCAGGCGACGAGTTTATCCGTGAGGTCGCGGCTAAAAATGCGTTTGCCATTGGCACTCCAGGCAACCTTTTCAACTGGTTTGGCGTGCTGGCCTTTGAAAAGGGGATTGACCTTGGCGGTGCTGGCGTCCCAAAGCCTTACGGTTTTGTCGAGGCTGGCGGAGACGAGGTATTTTCCATCCGGACTGAAGGCGACGCTGGTGACGAGGTCGCCGTGGCCGAGGAAGGTCTTGATGGCTTGGCCGGTGCGTGCGTCCCAAAGGCGAACGGTTCCGTCCTTGCTGGCGGAGGCGAGGCGATTGCCGTCTCTGCTAAAGGAAAGATTCATGACGCCGCCGGCGTGGCCCTTCAGACTCAGGACGAGATCGCCCTGCGCATCCCAGAGAATGACCCTGCCGTCTTGGCCCGCCGAGGCGAGATAGTCGCCAATGGGAGAGAAAGCGACGCTGGTGATGCCGCTGCTGTGCTCGGTTTTGGCGAAGACGGCAATCTTGTCCTTAATGTTCCAGACTTTCATGGCACCGTTGCGGTCGGCCCAGGCGAGGCGCTGCCCGTCAGCGCTGAAGGCGACGCTGGTGATCTCGGTGGCGTCCGTCTTGGCATTCAGGGCAAGCTCTGCGCCGGTTTGTGCGTCCCATAAGCGGACAGCCTTGTCATGGCCCGCGGAGGCGATTTGTTTGCCATCGCGGCTAAAGGCGACACTGGTGGCCGCGCCGGCGTGGCCCTTGATTTTGACAGGCAGTTCCTTGCCGGATGCAGCGTCCCAAACCTTGACTTTGCCATCCTGCCCGGCTGAGACCACGCGCGTGCCATCGGCGCTAAACGCGACGCTGAGGACCTCTTTCGCATGCGCCTTGATGGACAGGGCCACCTTGCTATCGAGGCCGTTCCAGATGTGGACCACGCCATTCCATGTTCCGGCCGCGAGGCGCTGCTTGTCGTCGGGGCAGAACGACAGGCAGGCGACGGCGGCGATTGGCCCGGTGAAAGGCTGCAGCTCTTGGCCGCCCGCCAGGTCCCATACCTTGACCGTCCAGTCGCTGCTCGCGGACACCAGACGTTGGCCGTCCGGGCTGAAACTGATGCTCATGACGGCCTTGGTATGGCCCTGAAGTGTGTGCAATTCGTTCCCGTAGCGAGTCTCCCAAATCTTGATCGTGCCATCGAGACTCGCCGTGGCCACGCGCTGACCGTCGGGGCTGAAGATCATCTGGGTGGTGCGTAGGGCGTGTCGGCCTTTCATGAGTCGCGGCTCGCCGGTGACGACGTTGAATACCTGGAGTGTTTCGTCCATGCCGGCCGTGGCGAGTCGCGTGCCGTCCGGGCTGAACGACGAACCGGCGATGCCGTTGGTGCTGCGCAGGAAAGTCAAGGCGACCTCCAGCGTGTCGGGATCCCAGACAAAGACGGTGTTGTCGAGGCTCGTGGAGACCAGGCGTTTCCCGTCGATGCTAAACTGAAGCGACGAGATTTTTTGTTTATGTCCTTTATTGAACGCGATAACTTTATCGAGCGTGATCGCATCGCACGCTTTCATCTCGCCGCTCTCGCTTGCTGAGACGAGGCGCTTCCCGTCGGGGCTGAACGCCAGACTGGTGATTTCGTCGTCGTGCAGTTTGGCACTGGTTTTTAGGAGCATTCCCTGGGCGGGGTTCCAGAGTTGGATGATGCCATCCGATCCGGAGGACGCGAGGCGCTGCCCGTCGGAGCTGAAGGCGAACGTGGCGATGCCGTCCAATGTTTGCAGGATGCGTCCGGTGCGAGCGTCCCACACCTTGAGCGTGCCGGCTTTGGCGTTCGCCTTCGCGTTCTTTTTGTCGCCCTTGGTGTCTGAGGAGGATGCCGACGCGATAAGCCGACCGTCAGGACTGTAAGCGACGGCTCGCACCGGACCGAGATGGCCGTACAGCGTGGCGTAGCTGCCCTCGAACTGTCGGCGGAGGAACTGCCAACCGGCGAGGCGGAACTGGGGATCGACGTTCTCAAGCATTTCGTTGGCGAGTACGACTTGGCCTTCGTCCCAGCGATTCTGCGCCAGCATCGTGTTGTTGACAGCCAGCGTGCGGGCAGCATCGTCGCGGGCTTTCTTTTCGTCGCGGCGTGCCTGGTCGGCGAAAATCCGGGCCTGATCCGCGAGCTTCTGTTGCTCGGCGGCGAGTTTCGTGGCCTTGATGGCGGCGGCTTCCTGCTCTGCCGCACGCTTGGTCGCAATTTCCGCAAAGCGCTGCTGTGTCTTGACCTGCTCGGTCGCCGTGGCTGCGAGTTCTTGTTGCTCCTTGGCCTTGCGACCTGCGGCCTCCGCAATCTCTTCCTGTATCTTGGCGTCGTCGCGGGCCTTGTCCATGTCGGCGACGGCTTTGACTTTGGATCGTTCCGCAGCCTCACGGCCCTTATTTGCTGCCTCGATCTTGGCAAGGAGGTCGCTGAGCCGATTGTTTTCCTCGTTCACATAAGCGTTAAACACCAGCGAAAACACGAGGCCGACGAACACTGCGGCGGTGGCCCCCGTTACCAGCGTGCGATTTCGATTGACCCAGCGGCGGGTTCGCACGGTAATCGGCTCAGGCCAGGCGCACACTGGCTCACTTGCGAGCCATTTCTCTATGTCGTCACCGAGAGCGCGAGCATTCGCATAGCGGTCGCCCGGGCGCAGCGCCATGCTCTTGATGCACACCGCTTCGAGCGCCCGATCGACGTCGGGCTTGATATCGCGCGGGCGATGAATTCGGCCCTCCATCACCTTCTTCTGCAATTTGCGCATGTCCACGCGAGCCTGATCGGGCGAGTTGGAATCCTCCACCGAGGTTCGGCCCGTAAGGAGTGAAAAGAGCGTCGCGCCGAGACTGTACACGTCGCTGGATGGGCCAACCTCGTCCAGACGGCCCGCGGCCTGTTCGGGACTCATGTACGTCAACGTGCCGAGCGCGCGGCCGGGCAAGGTTTCATTGGCACTGCTTTCGAGCAATGGCTCGAGGAGGGAGCCGGTCGGATCCGCTGTGACCTTGCCCATGACCTTGGCCAACCCCCAATCCACGACGAGCGTTTCGCCGTAGGTGCCCAGCATGATGTTGCTCGGCTTCAGGTCGCGATGCACGATGTCGCGGTCATGAGCGTACTGCATGGTATTGCAAACGCCAATGAATCGGCTCAGCAGTTTGCGCAATTCCAAGGCGAGTTCGCTCGGGCTGCGGTTCGGCGCCTGCAGTTCCTTGATCGCGTCGGCAAGGCTCTGCCCTTTGATAAAACGCATCGCATAGAACGGCCGACCGTTGGCGTAGGTTCCCATGCCATAGACCGGCACGATACCGGGATGCTCAAGCCGCCCGGTGATCTCGGCTTCGAGCACGAATCGCGACCGCGCGTCGAGGTTGTCGGCATAGTTGTCCTTGATCTCCTTCAGCGCGACTTTGCGACGCAACTCCAAATCGCGGGCGATATAGACCTGCCCCAACGCCCCAGCGGCGTGGGCATTCACCTTGCGAAAGCGCACCGGTATCTCTTGCGGCGGCGCGACCGGGTGATTCTCACCGCTAACGCGCAGATCGGGAGACGGCGCCATGATCGTCGCTTCGCCGGGGTTCGTCGGCTCCTTGGCGGCGGCGGGGCGGTCGCCTTCTTCACTTGCGTCCTGTGCCAGTTGCAGTTGCACGAGGTTCTCGAGCACGCCCCGCGTATGCGGCGAGATTGCCTGGCGATCAACGAGTATCTGTCCCAGCGACTTCGCCGTCTGACCGCTCCAGGCTTGCTTGGCCGCCGACAACGTGTCGGTATTGATGAAATTCAATTCCAGAGCCAAATGGCCCAACAAGAGATCATGTTGCATGTCCGGACTGGCCATGACGCACCTCGCTAATGAATCGGTATGCGCGATATGCCGGCGATTGTGCCAAATTGCTCGGCGCGAAGTATAGCTAACGCCTACCAACGCGGAACGTCAAGGCTAAAACCGGCTCTGACAAGATAGATTGTCTGCCCAGAGCCTGAGCGTCAGTGAAGGGGGCAACGTGGCCCGTCGCTGGCGCTCAGGCTCTGAAAATGCGATAATCTCAACCGCCTGCAGTATAGTCTGGCACCGGTAACCGAAAGGGCCGGCAACACGCACGGCTCGCCTAAACCGCTGCGTTACCTCCCGACGCTACTCGTTGTCTTGTTGCGTCGTCGTTGCGCCATGCCATCCGTGGTTCGATTATTTCAAAATCCCGCTCAACGTTTCCCCACGCGTATTTTCCCCTGCAAATCGAGCAGATCGAGCAACGTCTGGTCCATCATCCGTTCGCCGGCACCGATCTCGATGGGGCTGACGGTGAAGTCCGCGCCGTAGCCGCCTTCCGCGATGGCCTCGATTGTGGGGAAGTATTGCTGATAATCGTTGCAGTAGCCAAAGACGAAGAGATGTTCAAGCCTGGCTCGGCGTTTGAGGTGGATCGCCTGGCTCGTGAAAAGCTCCCCGGAGACGCCGGCGAAACCAATGCGTTTGTCCAGCAAAGCCGTGGTGACATGCGGACGCACGCCATCGCGGTATTCTCGTTCGTAGAAATCGACGAGTTTCGGAAAGAAGGCCAGCGAGTAGACGCCATAAACGAACGGATTGGAGAGATCGATCCGTGAGGAGAATCTGAAATCGCGCTCGCGTGATTTCAGTTCCTTCGGTTCGGCGAGGTCAGCCTTCAGCGCCTTGCTCTTGGTCACCACGAACTGACCGATGGTCTGGCCAAACGCCTCTGGCGTGGCTTCGCCGGGCGGGTTTGGCGACAAATCGCCGGCGGCACCTTGCAGGAACAGACAAACGCCGCCGAGTTCCTTTTCGACGTGCTTGGCGAGGAACCCGGGAAAGTCGTGTGAGAATTCGAGCAGCTTCGCCGGCAGCATCGTCGGATGGGCGGCGAAGTGGACGAGATGGGCAATCGGCCTGCCCTGGGTGTCGTCGAACCGCGCGATCAGCATTTCACGATCCACCGGTTTGTCGGCTCGCTTGGAGTGCCGATTGCGGTTGAACTTGATGTCGTGCGAGGCAACGCCCATCCGCGCGGGTTGCAGCTTCTTGTCGGCATCGATGATGACGCCGGCGAGTTTGCGTTCCAGTTCGCGAATGTACGGCTTGACCTTGCTTGGCCAATCGTCGAGTTCAAGCACCGGGCCATGATGCGTGTGACTGGCGACAAGGAAGAGCGTTTCGATCTGCGTAACAGCATTAACGAGCTTGCGAATGTTGGCCAAGCTGTCGCGCGTCGGTGCTCGGCCCAGGTCGAGGCTGACGACGGCGATCTTCGCCTTGCCGACCTCAAGCACGACGGCGCGGGCCATGAGCCGATCACGAACGCCGGTCGATGCGGTGTCACGCCGAGCGCCGTAGCCCCACATCGCGTAACCGGTCGGCGGCGTGATATCGCACATCACAGCACCGGCACGCATTGGCTCGGCGGTTGCGGTCGAGACGGTGACAAGCGACACGCAGACGGCAAGAAATATTCTCATACTGGTGACGCCTCGCGCGGCGTGAACAGTTTGGACGCCAGCAGGCCGGCGAGGAGCGAAAACGGAAGCGGTGTCGCTAGGCCGATGAGGATCATCCAGTCGGGACTCGGAATCATCACGAGCATGGCGATAGCCGCGAGGAGGTTGAAGCCGCCGATGATGCCTGCATGAACTGATTTGCAGCAACCGGCGATGGCCGCCGCTGTGAAGCCGCCGAGGAAGGCGCCGAACATCCACGAAATCGGCACGGTTGCGATCGCGCCGGTTGGGAATGCCTGCATGATCTCCCATTTCTGCTGGCGGGAGGTGTCTTTAGCCATCAGCTTCTTTGCTTCTTCCTCGGGAACGGGAAACATCGCACTGCCAGCTAACTGCAAGCTGCTGACAACCACGAAGGTGGCTGCCAGACCCGCCACGATGCTGATGATGCTGCGCAAGATTTTCATCAATCCGGTCCTCGCATGGATACATGCTTTCGTTTACCATCGATCATTACGCGTACGCCGTTTTTTCTCAGTGCAACGAGCCCGAGTAACGGCAGCCGAAGCCGCGTCATGTGGGCTGGGCATAGAGCAATCCCGCTATCGAATTCCATGCGGAATGCGGGTGCGTCCGAAACCTGATCGCGGAAGCCGGGCATGTTTCCGAATATCCAAAGATCCGCGTCGAACGTCAGCGCCAACTCGCCGTGAATGAGTGTCGTTCCAATCATGTTATAGTCTGATTCCGAGAGTGTCGTCTTGGCCCAGTCGGATAGATGATCTTCGCGAAGCAAGAAGTTTCCGTTGAATCCGGTATCGAGCAACGCCGGGAAGCGGTGCATATCGCGGGGGGGATTCGGATTGCCCACAGGCGCGAGGCCAACCCAAATGACAATCTGGTGGTGTTTGATGGCAACCGCTGGACCATCGGGAATTCGCAACGAAGCCCCATCGGAAAAAAACGGTAGGCGGCGAAGAATTGTCGGCATACGATCTGGCAGTGCCTCCCTTGCTACACCTCATTCGGAACGTCCAGCTCTTCGGGAAGCTCAGGTTCGATGCTCCGCACGATGAAAGTGCCGCGTTTCCATCCCCTTTGAAGGCATTCCTGGAATGTTGCCGTCTTGGATTTGCCGAATGCAATGCACTGATCACCGCCGAAAGCGACCCATTGACGGGCATCGGATCTCGTGTCGAGCAACGCGGGCAACGCTGTCCGAAAGGCACTAAGCGACGCGACAATTTCAGGCGAGATGGTGATCGCCACTCCCCCAATCGTCAGTGGTGAAGGTGGTGTCGGCATAGGAGTAATCGGATGCGTTGGTATCGCAATCATATTGGATCCTGGAATGAATTCGAGGCAAACCTTGGTCACCCCAACTCCGCGATCGGCGCCCCGTCCGTCAGAATCGCCTGTGGCCTACCCGTATGGTCGAGCCAGGCGTGGCGCGGGTCGATGCCGAGATGCTGATACATCGTCGCCAGCACGTCTTTCGGCGAGAGCATGCGCTGCGTCGGATATTCGCCGCGCGAGTTCGTCGCGCCGATGACCTGGCCCATGCGAAGCCCGCCGCCGGAGACGAGCACGCTCATGGCGTCCGGCCAATGGTCGCGGCCGGTGCCACTGGCGTTGCTGCTCAGCCGCGGCGTACGGCCGAACTCGCCCATCGCGACGACCATGATTTTGCGATCCAGCCCGCGCATGTAGATGTCCTCGATCAATGCGCTCAACGCACGATCGTAATACGGCAGACGTACGCTCATGTAGGAGCCGAAATGCCCAGGCCTCATGGCGTTGAGGATGTGATCGTCCCAGTTCGTGAACTCTGGGCCTACCTGCGGCGTGTTGATCATCAGCGAGATGACGGCAGTCCCCGCCTCGGCCAAGCGCCGCGCGAGTAGACAGCCCTGCCCCCAGATGTCGCGGCCGTAGCGATCGCGCAACGTCGGGCTTTCTCGCTGGATGTCGAACGCTTCGCTGACTTGCCGACTGGTGACCATTTGCAGCGCGATCGAGCGAAACTGATCGGTGCCTTCGAATTGTCCGTTGATGTCTAGATTGCGGCGTAGCGAGTCGAAGCGATTGCGCAACGCACGGCGGTCATCGAGCCGTTGCAAATCGACGCCGACGGGAAGGTTCGCACTGTTGAGCCGATAGTTGGGCTGCGACGGATCGCCGGCGTTGAGCGGACCACAATGTGCGCCGAGATAGGTTGGCGTTATCATGTACAATCGGGAGGGAATCGCAACGTACGGCGGCATGATGTCCGGACCGTAACCGCGTGCTCGGCTGGTGTGGCTGCCGATATCGGGATGCTCGCTCGACGACGTGCTGGTCGGGTCGGGCCGAGTGGGTGTTTTGCCGGTGAGCACTTCGATGCCGCCATCGGTGTGGCTGGTCATCGTGTGGCGAACCGAGCGGATGAGCGCGAATTTGTCGGCGATGCGAGCGTGCATCGGCAGATGTTCGCAGACATCGATGCCGGGCACGTTGGTGCGGATCGGATCGAAGACGCTGCGGTACTCGATTGGCGCGTTCGGCTTGAGGTCGTATGTCTCCAGATGCGATGGCCCGCCGTGCAGATACAGCAGGATCACGGCGGTATCAGTGCGCTCACGCCCTGCCGTTGCACGTGCTTGCAGGACATCCGCCAACGACAAACCACCCAGAGCGAACGCCCCGGTACGCAAAAAACCACGGCGATTGATCGAACTTGAGCAGAACGGTGAATGGCGGGTCATGTCGGCAACTCCAACACGCAATGTCCAATACTCGAAGTGTACCCGAAGCCAGCGATTCCCGCCAGTTAATTCGCCGCGTTTTCGTATCACCCCCAGGGCGGTTTGATTATTCAGCCTGCGGCACGCCGAGAAGGTTCAGGGCTTGGGAAAGCCAATTTCCCATCCTTCGTATGGCAGCGGCAAGGCCGGGCGCACCGATGTCGCGCAATATGTGCACGATGCAGTTACGCACCGCCGCCATC
>SIAQ01000103.1 GCA_009697105.1 Gemmataceae bacterium | reverse complement strand
CAATTATCGGAATGACGCAAGTCGTCGCAGCGTGGCAATGCTTTTCTCGTCCAATACGCCATCAGCTAGCGGCGCAGGGCGTATTGGACGAGAAAAGCATGCTGGGAGTTAAGGCGAGTCGGTAATTGTCGCTGACCGGAAAAATAGTTATCGCCAATCAGCCATTCAACGACATGTCATTTGCATTCTACACCTTGAACGGCTAGACTTGTCCGATTTATTGAACGGTGACACAGGCATTCCTGTCTGTGCTTGGAGTTTACACAGACAGGAATGTCTGTGCCACCGATGCGACAATTCAAACCGCGTGAAGTAATGTACCGCTTGCGGCTTGGCTCGCGCATAGCGCCAATCCGGAAGTGAAAAATGCATGACGGTAACGCCGCGACGCGCTCGCCGGTGCAGTAGATGATGCGGTTCTCGTCGCCTGCCTAGATGGCGTAATTTCTCAGCAGGCGCGGTCCTTGCGCTCGTCGCATTTATTGTTGTGGAAAGGTGTTCACGCAGAGCCGCAGAATTTTCTCAGCGGCTTGCACCGAAAAACGGAAGTGCCCGTTGTTAGCCTATACTTCGAGCGGATGAAATTGTCTGGTCAGAGCCTGAGCGCCAGCGAAGGGCCGCGTGGTGCCCTTCGCTGGCGCTCAGGCTCTGAAAATGCGATAATCTCAACCTCCCGCAGTATACAATGCCTCGCGAAGCAAGATCTCAAACTCGTCAGCTGCAGCCGCTTGAGGCACCGCAGCTGTCGCATTTGCAGCAGGCGCCGCTGCGGATCAGGGTTAGTTGGCCGCACTCCGAGCAGGGGTCGCCTTCGTAGCCCTTGAGGCGAGCGACGCGGACCTTATCGGCGGTTGTCGTTGCGGGCACCGTAAGCGTCGCAGTTCCGTGACCGTGGCCGTTGCCGTGGCCGTTGGCGTTGCCCGTCACCGGCCTGATGTGTTCGCTGCGCGGCGTGATGAATGCTTTCGTTGTCGTCTTGGCGCGCAAATCAACCATCCGCTCTTCCATCAACTCTTCGTCTTCAAAGTCGGGCACTTCTTCGTCTCGGCTCATGGCGTCGCCGCGAATGTCTTCGGGTTTGACATGCGCGAGTTCATGTCGGCCAAGATAGGTGATCGCCAATTCGCGGAAGATGTAGTCGATGATCGAGGTCGTCATCTTGATATGCGGGTTGCCCGACACAACGCCGTTCGGCTCAAAGCGGGTGAACAGGAAGGCGTCAAGGAACTCTTCGAGCGGCACGCCGTGCTGCATGCCGAGCGAGATGGCGATGGCGAAGCAGTTGGTCATGCTGCGGAAGGCGGCGCCTTCTTTGTGCATGTCGATGAAGATTTCGCCGAGCGTGCCGTCGGCATATTCGCCGGTGCGCAGGTAAATCTTGTGGTTGCCGATGCGGGCCTTTTGCGTGTACCCGGCCCGGCGATCGGGCAGGCGACGGCGGCGGGCGAGGTAGCGATGCACGATCCTTTCGGATATCTGGAGCGGCTCGGACTTGGCTTCCTCCGGCTCCATCGGTTCGCCGTCGTTGTCGGCAACCGTGTTGAGCGGTTGGCTGAGTTTCGAGCCATCGCGGTAAAGCGCGTTGGCCTTGATCATCAGCTGCCAGCTGAGCTTGTAGGCGTTCTTGACATCGTCGATCGTCGCCGAGTGCGGCATGTTGATCGTTTTGCTGATAGCGCCGGAGATGAACGGTTGCGAGGCCGCCATCATGCGGATATGCGACTCGGCGGAGAGGAAGCGTTGGCCGGTCTTGCCGCACTTGTTGGCGCAATCGAAGATCGGGTAATGCTCGAGTTTTAGGTGCGGCGCGCCTTCGATCGTCATCGTGCCGCAGACGTGGTTGTTGGCCTCCGCGACTTGTTCCTTGGTAAAACCGAGCGTATCAAGCAGGTTGAAGCCGAAGGCGGTAAATGCTTCTTCCTTGATGTTGATCTTTTTGAGGAAATCATCGCCCACGGTCCAGCGATTGAAGACGAAGTTGAGGTCGAAGGCACCGGGCAGCTGGCCTTCGATGCGCTGGAGCAACTCGTCCGTGAAGCCCTTGCCCTTGAGGCTGGCGCGGTTGACGAACGGGCAGCCGTCGAGCGAACCGGTGCCTTTGCAATGCTTTACGATCTCGTCGATCTGCTGCGAGGAATAATCCAATCGTTCGAGTGCGGGCGGGATGGATGCGTTGATAATTTTGAAGTACCCGCCGCCAGCGAGTTTCTTGAACTTGACGAGGGCGAAGTCAGGCTCGACGCCGGTGGTGTCGCAGTCCATCACGAGAGCGATTGTGCCCGTGGGCGCGATGCAGGTGACCTGGGCGTTGCGATAGCCGTGGCGCTCGCCGAGCTGAACCATGAGGTCGGATTCTTCGCGGGCGGCGTGCAGCAGGTAGTCGGGGCAGTGACGTTCGTCGATGCCGACGGGACAGATCGTGAGATTTTCGTATTCGCTGTCCGGCGCGTTGTAAGCGGCCTTGCGATGATTGCGAACGACGCGCATCATCGCTTCGCGGTTGGCGTCGAAGCGAACGAACGGCCCGACCGCACCGGCGATCTCCGCCGACATGCCGTACGACGCCGCATGCATCAGCGATGTGATAGCGCCGCACTGCGCTCGGCCTTCGTCCGAGTCATACGGGATGCCCTGCACCATCAGCAGCGAGCCGAGATTCGCGTAACCCAGGCCGAGCGTGCGATAGTCGAACGATTTCTGCGCGACCGACTCGCTGGGGAACTGGGCCATGTAGACGGAGATTTCGAGCGTCAACGTCCACAGCCGGGTGGCGTGGCGGAACGACTCGACATCGAAGCGATGCGTGGTGTAATCGTAGAACTTGAGCAGGTTGAGGGATGCCAAGTTGCACGCAGTATCATCCAAAAACATATATTCTGCGCAAGGATTCGACGCATTGATACGGCCATCGGCGGGGCAGGTGTGCCATTCGTTGATCGTCGTGTCGAACTGTAAGCCCGGGTCGGCGCAGGACCAGGCGGCGTAGCTGATTTCGTCCCACAGTTCGCGGGCTTTCAGCGTCTTGCGCGGCTTCGGGTCGCGGTTTTCCTTTTTCGCTTTTTCCTTCTCGGTGCGCCAAACCAGATTCCACGAGCCGTCGTTCTCGACAGCTTGCATGAAGGTATTGGTGATACGTACGGAGTTGTTGCTGTTCTGCCCGGCGACGGTCAGATACGCCTTGGAGGTCCAGTCGGTGTCGTATTCCTCGATCCGGGCATCGGTCACGCCTTGCTTGGCCAGCTGGATCATGCGTTCGCAGTAGTTAGCGGGCACGAGGTCGGCGGCGGCTTCCATCAACGCTCGGCGGAGATCGGTATTTTTCTTGCGATCGAAGCGTTCGTCGGGATTCTCCCACCTGTGGCACGATTTTAGAATCGCGTTGAGATGGCGATTCAGCATCTTGGAACCCGTGACGAGAGCGGCAACCTTTTGCTCCTCGATCACCTTCCAGTTGACGAACTCCTCGACATCGGGATGATCGAGATCGAGCACGACCATCTTGGCGGCGCGGCGCGTCGTGCCGCCGCTCTTGATCGCGCCGGCGGCCCGATCGCCGATCTTGAGGAAGCTCATCAGGCCCGACGACTTCCCGCCGCCGGAGAGCGGCTCGCCTTCGCCGCGCAGGTTGGAAAAGTTCGAGCCTGTGCCCGAGCCATACTTGAAGATGCGTGCTTCGCGGACCCAGAGGTCCATGATGCCGCCTTCGTTGACGAGATCGTCGTTGATCGATTGGATGAAGCAAGCGTGCGGGGCTGGCCGCTCATAGGCGCTGGTGGCACGCATCATTGTGGCGGTTGCGCCATCGACGTAGTGATGGCCTTGCGGCGGGCCTTCGATGCCGTAGGCCCAATGTAAGCCAGTGTTGAACCATTGCGGGCTATTCGGGGCGGCAGTCTGGTTGGCGAGCATGTAGCACATTTCGTCGAAGTAGGCGAGCGCGTCAGCTTCGGACGGGAAATAGCCACCCTTCCAGCCCCAGTAGGTCCAGCAGCCTGCCAATCGGCGGAAGACCTGGCGAGCGTCGGATTCGCCGCCCATCTTCGCGCCGAACGCCGGTTTGCCTCGCTGTAGCCACGCGGGGACGCCGGGTTCGTTGACTTTATCGAGCGTGAGAGGTACGCCGGCCCTGCGGAAATATTTCTGTGCGAGAATGTCGACCGCGACTTGCGACCAACCTGCCGGGATTTGAATGTCCTTCATCTCGAAAACAACCGAGCCATCGGGATTGACGATGCGCGACGTACGTGGCGTAAACTTGATGGAAGCGAAAGAATCTTTGCCGAGATTGGTGAAGCGACGCGGCGTATTCATGGTATCGTACCTTTTAAAGAGGGAACAACAAATTTACACTACTTCCGTGAGAGGACGTTCTGAATTCCCGTTCAGCATTTGCTGTGTACTGTTCACCCTAACAGATAATCCTAATGAAGCAACTGTATAGTAGTCGCAGTGTCCGTTTTTTTTCAGGTCAAGACAGATGGATTTACCCATCATATGGACTCTGCCACGGTGCGCAGATTTTTGTTCGCTTCCGGTTTGGCTGACCTAAAAACATCTTCTTATCGCGACAATTCGGGTGAATACTATGTGGAGATGGAAAAAACCTGAGAAACGTAAACTATTCGCTCATGCGAAATGGTTCGAATCGGGATTCCAAAAAAAACAATCGCGCTACCTTGCCTACGTTTTTTTTTCGCGGGCGAGGTCACTTTCATGGGCGAGATTATCTGGTGTCTGTTGTATATAAGTCATTTGTAAATTTGTGGTTATGCGCATGTTTCTGGAACGATTCCGGCTTGTTTTCAGAGCCAAAATCACAAGCGACGAGCGAAATACGCCGACGCTTACGCGACCGGCTCTCGGATGTAACGCATCACGCAAGCCCATACAGCGGCGTGTACTTCTTTCGCAGATACCCGATCAACGCCTGGTGGGTTAACGGCGCTCCCGTCACGCGCTTGCACAACTCGCCGGCGCGATGACGCTGGCCTGGGCTGTGGATCTTCTCGTTCAGCCAACCTTTCAGTCGCCCGAACTGCCCGCGCCGGAAATCTTCATCCAGATTCCCCAAATCTCGACGTGCCTGTTCCATGAACTGGGCCGCATACAGGTTGCCCAGCGTGTAGGTCGGGAAGTAACCGATCCCGCCCATGCTCCAATGGATGTCCTGCAAGCACCCCTGGGCGTCGCTCGGCGGCGTCAGATCGAGCATCTGCTTGAACTTGTCGTTCCACGCTCCCGGCACGTCGGCAGGCTTCAGGTCGCCCGTCATTAACGCTTGCTCCAGTTCAAACCGGAGGATGATGTGCATGTTGTAGGTCGCTTCATCCGCCTCAACGCGAATCAACGATTTTTCGACATTGTTGACCGCGAACACGAACGATTCCAACGTGACATCGTCGAGGGTTCCCGCGTAAGTCTGTTGCAATCGCGGGAAGAAATGCTCCCAGAACGGCATGCTGCGACCGACCTGGTTCTCCCATAGCCGGGATTGCGATTCGTGAATGCCTAGCGACGCGAAACTTCCAGCGGGCGTGCCGTAATGGGCGTGGTCGAGGCCCTGTTCATAGATGCCGTGGCCCGCCTCGTGAAGAATGCCGAAGAGGCCCTGATTGAACTCGCGGGGATGATAGCGTGTTGTCAACCGGCAGTCGCCCGGCCCGATCCCGCTGCAAAACGGATGCACCGTGGTGTCGAGTCGTCCGGCTTGAAAGTCGAAGCCGATGGCAGCAGCAGCGGACTGCCCGAAGATGTGTTGGCGTTCGACCGGATACTCGCGGTTCAAAATATCGACGCTCGGCTTCTTCCCGGATGCTGCGATCTCGGCGACCAACTTCACCAAGTCGGCCCGCAGGTCGGCGAACACGCGGGTGATCTCGGCAGCTGTCGCACCGGGTTCGTATTCGTCGAGCAGGGCATCATAGGGCGATTCTTTGAAGCCGACCGCACTCGCTTCCTCGCGTTTCAGAGCGACGATCTTGTCCAGCCAGGGTGCGAAGGCGGGAAAGTCGTTCTTCTTGCGAGCCTCCGCCCAGTAGTTCTGCGCCTGCGAGACGGTCTTGGCGATTTCCTCGACAAGTTTGCTAGGCATCTTGACGGCGCGATCGTAGACTCGGCGAATCTCGCGCACGTTGACCGCTTCGGTTTCGTCGTCGATTGGCGACGTTTCGAGTGCCGTCAACCATTCGCCAAGGCGAGGCGATGTGAGCTTTTCATGCCCGAGCTTGGCGAGAAAGCCCATTTGCTCCGCGCGATGCCCAGCCCCTTTTGGCGGCATGTAGGTGTGCTGATCCCAGCTGGCGATCGAGCCGATCGATTCCACGAGTTTGCTTTCGCGAAAAGCGTCGATCAGCTGGCGATAGGTGGTTGTCGTCATAATTTATTCCGCTTGCGGCTTATTCCTGGTTCCCAAACTCCTGTTTGGGAACCTCCGTTTCGCGTTAACGATGACGCCGCCGACAAAACTGCACTTCCGAGGCTGAAGCGTAAGCGAGGCTGCCTGAATGCCTCGCTTACGCTTCAGCCGCAGACGGAAATTTGACTTTTGTCGGCGGTATCAACGATGCTGCGAGAAAAACAGAGTTTCCCGAATGCTCGTTCCCAAACAGGAGTTTGGGAACGAGAAAACAATTTCATTATCCCGACGTATGGTCATGCACGATGCGCCAGCCGGCTGGGGTCTTGCGCATGATGAGGGTGAAGATGCCGGTCGGCGCGTCCTGCTTCAGTTTCAAGTTGAATCGCCCGCGGATCAAGGCATGTTCGTTGCCGAGCAGGTCGATGGTAAGCTCGCTGAACGTCAGTCTGCCCATCTCCTTGCCGTCGGCCTGATAGCGTTTCTGGTAGCGTTCGAGTGTCGCTTTCCAGCCTTTGGTCTTGTTGTTGCCCGAAAAGAACGTAAGTTCGTCGGACTCGACATAGCCCTTCATGAAGGCGATGAGATCGCCCTTATTCCAGGCAACGGCCTGCTCGTCCAGGACACGCTGAATGGCGGCTTGCTCCGGCGATGGCTGCGCCAGTACGAACGCGACAAGCAGAAAAGCATGCATGCGAAATGACCTCGAATGTTTAGCCGCGACGCGCCAGCGGAGCGCGAACACGGGTCACTGGGATTGCGTCGGCGTCAGTAGGTCGCGCAGTTTGCGGACAGCACGTAGGTAGCGCATCGATGCCGCCGCGTCGGTGAGTTCCAGGGCGCCGGCGATCTCCTGATTCGACAACATTTCGTAGTGGCGCATCAGGATAACCTCACGGTCGTCGTCGTCGAGCCGGGCAATGGCGTCGCCGAGTTTGCGCTGCATCTCGGCCTGGATCGCCGCCGAGGCGGGTGTCAGATCCTGATCCATCAGCTGCCCGGCGAGTTCAAGCGAAGAATGGTCGGGGTTCGCCGGTCGATGAATCGATTGCTCGCGATTGACACCGCGCTTTTGGGCCTGATGATGCCGGCGATGCGCGTCAATCAAGCGATCCTTGGCGATATGGCGGAGCCAAAGATGAAATGGCATATCGGGAGATTTGAGATAATCACGCAGCCGGCGATTGGCCTCGATCAAAACCTCTTGCACGACATCGCTGGCGTCCACGCGCTGGACGATGGCGGGGTCGAGACGCAGATCGATCATCCGCCGAATCGGTTCGCGATGCCGGGTGAGCAATTGCTCGACGGCGTCGGCGTTGCCGAGCTTGGCTTGATCGAGGAGCTCTTGAGTGGTGGTAGCGTCGGGCCACATGAATCGACACATCCATTTCTCTGTTTTCCGCTTGCGGCTTAGCGCTCACGTGGGCTGATCCGAACGCTAAGCCGCAAGCGGAAACTGAAATCGGCGACAGCGCTACTTGGCCATCACGACGGCTACGCACATGCAGTCGAGATTGCGATCCGAGGCATATAGCCGAATGCGCACCGTATAACGCCCGTTGTTTTGCGGTGAGAAATCGACAATCGCTTCGGGGTTGGTCAGGGTGTCGGACGCGACGACGTTGTTGTTTGAATCGAGCACTTCGAGATCGACATCTTTAGCGTCGGCGTCGCCTGCGGCGATGAAGCGATAGCGTTTGCCGGAGTTCAGTTGCATGCTGAATATCGGTATCCATTTCGTTGTGCTTTGCTTCAGCCAACCGCCACCGATGGAGAACTCGTTCGCGGTAAGGTTATAACCATTCTTGTTGGCCGTATCGACATGCTTGGTGAGGCGTGCCGTCGCCTCGGTGATATACTTGCCCTGCCCGGTTTCTTGCCCGTGTGCGTTTTCGTTCGTGAAAACCGCGAACAGGCTGACGAGACAGACTCCCACTGCGAAGGACCAGCGCATCGACATCAATTTCGTCTTCATGAGAGAATCTCCTGACGATGGGTTAGGAAACGGTAAATAGCCACATTTTCTGTATTGCCGCTTGCAGCTGAGAAGTCGCACGAGATATTCCGAAACGCTCTGCCGCAAGCGGAAAACAGCATCTGATGTATAAATTCGACGATCCGAGGCCGATTGTCAAGTTCCAACCCGAAAAAAATGGAACAACACGAGAGCGACGGGCCAATTATCAGAGCCACGCACGGAGTAGGTATTCCGAGCGCACAGCGATGGAAAATTCTAACCACTTACTGCGTGCGTGGCTCTGACACCCTTGACCAGACAATACCGTGGACCTATCATCCTATAATTGACTTCTCCTTGCGCAACTGAGAAATGGTGCCGCACATGAAGGCGGAACAACGGAAAGAACTGGAAACGAACACCCTGGCGGACCGGATGGGCCAGGCGATGCAGAAGGCCAAAGCGGCTCCGCGTCGAGCGGTGTTGCTGTATGGCACTATCGGGGCGGTGTGCCTCGTCGCCGTCTTTTTATTCTACCGCTACCTCGATTCCACTCGGTTGGAAAGCTCAGAAGGTTGGCGCGACTTCCACGACGGCCAAAAGGGCCTGCTCGAAATGGTCGCCACCAAAGAAAACAACGCCGGCAAAGCCGCCCGCCTACAAATCGCCTGGTTCATTTACTGGGAGCAGGGCATCAAACTCCTTGGCCAAAGCCAAGATGCCGGCACCAAGAATCTCGAAGCCGCTGTCATCGAGTACAAGGAAATCCAGAAGCTCTGCGTGGACGACGCCATCTTTGAACCCCAAGCCATGCTCGGCCAGGCCGTCTGCGAGGAAAGCCTTACGATCAAGGACGCCAGTTATCTCGATAAAGCCAAACGCTCCTACGAAGAGCTACACAAGAAATACGAGAAATCCGCCGAGGGCAAGTTCGCCAAGGAACGTCTCGACGCTATCGGGAAAAAAGGCAGCACCGTTGCCGATACCTATGTCCGCCTTCAAGACGTAGTCCGCGGCCCAGGCGGGTTCGGCGGTGGCTTCCCCGGCATGCAAAATCCGCACGATCCCGATCAGATGGAACAACTGAAAAAAATGATCGAAGAAATGAAGAAAAAGAAATAGCGAGTGCCTCTCTTTTTTTTCGCTTGCGGCTTAGCGCTCGGACCATCCCACGTGAACGCTAAGCCGCAAGCAGAAAATATTACCATGTCCGACCATTTCGACGACGACCCCGACCTCGCCGAACCCGACGACCTTCTCCCCGTTCCAGGTGTCGGTCACGCCGTCGAATTGTCCGTGCAGATGAAAACCTGCGGCATGCGGCTCGATCAGTATCTCGTCCTGCAGTTTCCTGACTTTAGCAGAGCGGTTGTCCAGCGGGCCATTGATTCCGACAGCGTCAAGATCAACGAACTACCGACCAAACGCAGCTACAAAGTCCGCCAGGGCGATCGCGTCCGTATCTGGCTACCCACGCCGCAGCGTCCCGATCCGACGCCGGAAAACATCCCGCTTGAGGTCCTCTACGAAGACGAATTCCTCGCCGTCATCAACAAGCCGTACGGCATGGTCGTCCACCCCGCCCGAGGCAACTGGAAGGGCACACTCGTCAACGCTCTCGCCTTCCATTTTCAGAAACTCTCGAAACTCAACGGCGAATACCGCCCAGGCATCGTCCATCGCCTTGACCGCGACACCTCCGGCGCTATTTTGGTTGCCAAGGAGGAACAAACGCACCGCGAGCTTGGCATGCAATTCGAGACGCGCAAGATTTTCAAGGAATACATCGCCATCACGCAAGGTGTGCTCGACCGCGACAGCGACTACGTCGAAAAACGCATCGCCCACCATCCGCGCGATCGCATCAAGATGATTGCGACCGATGACGAAGCAATCGGCAAAGACGCTTGCACGTACTACGAAGTCGAGGAGCGCTTTCGCGGCTACACGTTCGTCCGCTGCCAACCACGCACGGGCCGTACGCACCAAATCCGGGTACACTTGATGAGCGTCGGCTGCCCCGTGCTCGCCGACAAGACCTACAGCGGCCGAGACGAATTCCGCCTCAGTGACCTCATGCCGAGTGTGCCGCCGGAGCGCGACGAGATTCTGCTGAACCGCCAAGCGTTGCACGCAAAGCGCATACGGTTAATCCACCCGCGCACGAAGCTATCGCTCGCCGTCGAAGCCCCGCTGCCGCCGGAATTCGCCCGCACGTTGTCGGCATTGCGCCAGCATCGCGCGATGTGATGATGGCCAGGGAACCCTGTACGGTTTGTAAGAATTGATCCACGGATAACATTGCGCGGTCAAGCCACAACAAATGCAGAATCACGAAAGCCCGAAAGTACGAAATCACGAAAAATACTTTATTGAGTTCCTCTTTCGTGGTTTCGCACTTTCGTTGTCTCGTGATTCACATTCTGAATTTGCGCAAAATGAAATCTGCGAGGCTTGCAAAGAATTCGGAGGTAGGTAACAGAGAGACCACCGAGTCAAAGATGCGGAATAATTTCGTGTTTCTTGATGCCGATTTTCACTCTCTGTGTTTTCTGTGTTCTCTTTGGTCAAGCAGTCTTGCCGACTTGTCCTCCCCAGACCACGAACGGCAAGAAGAATGTGATTGGCCTACTTCATCCGCGTGCTCTTGAACCGTTCCGCCATTTCGCGGCTGATGCGTTGGCGCAACGCGGCATCGATGAGACTGCCGTGATCGCGGTTCGGGAATAGCTCGATCTTGGCGTCGCTCTTCAAATTTTTCATCGATTGCTGAAGTAACCGAGTCGCGCCTTCGAGATAGAAGGTGTCCATGTCGCCCATGTAAACGTGCAATTTGCCTTTCAGCTTTGGTTCGAGCCTCGGCCAATCGCGTTCGACGATCAGGCGAATGTCGTAACGCTGCCAGGCCTTGGCGACCGCAGGATCGATGACGCCGGTCTGGCGATCCCAGAGCGGCATCGGTTTGCCTTCTTTGCTCCTGGGACTGAAGACTGCCTCGAATGAGAAGAGCTGCCCGCCGCGACCCATGACGACTTCCATATCGTTGAACGGCTTGTAGCGCAGCGTCACCTGCTTGCCTTTCCGGGCGAGCGGGCGCGATTCGCCTTTCTCGTCCACGAACAGATTCTGCTTTGGATCGTAAATATTGACGCGCTGAAAATCGCGAAAATCGACAGGGTCTGGAGCCGTGGACCAGACGCCGCCGAAGAAATCGGGATACGCCACTTGCAGCCAAAGACTGCTCCAACCGCCGGACGAATGCCCGGTGACGAAGCGAGCGTTCGGCTCGGCGAGGCCGCGAAACGTCGCCTCGATGTGCGGGATCAACTCCTGTGTCAGGGCTTTGCCATACGGCCCGTTGTTGTCGGAGTCGGCAAACACATGATGCCCAAGCCGGCAGTTCGGATCGAGCACGACGTACAGCATCTCGATGTCAGCGACATCGGTGGCATTGCGCGTCTCGGCTCCGAACGCGCCGGTATGCGTGCCGCCGAAACCAGGGATTTCGTAAATCGTCGGGTAGCGTTTCGCCGCATCGGTGGCGTGTGATTTGGGCAGCACGACGCCAGCGCGTAGGCGGATCGGTTTGCCGTGGAATTGCGTCAACAGCTTGCTTTCGATGTCAACAAACTTGACGCGCGGCTTTTCGTCAAATTTCTTCTCGGTGATGACGCGATCGATGACAAGCCGAATCGGCTCCTTGGGCAACGCCTTCGCGTCGATGAGGACCGGCTTGGAGTAGCCATTGCCCGGCGAGGCGTGATAGTTGATGCCGCCGAGATCGCGATCGAGCACCGCCTGGAGGTAATACTTGTCCGCCGGCAGCTTGCCCCACGCATGCGGATGCCCAACGCTTGGCGTGAACGTGAGCGGCGTGTCCGGCGTCCAATCGCGCACATCCAGAGCGAACAGCGGATACGGATTGAACCACCCAAGCCGCGGCGGCGGATCGCCATCTTTGATCGCCGTCTTAGTCGCGATCAAAAACACCCGCCCCGTAAACGGCTCGCTCATGACGCTCTTCGCGAACACCATCTCGACCCGCACCTGCGTCGAAGCCGCGGTTTGAAGGGCGACGATGGTAGTGAACAAAAATGAAACGATTGGCATGATCTAGCGCACCGAAGTAGGAGGGGTGAGCGATCATGATATTGTATGTGCGTTTGGCGAACTGTTCGATGGAACTCCGAATTGTCCGAGCCTGAGCGCCAGCGAAGGGCCCCGCTTGGCCCTTCGCTGGCGCTCAGGCTCGGATCACCCACCTATGGTTCTTGCGAACGGTCCACAACCACCGGCGTCACCACGAGAAACAGGTGCTGCCGGCGAGCCGGGTCTGTGAGTTGGACCTCGCCGAGACTCCAAATCAGCGACGAACCGGAGGGCATTTCAAATACTCGTGCCGCTGCTATCCGATTCACGGCTGCACGTTTCGAGACGTTGACAAAATGTTCAAAATTGACGCTTGTTCTCAATGACTTGCGATCCGGCGACACGACGGGAGTGACTTCGCATTTCCACCCGCTGGAGATTGTCTCTTCACATGCGAGAACTTCCGGTGCGGAGCCTTTTTGTTTCGGAATAGTGTAGTACGGATAGCTGCCCGCCATGCGTGGCCGGGACGCATTCAATTCGACGGTTGTGCGGACTTTGTGAACGCTTTCTAACGGATATCGCTCGCCGCTATTAATATGTAGAAAAGGCGACAGCAAAATCTGCGATGCGCTGTCATCGATCGTGCTTGCAAGTAGTTGGGAAAGCTGGCGGTAGGACACCAGGCCGAACTCGGGCCGATGTGGCTGAATATCTTCGCCGACAATGGGTCGATCCAGGTTACGACATACATGTTGCGGTGCCACATTTAATCTCACCGAAATCGGATCGAAGCGGTAGGAATTCACTGGCAATGAATCTCGTTCAAGCGATTGCTTCCATTTCACGGCAGAGTTTACAGATGCTAAGACGACACAGACTCGCACATTCACCTTCAAGTCGCTCAACTTCCGTAGTGCGGCGAAGAGTTGCGCGATCTCGTCGTGATATTCCTCAGTATGCCAAATCACGAGTGTTTGGTTCCTGGGAAAATATCGCATCGAAGCGTTGCCACCCTTTGCTTCCCAGAATTCAGGCGATATGGCATCTTGCAAGAATTCTTGAAGCGACTTGGGGTCAACCGCCTCTTCATCGGGAGAAATGAACCTGCCAATGGAATAAGTTTTTTGAACGAGGCATTCGGATTTTGGAGTAGTGATCACCAAGACTTGGTCGGCAATAACAAAACGTAAACCATGCGGGCGAAGCAGCCGATCGAGGATGACACACAAGCGGTCGTCGGCCAGGCTTTCGTTGACAATCGTATCCAATCGGATATTGGCGGCAGCAAATGCGCGACGATCAATGACGATCGGCACGCCAGCCTGTGTCGCCATTGTTCTGACAACATCCTCAAACGGTAGGTCCTTAAATACGAAATTCATCGGTCTCTGCAACGCGTTGCGAATGGCTCGCTCGGCTGCAGTCTCAGATGCTGACGCAGAACCTTTTCGCAATACCTCCGTTTGGGCGAAAGTCCTGTTCAAACCGATCGCGAAGAAAAAAATTGCAAAGAATCCGTTGACCAACAGCCGAGGCACCATGGCAATTCCTCCGTGAATGGACGGACTATCACCGCGGCGTTATAGCGAGACGAATCGATTGGATGCAAGGCCAAGTTTACAGCGGATGAACAAGTCCCATTTCCTGTTTATCGCCGATTGGCCGCTGCGCCCGCCCGGCATCGCGCGAGCGCTAAACGTGAACGGATTTCGCATGATTCACTTCGCCACCCGCTTCACTTGGCGATGCGTTTCCACTATGATCAACTCCTCGATGCGCGGGCCCCAGATTGTTGGCAGGCCGTAGTAGATCATCGAACTCTCGCCTTCGTAGCCGCCTTCTTTGAGGACGCGTAGGGATGGGATGTACGCCATTACGTCGTTGGCGTAGCCGGTGACCCAGACTTTGCCTAGCTCCTTCTTCAAGCGCACCGAGTAATCGACGACGACTTCGCCGCCCAGCGATATCCACGTAAGATCGCCGCCTAATCGCCAGGTTTGCACGGGGTAGGGATACGTTTTTTTGAGCGAGCCTTCCTTCTCGATTTCCTTGAGCAGCATCTTGGCTCGTGACACGATATAGGTGTTTTTACTCATCGTGTCGAGCACGACTTTTTCGCGCGTCGGCATGTCGCCGAACGGCAGGTCGATGCGTGCGTCCGTCGTGCGAACGGTCGGCACAAGCGGTGCCATTGGGCCGCGGACGACCTGCTCGACGGCGTCGGCGAGCTGCTTGCCATAACCTGCCGCGAGATCTACAGTGCGGCGAGGCAGCGGGTTTTGGTCAGCGCCGCAGCCGGCGAAGAACAGCGCCGTGGCACCGGGGTAACGCTTCTCCAGTTCCAATTGAGCGAAGCCGGGATAGTCGCCACACCATTGATAAAAGCTCAGCACCGTCGCATGGCAGGCATACCCGAACACCACGGCCCGGACCTTGCCGTCGGGTTCGCGCACACAGAGCACCGGCACATCGTGATCGACCGGGCCTTTCAGCATCCCCAGCTCGCGCAGCTTCGGCACGTCGCCTTCCTTGTTATTGCGCCGATTCGTCGCAAAGCTCGTGTGGCCATTGTTCCAGCTCACCTGGGCGGCTTTCAGATCCTTGATGGCGGCGCCGACAAGATCGACGATCTGCGTGTGCAGCGTCTTCGTGTAATCGATGACGAGCTGATGCTGCTTGTCGTCGAAGCTGTACATGGCGATCAGGTTCTTGCCAACGACCGGCCCGCAGTGCGTGTGCGAGACGCTCAGCATCACTTGCTCGCGCGATAAGCCGTGCTGCTTCTGCACGTCGGCCAAAATATCCTCGGACAGTGCGCGATCGATGCCGACGAGATCGAGCGCGACGAGGGCACAGCGTGCGCCCTTCGCGTCTTGCAGCACAATCGCCTTGGCCCAGAGGTCGTGCAATTTGCCCTCGGACGGCTTGTTGCGTGCGCCATAGCCGGACATCCACATCGATTGCTTCGGCGTGATTACCGTCTTGGCAACGCCGACTTGCCAAGACTTGGCGTCCTGGGCGGACGCGGTGGCGGCAAACGCGATGGATATTACCAATGCAACGATGATGCGATGAAACATATTAGCCTCTCCATATTTGATTGGATCATAAACCGAGGTCCGTAGGGTGTGTCAAGCGCCAGCGCCGACGCACCATGAACCCGCGAGCGTCCGGTGCGTCGGCGATGGCGCTTGACGCACCCTACTACGGACCACGGACCACGGACTAACGAGCCATCATAAACGCAATCAAGTCGGCCATCTCCTGATGGTTGATCGATTTCTCCAGTCCCTCCGGCATAAACGACATGCCGGTCGAGCGCAGCTCCTCGATGTTGACGCGCAGCACCGTTTCGCTTGTGCCATCAGGGCGGCGCAGCGTGATGCTCGTCGCGGTCTCGGCGGTAATCATTCCGGTGAGCGTGCGGCCAGTATCGATCTGCATATAGTAGGTGATGAACTTCGGCAGCACCTCGCGGTTCGGGTCGAGCACATTCAGCACGATGAAGTCGCTGCCTTTATCCTTGATCGAACCGATGTCGGCCCCGATCTGCTCGCCGACTCCATCAATGCGATGGCACGCGGCACAGTTCTTCTTGAAGATTTCCTTGCCATTCTTGGCGTCGCCCTTCAGGTCGAGCGATTTCTGATACGCCGCCACGACTTCTTTACGAGCGGAGAGTTTAGTGCCCTTGAAAAGCTTCTCCGCGCGTAGGCGAATATCCTTATCCGAGAAAACCTGTAGAAGCTGGATGCGAGCCGGATCGATCTCGCCCGTCTTGATCGTGCCCTTTTCGACGGCATCGAGGAAGGTCTGAATCGACGTGGCGCGGGCGAACAACGTCTCCGCAGCGGTCGCGCGGACCTGCGGGCTGAGGCTCGGCCAGGCGGCGACAATCGTCTCCGCGACGGCGGGTTGCTCGAATCGGGCGAGCGTTTCCAGCGCGGCTTTCTGCACCGCTTCGGGCTGGCGGAATTTGAGCAGCTCCGTGAAGTTCGGCTTCACCTTCGCAAACTCCGCGAGACCCAGCGTGCGCACCGCTGACACACGTTCGCCAACGGCTTGCTTGTCATCGGCGGAGATTTTCAACGCGTCATTTACGAGTTCCTTGAACAACTCGCTCGACTTTCCGGCTTTCGTGATGCGTTCACGTGATTTTGCCGGCAGCTTGGTCAGGAGACTCGCCATCAATTCGCGGCCTTCCGGAGCTGGGAGTTTATCTATGACAGAGAGAACATCGGCGATCTCGTTCGGCTGATTCGCGGCACCGATCTGCACGACGATGGCGTTCACAAGGAGCCTGCGTTCTGGCTCCTCGTCGAATGTGTCGTTCGGCAGCATCCGCCGTATTAGCTCTCCCCGACGTGCGTACGCCGAAGTCAAAATCGCAAGCCGCATCCAGGGGTCTTTGCCATGATTCAACGCCAGGCTTGTGAGTGCTGAGGTCGCTTGTGTCGATTCGACCGATCCGAGCGAATAGGCGAGCTGAACAAGCAAGCGGGGATCGGTGTGGGGGTCCGTCATGTTCACCATGTAGAGGCGTATCTGGCTATCACTCTGAAATCGCTCGGCCATCCTCAGCGCATGTTCACGGACACGAGGTTCCGGGTCGTTCAAAGCCAACAACACCCGGTTGACGTCGAGCGCACCCTGACCATCGAGCGCATAGAGTGCATGCACTCGTCCCAGCGGCAACCGAGACGCCGTTGCGAGTTTTCGTAAAAGCGGAATCGCCCCAGCGTCTTGCCGTTGATACAGCAGGCGCGACGCCGTATCGCGGTGCCAGCCGTTCGGGTGTTCCAGCAGCTTGACGAGATCCGCCGTGCTCGCCTTGCTCAGACGCGGTTGCGGCGGTCGCTTGAAACCCTCCGGAACGACGCGATAGATTCGGCCATGATTGACGCCTGACTCGATGTGCAGATGTTTGAGGATGAGCGGTGGGATCGATTCGATCGTTTCGATGATCTCGCGATAGTGGTCGATGACGTACAACGTGCCATCGGGTGCATTCGCGAACTGAGCGGGCCGGAACCAGTTGTCGGTTGAGGCGAGAAACTCCATGCCCGTTTCAACTCGTTTAGCGCTCGCAATAAGCCCTGATTCGATAAGGCGCGCATGGTAAACGAGATTGTTGGACACCTCGCCGGCGAAGAGCGTGCCACGATGCTCGGGCGGAAAGGCGTCGCCGCGATAGACGGTGATGCCTGTCGTGCCGGTAAAGTGGCCGGAGACTTCGCCGGTCTCGATCGGGCCAGGCACAACCTTTTGCAAGCGAAGCCGAGTGCGAACGATCCGCCACGGTTCGTTCGGACTGACGCGATGTAGGTAATTCGCCTTGTTCACGCCATGCACGTTGACAAGTGGCGGCGGCGGTTGCACGTAGGGGTTCTTCGTCAAGTATCGGCCATCGTACATCAGCATGTGGCATGGATTCGAGTTGTCGCACGTGAACTTGCGGCCCCAATCGTCCATCGACATGCCATGCTGGGCACTGCCGGCGACAAGCTCGAACGTCAGGGCGCGCGGGTCAAACAGAAAGCTGTGGCCTTTGACGTTGAACAACTTCGCGTCCTTCGCCTCGGCCAGTTTGATGCCGCCGCCCGCGGCGCTGGTGGAGACGTGAAAGCGATTATCAAGCCCCCAGCGAAACGAGTTGAGCATCGCCTCGCCGGCCTTGTCGCGGCCGAAGCCGGTGTAGATGATTTTTCGTATATCGGCGTTGCCCGTGCCCTTGGTGTCTTTCAGATACCAGATATGCGGCACCGCTCCCACGAAGACACCGCCGTCCCAGCAGCAAAGCGCGACGGGCGAATCGATCTCGGCGAGGGTCGTCGCCTTATCGTAGACGCCGCTGCCCGTGGTGTCCTCGAGCACCTTGATGGCGCCCTTGTCTTTGAACTTCGGATTGCCGTGCTGGTTGTACTCGGGAAACTCCGCGACATACATCCGGCCATCTTCATCGAAATCGACAGCAACAGGCGAACGGATCATCGGCTCCGATGCCGCGAGTTCGAGCTTGAACCCCGGCGCGAGTTTGAACGTCTTCAAAGCATCCTTCGGTGCCGTGGGAGCAATACGCGGCAACTCGACGGCGTAGTCCTTGTCCTTGGAGTCCTTACCCGGCTGGGAGAACGCAATCGGCCCGACGACAACAAGGGACAGGGCAAATCCGACGATTCCATATCGCATGCGCATACTCCGCGAAAGTGAGCAGGTGAAGTTGATATGTGTTCTATTCACGCGGGCAGAAAAAGCTTGCTGCTTGGCTGCGGTATGGGCGGCGTTGGAGTTGGCGAGGGGTGACATGGCAGGGGCGTGTGCCTTCGCTTTGATAAAAAGCAATTTGCAATATCGAACGCGCACCGAATTTCCCTTGACTGCATTTATTGCGGGTGGATAATGGCAGGAGGTTGGATACTCCGACTCATCTTGAGGACCGAGGGGATCGCAGTTACGTTCACCCATCTCTTTATTGACGTGCAACCTATTCAACTGAGCACAAGAGGGTTCTCGGTCTGCAGGATAAGAACCGAAATAGATCGCTATAATAATTACTCTGTGCGACGGTGCCTCGTAGTCGCTAGGAAATCATTCGTAGAATCTTGATGAGTTGCCATTTTCAATAATGACCCTGGACGGCAGTAGATCCTTCCAATGGAGAAATATCATGGTAAAAATGTATCGCTCAATGTTCGTATTGGCGGCGGCGAGTGCAGCAGTTTATTTGACGGTTCTCGATCTACCGGCTCAAGAAGAGAAGAAAACTCTGGAGGAGAAGCCACGCTTTAAACGGCGCGACGATTCCTCGGACGAGGAGTTGCGTAAGCAGTTGCAGCTTATCCCAGAGGTGGGTCTAGATCAGGTAGGCGCATCTTATGTCCTCACCTACTTGCAAAAACTCACGATGAACCAACCTATGGGAAAGCCAGCGGCAACCCCTCCTGCGGACATTGGTGTGCGGTTCTACAAACAGTTTACGCAGCAGATGAAGCGGCCTGATCTTGCTTCCCTCCCATGGCGCACCGTCGGGGAGAGTCAGCTTGGTAAAGAGGCCGCAGAAGGGCTTCATGTCTATTCGGTGAACCTTCGTAGCTGCATGCAGCGGGCAGTACCAGCACGCGACATTAGACCCGACGTAGACAAGATGAAGGAATTTATGTTCAAGGCGGACCGACTGGGCCAGAAGCCTTTGCAGTGGAATAAGCCAGAATGTGTACCGACTTTAGCGCAGATGCTGCAAACCGAAAATACTTCGTTACGAACCATGCTCGTCGAAATTCTCGCGAAGATTGAAGGGAAGGAAGCTGGCGTCGTGCTCGCGCAGCGGTCCGTTTTTGACCTTTCGCCCCAAGTACGTGAGAAAGCGGTGGAGGCGCTTGCAATGCGTCCGCGAAAGGAATTTCAAAAAGTTCTTCTTGATGGTTTACGCTGGCCGTGGCAGCCGGCTGTGGACCACGCGGCCGAGGCAATTGTCGGCCTGCAAATAAAGGAAGTTACGCCGGACCTGATCGCGCTGCTCAAGGAGCCAGACCCCAAACTTCCCTACACGAAAGAAGTGAAAGGAGAAAAAGCGAGTTACGTTAATGAGGTGGTTCGCGTCAATCATCTTAGCAACTGCCTGCTTTGTCATGCGCCATCCCTTTCAAAGGACGATTTGGTGCGAGGCCGTATTCCAATTCCCGGGCAGGAGATGCCTCCCCTCTATTATGCGAAGCAGACTGGTCAATTTGTTCGCGCCGATACCACTTTCTTGCAGCAGGATTTTTCACTCGTTCAACCAGTCGCTAACCCGGGTAAGTGGCCAGGGCAGCAGCGGTTCGATTACATGTTGAGAGAGCGGCGAGCAACCACTCCGGAGATCAAGCTGCTTCAGGGCCTGCAGAAGGAGAAGAAACTCAACGATCCATACGCCCAGCGCGACGCAGTCCTGTTCGCACTTCGTGAAATCACCGGAAGGAATCCCGGTTCGCGCCCGGAGGATTGGCTGCCTCTGCTCAATCCGATTGAAAAAAAGACCAATCCTTGACATCTGTTTGCACAGTGTAGTTTTCCTTACACAGGAATTGTCTCGGATAACTGATTGCGAGCGATCCAAGACGCCAGCTCGAATCATGGTGGTCCAAAAGTGCGCCTTACCGACGACTCCTCCAACCGCCAACGCCCGTCTACGGGCGTTTGAACCGTGCACCGTGTAGCCCCGCTGTTTACAGCGAGGTGGCGGCGGGCGAGTGTGTTCCCGAAGGGCCGATTACGGGCCTTCGCGTCTTGGCCGGCTTTAGCCGCGGACAGCGCCGATTGCGTGCGCAGCTCTTACGGCCAAAATCAAACCGCTCACTGCGTGCCCGGCTCAGATACGATTGCACCGTCGATTCCGTGATTGTCATCAACGCGTTCGTCGCCCTTGTGTTGGGCGAAGAGAAGAAATCCTCAAAACTCAAGTGAGACGGGGATATCATCATTGCTTCTGCTGCCCCAAGCGCTCCACGAATTCCGCGTGCTCCGGCGAGCCGAGGCCGTCGTGCAGGACGGCGAGAACGCGCCGCAGGTCGTCGCTGAGCAGAGCGGCCACGTCAAGCCATAGGCCAGAGAAGACTTCACTTTTGAGTATTCCTTGCTCGTCAGGTTGCAGGCTCTCAAACTCGCCCGAGCGAAGAACGAACCAGTCGATCTTCTTGTCGAGCACGCTCCAAACGATGTATTCGCGCACGCCATTGCGGCGATAAACGGTCTTCTTTGTATGCAGATCGAAACTCGCACTACTTGCCGAGATTTCGCCGACCAGTTCCGGGGCGAATTCGATGTAATCGTCTGTGGTGATGACCGCCTGTCCGCCCCATTCGGGATCGATCATCAGCAAGCCGTCGGGTTGGTATTCGTTGTCATCGTCGAGTCGCGTGGTCGTATTATCGGCAAATAATGTTCCCGGTGTGGAGGCGTTGAAGGTTCCCAGCCAAAGGATGAAAATGCCGTGCGGCTTGCCGTGGCGGCGAACGCGGACAGGGGAAGGTATAAACACAACTCCTTCGATCAACTCGGCTTTCTTAACGTGCGGCATGGCCTCGTAGCGGCGCTCAAACTCGGCACACGTGAGCCGATCACCCGGGCGCAGAGGCGGGACGGCCGGCGGCGAAGCGGGGTGCACAGTAGACATCGTTAAGTCCCTCTCAAACGGAATGCGAGTACAGGCCTTCCTTACACGTTAACAGGCGAGATTCAGCCTGTCAACGTCGTCACTTCGCAATGTCGCACCGCAATAGAAATGTCCCCATTTTCGTTGCATTAGAAATGTCCGCATACATTTCTCTATGCTTTCTTCTTGAACCCTTTTCGCCATGGGTGATTCGTGGCTGGGCGCCGTGGGCTTTTTTGGGTAGTCTCGCCCTTGCCA